>JAKVAZ010000015.1:39852-168902 GCA_022447225.1 Fuerstiella sp. | reverse complement strand
AAGAAATCATCAGTTCAGGACTGTCAATGCCTCATTCACCGCGTTGGTATAATGGAAAACTGTGGCTACTTGAATCGGGCGACGGCAGCATCGGCACGGTTGATCTGCAGACAGGAAAATACGAAGCGATTTGTCATCTGGACGGATTTACACGGGGAATAGATTTCCTGGGACCATTTGCATTTATCGGGATTTCCCAGGTGCGTGAGTCCGCAGTGTTTAGTGGAATCCCGATCACCAAACGTCTGGAAAAACGGATTTCCGGCATGTCGGTAGTCGATCTGCGGTCCGGTCAGGAAGTGGCCTTTGCCCGCTTTGAAGACAAGGTTCAGGAGGTGTTTGCCGTGACCGTTCTGCCGCACCGATTTCCTGAAATGATCCTGCTGCAGGACGATTTGGTGAGCACCACGTATTCCCTGTCAGAAGAGTCGCTGCGCGATGTGGACTGGGTGAACCCTCCTGCTGCCGCGTCAAAAAAATCCGACGAGTCGGCATCAACAGGCTGATTGCGGTATCGGCTGGACCGCCATGTTTTCCATCTGTTCCTGTCCGGGATGCGTCCGCTCGTTTGCGTTTGAAGCAGCTTGCCGGAAATTCGTGGTTTTCAACCGGGTGATGGGTTCAGGTTTCACCGCCAGGGCCGAGGAAATCCCCCAATGGTGTACCCGATGAACACCATGAGCAGCAGCATCCACGGCCGTCTGTTCAGAGCAAGACGCATGTTCGAGCCTCCACAATGATTTAGGTTCAGCACACCTCGGTCTTCAGGTGTGAAATCCAGCCAGTCCGTCATTATACGGGACCACTGGCAGGCCGTCTGGAAACCGTATCGAGTGTCGACTGTTCCTGCCGCTCGGGTCGTGCGATACACTGTGCCGTGTTATTGTTGTCGGTCGTGTTACTGGATCGGGATCCGGGGACGTCCACAATTGTGATCATCTTCGATGTCTGTGCTGCAGGCTGACTGCAGCGGTCTGGCGGGGACTGACTGATGGCTGATACAGAACCAATTCTGCGGCCTTTGACCGAAGGCGATCGCCACGCCGTGGGAGAGTTGATCTTTGCCTCGATCAACGTCTGGTATGCAAATCACGGGTGTCCGGCGATCTTTTCCTGCCAGCCACAGGATGTCGAGATATTTTTTGATACGTATCACGATCTGACACCAGGACATTCGATCGCAGCTGAACATCCGGAAACCGGAGTGCTGATGGCGTCCTGCTTTTATCACCCTCGTGAGACGCATGTCAGCCTGGGAATCATGACCGTCAGCCCTAATCATTTCAGCAGCGGCCTGGGGGGCAAACTGCTCAGGCATATCATTGACTACACCGACGACAACGGCTTCCCCTCGCTGCGACTGACGCAGAGTGCAATCAACGTCGATTCGTTTTCTCTTTACAACAAATACGGATTTGTACCTCGATACAGCTATCAGGATATGATTTTCCAGGTCCCGCACGAGGGCCTGAATCTTAATCATCCAGGTCGAGACCGTATTCGGCCTGCGACGACCGAAGATGTCGATGCCATGGCGGATCTGGAACAGGACGTTAGTGGGATCAGTCGTAAAACGGATTACCGTTACTGCATTCAGAATGCCCGCGGCTTATGGCGAGTGAACATCATTGAGTCTCCGGCCGGTGATGTCGACGGATTCCTGATGTCATCCAGGCATCCGGCATCCAATATGCTGGGTCCCGGTGTTACGCGCAGCGAAGACGATGCTGCCGCACTCATTGCTGCGGAACTGGACCAGTACAAAGGCGGAATGCCGGTGGCCGTGATTCCAATGGAGAAAACGACACTCGTACGTCAGATGTACGACTGGGGTGCCCGCAACTGTGAAATGCATTTCTGTCAGGTGCGAGGGGAGTTCCAGCCTTTCAACGGAGTGAACATTCCTGCATTTCTTCCTGAAACTGCCTGATCTCAAGATATCGCCGGAAGCTTCCGTCCTGCGGCTGCGATTGGTCCAGGCATGAACGATGTTTTACGTCACCGGCACGCAGGAAAATCGGGTACCCAAAGTTCGCATTCTAAACAACTGAGATTGCCTGGTCGATCTGTATTTGCCGGGCGAGACTGACGGGCAGTGACAACCAACAGACCTGGCAGGACACACAAATCCGGCAGGGAATGAATGAACACGACCACGAGCTTAGCGGGGTGCGTTGAGTAGCCTGTGTGTCTAGGCGGCGATCATGAGTTCTGTCCCAACCGCGTCAATCTGTTCCGCGTCAATTCCGGACAGTTCATCCACCCGGCCTACCAGCAATGCCATATGACACAGGCGATTAAGCCGTCTGGGGTTTCCCTGACTGACCTGATGGAGCTGTTTCAAAGCATTTTCTGTAAAGATTGTTTCCGCGGCGCCGCAGGTCTTCATTCGGCCCTGGACGTAGTTACGGATTTCTTTTTCAGACATGCCCGTCAGTCGTGCAGTGACGGCAATTCGCTCTCGAAGTTGTGGCTGTCGGGACAATTGAGAAGCCAGGATCGGTTGTCCTGCCAGCACGACGGTCAAATTAATTTCATCATCGATATCCTGCAGATTAAGTAGCGGCAGCAGGACATCTGTCATCACTGTGGGATGCAACAACTGGGCATCATCGAAGCAGATGATCGGATGCTGCTCAGCAGCATTCGATCGTCGAAAACCTGTGGCAATATTCTGCAGCAGTTCATCCGGTCGATCGGTGACGGCAACCGGGGTGTCTGAAATCTGGGAGCTCAGAAGCCTTAACTGTTCGGTGGCCTGTAGTCCCGGAAATGCCAGATAGATGAAAGGCTCCGGCCCAGGACCGTCTGCTTCGAGTTGTTTTAACAACGTCGTTTTACCGAGTCCGGATTCACCAAGAATGACTGCGCAACCTGCACCGTTATCGACACAGTACTGCAGTCGCAGCAATGCTGCCTGCTGCGACACCGTGCCAATGCTCTCAGAAACCGGTAGTCGATAGGGAAACGGCTGGTCGGTGAGATGCCAGTAGTCCAGGTACATGTTCGTTCATCTTGTGGGTGGAAGGAGAACGTGCAGACGGAAATGATTCAGTTGACGACAGTCAGTGACCTAACCCGCAGTGACTACTGCAGTGGTTCAATGCGACCGGCGAAACGCAGTGTCGGACGAACGGCAGTGCGCGATGATGTTTGCGACGAGTGATAGACATCATGACGGTGTTGTTGCGGTGAAGACTGAGGAGGCAGAACCTGCGTAACTGAATTGTCCTGTGACGGATCGGAGGAATTTACGCTGAGATCCTGATTTGGCTGGTCCGGAGATACCGTTTGATTGGTCAGTTTCAGGTCATTTGTGACATTGTGCACTGGTAATTCCGCCTGTGGCAGATCTTCGACTGTATGTCCGGTTTCGACCGGACGTGGACGGTCTTCCACAAAGAAGTATCCACACAGCATCAGCAGCACGATCACACCGATCAGGATTCGGCGTGATCCGGACATTCCGGCCGGCCCATGACCGGCCCGGACGTCTGCGACTGGGTGTGTCCCGGACGAGGTGATGTTTTTTCTTTTACTGTCTGTCACCATTCGTCCTTGAACCAGGCTGTGATTTCAGGCACCCTGCCAATATCAGATTCGCATATTATGGTGTTAAATCGTCAGCCCGACGGTCCGAACTTGATGTTTCTGACGATTGTAAGATGTAGCCGTCGGCAGTTCGGCAAAAGTTGCTGTTTACGAACCGGAAGTACGCTGCGCGACCGTTTCTGTACAGGATCCCGCGTGTCACGAACGCAACCGGTCTGGGACATCAAATGTTGCGTCTGTGGCACACAGAGTTCGCGGACGTGTGAAAACGGCGTGATTTTTTCAGAAACCGATGTCGGCATCCGGTTTGCTCTGTGTCTGCTGAAAATGGTCCCCGCACGTGGGACGACAACCGGCAATCTGAGCGGACTGCACTTGTGAAACTGGCCTACCTCACCGAACTGGCTGCACTATTATCTTCCCACAGCCATTTGTGGATTCAACAGCCGCAGGGGCTGTCCAGTACACTGCTGGGTGAATTTTATGTGCAGTCACGTAACCGATTCAATCGATGGCATCGTCGTCTGAACGATTCGGAAAACAGTGTGATCGTGCAGGATCCTCAGCAGTTGACCGGTCTTAATCCGGTACGTCCGCCTATTCAGTCAATCACTGAGCAGATTCTTATCAATGATCTGCTCAATCGAGTGTGGACTGTGATGACGACTTGTGTTGATCGTCATCGTCGGGAAGATCGCGTTGGGAAGCTGATGAGTAACGTATTTCGAGGACATCTTGTTATTCGAAAAAAGGCCTTGAACCGGTGTTTCAATGACACGTCACTCAGTAGAGAGCAGGTCAACCTGATCAATCAACTTCGAGCTTCCACGGAACGCTGGTCCGATCTGCTGTGTTCTGTGATGATGGGTGAATTTGGTTTGTGGGAGTACGCTCATGACAGGGCACGTGCGCAGGACTTCTTTCAGGGGCAATTTGCTCAAGGCCTGATGAAACCTGGTCATCACGTCTGGACACTGATACTGAGTGGGCTTCGCCAGAGTTTTCCAGAACAAGGCGGATTGGGCGCTCGACTGGACGACGACGATCGATTGATTGCAGGAATCATAATGGAGGCGTTTCCCGAGGCAGTGGGACACCCGTCAGTCCGGTCCGGTTCAACACAGGTCCAGGCGGAACAGTAGCGCTCTGTGATTTCTGACCTTTTTCTTCAGTAACAAACCGGGAAACCCGGCGAGAGATGGTCAGGTAAAATGTGTTTGACAGAGCATGAAGTCTGGTCGTGCAGAACGTCTCGGCAATTTACTGAACTTCGCGATCAGGCTTCAAATTGAACTCGCCGGCTGGTGGCGAAAACCGATCAGCCCCGCCATTCCAAATACCGAAGAAAAGCACAGCAGGACTCCGCAGGACGAGAGCACCGTCAGTGTGTTCGGAACTTCAGCAGCCAGGATCTCCCGAGAAGCAGTCAGTGACCACGCATGTGGAGTTATCAAACTGATCTGCTGCAGGAACTCGGGTGTCAAATGGCGTGGTATGAGGCAACCACTGATGCCACCGGTCGTCAGGACAAGCAGGTTTCCCCATGCTGATACCTGTGCGTCGGTTCGTGCCAGAGCAGCGAATGCCAGCCCCATTGTTGTTGCGGCAAGTGACGTACTCACCACCAGTGGTGCAAACAGCCAGGGGCGGTTGCCGGGATCCATGCCGAAAATCAAAACTCCTGATACCAGCAGCAACACAGTCTGGACAATGGAAATCAGTAGAAACGGCAGTGTCTTGCCGACCATGATCGATGCCGTCGATACAGGGGCGACCCGCAGACGCAGCAAGGTTCCGAGGTCACGTTCCTGAATGAAGGATCGTCCCATAATGTTCACCAGAAAAAATACAAACAGGACCGTGAATCCAGGAACAATCGCCCGATACACTCGCGACGGATCTTCGCTGCCCTGCGTCAACTTGGACGGTGAGACCTCAGTCGGCGTTGTGTTTTGATCGCGACGTGAAACAAGTTCCTTTCCTGATATTCCGATCACAGAAATCAGAACCAGAGGTAACGCCAGCAATACGATCAGAGCCCGCCGGTCCCGCATCAACAGACGCAGATCTTTAAGTGTAATTACGATGGCGTGCATAGTTCGTCCTTGGGTCAGCAGATCGATTGTTTCCGGGTTACGGAGGTCTGCGTCAGTCGCGCAGTCGTGACCCGGTCAATTTCAGAAACAATCGTTCAAGACTCGATTCGTGTGTGCGGATATGAATTAAGGGTATGTTTTGATCAGACAGTCGTGTCATCAGCTGCGCCAGTCGGTGATTCAGAGAATGTCTGGATGACGGTCTGTCTGCGAGTCGAATTGATAAACCGGATTCGGTAATGGAAGTCGTTGCGGATTCCGGAAGAACTAGATTTTCTGCTGCTGTGCTGACCGGTACGACCAGTTCGATTTCACGAGGCACACCGGCGATGAGTTCGGACAATTCATCGCAAATCAGAATCTTTCCATGATCCATGACAGCCACCCGTGAACAGATAGCATGGACTTCGTCCATGTAATGACTGGCATAAATGACTGCAGCCCCCTGTTGTTGTACGGTGCGGACGCAGTCGAGCAGATGAGTACGACTCTGCGGATCCACTCCAACCGTCGGTTCGTCCAGGATTAACAAGCGTGGACGGTGCAGAACGGAGGCAGCAAAGTTGAGTCGACGTTTCATACCTCCCGAGAACGTTCCGGCAGCATCATTCCGCCGTGTCGCGAGTCCGGCCTGACTGAGTGCCTGATCAACACGCTGCCTGAGTCGTGTTCCGGACAGATTGTAAAGGGAACCAAAGAATGACAGGTTCTCTTCAGCAGTCAGATCCGGATAAATGGCCAGATCCTGAGGCACGTAGCCCAGACTCTGTCTCGCTTTCCGGGAACCTGCCTCGATATTTCGACCGTCAAGCATAATGCGTCCCGACGTCACCGGCAGCAGACCGCACAACATCGTCATCGTGGTGGATTTTCCGGCACCGTTGGGGCCCAGTAAACCGAAGACTTCACCGGCGGAGATTTCGAACGAGACACCATCAACGGCAACCACCGAACCGAAGCTCCGCCGCAAATCCGATACTTCAAGAAGTGGAGCCATAACACGTGTTGGTTGTTGACCGTTGCAGGAAGTTTCGTGGCTTACACCGGTCGGTACATATGGGTGAGCATCAACATCAGGCCGGCAATGATTCCCACTCGAATATTATCATTGATACGGCTGTCGATAGACTCGAACAGTGCTGCAGCAATGACAGCCGGTGTCACCAGCATCAGTGCCGTCTGAAAACCAACCGGAGCATCGATGGCTTCCGGATTTAGTGTTTCTCCCCGGTAAATCCAGCTGGCCATCATCGACCCTATTCCCACGAACGCCAGCAAACCGCTCCACGTTTTATCCGGATTCCATGGTAGCTTTGGTCCCTGGATCAACAGACCGAACAGAGTTGCCGAACCATCACCAAAAGCCAGGATTGCCAGCAGGGCCAGCGAAAGTTCAAGATGTTGCGGAAACAGCAGCAGCATTATGATTACAGATAACGAATAACCGGCAACCGCGGCCATGCCTCCGGTTTCATTGTTCCGTCGGATCTGTCGAAATCCCCACAGGATTCTGAGTCCAATTACTGTTGCTACACCCATAAAAATCCAGCGAAGAGTTGGTGACACCGGATCAGCGTGGGGAACAAACTGCAGAATCAACGGCAGGAAACCAGGACTCATATGCCAGATTCGACGTCGCAACTCACGTGATGGGATTGACCCTGTGAACCAAGGACGATTTTCCGAATCGGAATCGATCGTTGAATGGGAATCGTTCATCAAGCCGTCCTTAAATTTCGGTCGACCAAAGCCATGGGGTCGTCGGTAGAATGGCCGGCGGAGACAGATTCGTCAATGTCTGTGTGTTGTCTGTTCGGTCTGGTGCCGGATCGGTTCATTTCAAATTCCCCGATTCCGGATGGTAGTCGGCGGGTATAATCCCGGATTACAATTGGTCGGGTTAAACAGGACGTGCTCACAACCGGAGTGTCGTACCGGATAGATATGTATGGAACCGGCGAAACGAAATTTTCTGTGGTTAATTCCTGCTGCATGTTTATTGTGGCCTGGTTTGCGGCTGCTCGTTGACAGTCGATGCACGGCCGCTCAAACCAGCCCGTCCGGCGATTCTTTACCGCAACAAAATATTGAAATACGTTCTGACTCGCGGACTGCTGTGGACGCAGTTTCCTCAGCGGGATTTGAGCATCAGCCGCCGTTTGTAGCAGCTTTCGATCGGTTTGCCCGTTCTGGGGACGTGGATTCTGTTACTGCTGGCCGATTGCTGCTGAATGAATTGAGCTGCACCGCTTGTCACACGACTGAAAATGCCGGACTGAGTCCCAAACGGGGTCCCCGACTGGATGGAGCAGGAAATCGTTTGAATCATGACTGGATTGCCCGATTTCTTGCCGGTCCGCAAGAAGTGAAACACGGTTCAACAATGCCTGCGATGCTGAACGGACTTTCTGAAGAAGTCCAGGAACAGTCGATTCGGGCACTGGTTGCATTTCTGGCAACACTGACGGAACCATTTCCTGAAATCAAAGGAACCGGCAGGAGACCTGTTCCCGGTGAGTTTTGGAAACTGGGCGATCCTGCGAATGGCCGACGGCTGTACCATCGTCTTGGCTGTGTGGCCTGTCATGAGCCTGATCAAGACTATGAGACCGTGGTCACCAAAGCTACACCGCTGGATGAACTGCTGAGTCAGCTCGATCCTGAAGAGCTCCGCGAAGCCGGATTGCTGTCAGCAGCCCGACCGGTGGAATCCGTCCCGCTGGGGGATCCCGCGCAAAAGTACACTCGTCAGTCCTTGACACATTTTCTCCGGGATCCGCATCGGATTCGTCCCGGGGGACGCATGCCGGATTTCCAGCTTCGTGTGATGGAAGCAGCCGACATTGCCGCGTGGCTGCTTCGGGAACAGTCCGCAGTTGCCGGATTATCACCCGGTGCAGACGTGACCAGTTCTTCAATTGTCAGTCAGGGCCGGCAACTGTTTTCCGAACTACGCTGTTCCAGCTGCCACGCGGTGGACGGTCTTGATGCCCCGTTACCCGCAACGTCTCTGAAGCATCTGGATTTGAGCAGTCGGCGGCAGTGCATCGATTCGGAAAGTCACGGACTGCCTCAATTCTCTCTGGATGGTCCTCAATTAGCAGCAATTCGGAGTGCGATTGAGGATGCCAGGACGGAACACGTCTCGGCCGAGGCCTCTGATCAGTTGCAGCTGACGATGTTAACGATGAACTGCCTGGCGTGTCATGAACGTGACAGATACGGCGGGGTGGGACGTAACCGCAAGGGATATTTTGAGACGTCTCGTAATGTGGATATCGGCGACGAAGGAAGACTGCCACCGTCACTGACCGGCGCCGGTCGTAAGCTCAAAACCGGCTGGACGGAACTTGTTCTGCAGGGGAAGGGATCTCTTCGCAGCCACATGAGTATTCGGATGCCGGTTTTTTCCGGGCCTCAAATCAACCGAATTCCTCTACTGCTTGCAGCGACAGATTCCGGCGGTGGCCAGCCAACGGAAGACGATGTGTTTGGTGATCTGACAGATCTGGCAGAGGCGGGACGTGAGTTGCTGGATGTCGGCTGTGTCCAGTGTCATTCACTGCGGGGCGAAGTGCTGCCGGGTGTCATCGGCACGGAGCTTGAGGGAGTCGCGGAGCGTGTGCACCCTCAGTGGTTTCACGACTTTTTGCTGAATCCGGTCCGGCTCAAGGAACGCACACGCATGCCTTCCTTTTTTCCCGGGGGCAGAAGTCAGAATTCAGCGGTGCTTGACGGGAATCCGGAGCGACAGATAGCTGCAATGTGGATGTATCTGAAAGGAATTGAAAATTATCCGCTGCCTGCGAAACTTGAACAGGCGCGTTCTCAGCAGTTCGAACTGAAACCTGCCGATCGACCCGTCCTTCTGAGGACATTCATGGAACGCGTGGGCACTTATGCCATCGCTGTGGGATTCCCTCAGCGCGTACACTTTGCGTACGACGCAGAGCAGATTCGTCCGGCGCTGGCGTGGAGGGGACGGTTTCTGGATGCGCAGAGCACCTGGTTTAACCGATTTGCTCCACCGGCAAATCCACTGAGTACTGACGCAATCGACCTGCCGGAGGGTGTGTCACTGGCGTTTCTTAACAGTCCCGATGATGCCTGGCCGCTGCCGATGATGCCGGATTCAGGGACGGGGCAGACAGACGGTCGTTTCCTGGGATTTCGTCTGGACCGCAGCGGTATTCCCGTCTTCCGCTATCGCATCCGTCACGTCGATGTGGAAGATCGCATGGTGCCTGGTGATCAGCAGCTGATTCGCAGATTGCACATCAAACACCGTGCACCAGCGGAACGGGATCAGCAACTCTGGCTGCGCAGTCATCGGGCCACAACACTGGAACGTGTTGGCAACACATCCTGTCGCAGTCAGGACGGACTAACAGTCACGCTTGACGATGGACTTGCCGCCCAAAGTGTGCTTCGCGACACTCAGGAGGGGATGGAGTGGATTGTTCCTTTGTCATTCGATCAGGAACTTACGCTGGAGGTACAGTACCGATGGTGAAACGGACCATTTCCCTGATTCTTTGGGTGGTAACTTGTTGTTCGATACCCTGTTCAGAAGCAGCGGTGGAGAACGATTACTATCGGTTGATTTCCGTCACCACGTCCGCATCACCAAGTCACTCACGGTCCAAGAACTGGAAGCCGGCTCCGGAGGGACTGGCGCTGGAAGTGGGCGGACTGGCGGTTATTGATGATCAACGCGTTGCCGTTGCGATTCGCAAGGGAGAAGTGTGGTTTCTGGACGGAGTCTATGACGATCCGCCAAAGAACGTGACGTTTCATCGCTTTGCTCAGGCGCTTCACGAACCGCTTGGATTGCTGAAAATTGGTGACGTGTTCTATACCGCCCAGCGTACCGAACTGACGGCACTCAGAGATACCGATCATGATGGTCGGGCCGATGAATATGAAACGGTGGCCAGGGGCTGGGGATTGACGGGTGGCTATCACGAGTATGCTTTTGGACCGGTTTTGGATCGCCAGGGAAATCTGTGGATCACACTCAATATTGGAATGGGAACGCCGAAATGGCGGTTCAGTCGAACAGTCAACGATGCCCCTTTTGGCTATGTTCAGGCTCGCTGGCGCGGCTGGGGGATGAAGGTGACTCCGGACGGTGATCTGGTTCCGGTTTGTGCAGGGATGAGATCACCGTGCGGGATCGGAATGAACGATGCCGGCGACATGTTTTATACGGACCAGCAGGGTAACTGGGTGGCTACGAATTCGTTACACCACATGCGTGACGGAGCGTTCTTTCATCATGCCGAAGCTCTGGCATCGATGAAACTGACGGGATCGCGGATCAGCGGAGTGAAGCAGGTCCCCGATGGTCTGCCATATCCTCAGGCATTACAGCAGTTTGAGCAGCTTCGTCCGCCTGCTGTGTGGTTTCCCTACAAAAAGACCGGGCAATCCGTGACAGATATCATGCTGGACGAGAGCGAAGGCAAATTCGGGCCGTTTGCCGGACAGCTGTTCATCGGAGAGTTTAGTCAGGCGGGGATGCTGCGTGTGTTTCTTGAAAAGGTTGATGGTGAATATCAGGGGGCCTGTTTTCCGTTTCGGTCCCGATTCGCTTCGGCAGTACTGCGATTGGCGCAGGGCACCGATGGCAGCGTGTTCGCCGGGCTTACTAATCGCGGCTGGAGCAGTCTGGGAACGGCGGATTATGGTCTGCAGCGTGTTGTGTGGACCGGACGCACTCCGTTTGAAATCAAAGAAATGAAAGCATTATCTGACGGGTTTGAACTGGTGTTTACCAAGCCGGTGGAGGTTCGTTCTGCAGCTGATCCGGTGTCATATGAAATAGCCAGTCATACCTATCTTTATCATTCTACTTACGGCAGTGACGAAATTCAGAAGCAGAACCTGAGTGTCGATCAGGCGACCGTTTCGGATGACGGACGACGAGTCCGATTGAGAGTGCACGGGTTACGGGAACTGTTTGTGCATGAGCTGATTGCAGACGGTGTGCGGAGTCGCGATGGCGAGGAACTTCTGCATTCCTCCGCATGGTACACCTTAAACCATATTCCGAAGTGAAGTGCCGTTGTGCCGGAAAACTACGTGTGGAGATTTGTCGTCGTTGGCTGTGGCCGTATGGGGCAGGCCCATGCTCAGCTGCTGCAGCAAGATGAGCGGGCCCGCGTGATCGGAGTCTTCGACCCGTCAGAATCTGCGGCCATTCGATTGCGGGATCAATGCGGTCCGGATGTCGCTGTGTTTAGTTCATTCGAAGAGACGCTCGCTTCCGACAGCGATGCCGTGGTGATTGCGACACCGACTGGCTGCCACCACGATCAAATTGCCGGTGCACTGTCGGCCGGACGGCATGTGCTGGCTGAAAAACCACTGGCCCAGGGGCGGCAAGAAATTGTAAACCTGATCAGAATGTCGGAGTCTGATCCTCAACGCCACTGTGTGCTGGGGTATCAGCGTCGTTTCTGGAAGAACCATCGTTTTCTCAAAGAGGAAGTGGCAGGCGGAAATTGGGGAAACGTACGATCGGTTACGTTTGTCAATAACGAACACTGGGAAGCCGGGATTGGTCAGACATGGCGGGACGATCCGGCCATGAACTTCGGTGGGTTTCTGGGTGATGCCGGCAGTCACAAGATCGATGCACTGATGTACATCACCGGACGTCACCCCGATCGTCTGTTCGCGATGACTCAGAATTCCGCCAGTCACGTCGAAATCATTGCCACTGTCACCGGAACACTGCACGGAGGGATTCCATTGACGCTGGCGTTCACCGGAAACGCCCACTCTTATTACGAAGAGTTACTGATTCACTGCGATGACGCGGATTTGATCCTTCGGGATGATCGAGTGTTCATCGCACGCCGGAACGTGGTCAGTCCGGTGGAGTTGCCGACTGATCAATCCGGTCCGCTGTCCACGGCCAATCCGGTTAGTGGTCTGCTGGATATTCTGAGTGGAGTTGCCTCGAATCCTGCGCCGTTTTCATGTGCTTTGTCTGTTTTTGATGTCACCGCTGCGATTCTGCAATCTGCCGGAGAAGGACAGCCGGTGAGTCTTACGTAACTTTGCTGAGTCATCCTGCGAGACACACAGGGAACGATCGTTTTTCCATGTGGTTGTTTCACCCGATAGAACGTGTCGGGTGATCGTCGGATCGAGGATGATCATTTCAGGGCCGGACACTGTGCGGTCTTCTGTAACATTGCCGGTCCGATTGAGTGAGCTGCAATGCCGCTGATCAAACGCCTGATGATACGTCCGAGGTGACCTGTTGTTTCAGGAACAGATGGCCTGTGCCTGCGTAACCGGTCGCAGTATTTCTGAGCGGAGTTACGCCTGTTCCTTCGCCAGTTGCTGGCGTTCCAGAAGTCGTTGATTGTAGGCTGCGATCGTTTCCTTTCGCCGCAACATGCCCAGCAACGTGTCTGGTGCTTCAACGCTGAGCACCGGCAGTTCATCCAGGTTCAGAGCTGTGAATTTTTGCATAGCCACGTTTAGATCGTCGCCAGGTGCCACGCTTAAAAATGGTGACGTCATTACGTCCGCAGCATCCGCCAGCTGCCAGATGGATTCATCGTAAAGATATCGTCGGACGTCATCTGTTGAAAAGATCCCGACCATCGTTCCGGTTTCATTGACAACTGGAAAGTAGTGTTGCTGGGTACGAGTCAGCAGTTGAAGAATCGATGCCAGCGGCATCGATTCCGAGACGGTGTCGATTTGTCGATCCCGGCGATAGACATCGTTAACCGTGATTCCTTCGAGGACATCAATCAGGAAATCGCCGCGATGAGCCGGAGATTCCAGTCGGTTTCGGACCTGACGGTCGTACAGCGTCCATCGTTGCGACATCAGGAAACACAAAGTTGATACCCACATCGCGGGCAGCAGCAGCTGATAACTGCCTGTCATTTCTGACACCATGATGATTGTGGAAATGGGAGCATGAGCGCAGCCTGCAAAGAATCCGGCCATACCAACGACTCCAAATGCTCCCGGATGAATCTCATGAGGCCAGTACATGCCGGTGATTTGACCAATGGCGACTCCCACGCAGCCTCCAATCACCATTGATGGTCCGAACACACCACCAGAGCCGCCGGAACTGATCGTCAGTGAAGTGGTGATGATCTTTGCAGCAGCCACAGTGAGCAGGATCGAGATACTGATGTCACCCGGTGATTTGAGTGCTGTTTGCAGCAGCCCATAGCCCGTTGAGAGTACGGCCAGTGTCTGATCGTTGCGGTCGTGAGTAAAGTACAGCGCGATCGCAGTCAGACCGGCGAGGCCGGCTCCCAGTGCTGGTCGGACCATTCGTGGGCCCGGTAGTCGCGAAAATACTCGATTCAATTCGTGAAAGCACCGTGTGTACAGGAATCCAACTCCCACCAGTACGAGCGCCAATGCGCTGTACGGCAACAGTTCGGCGATGGAACGCATCTCAAACTCAGGAAGCACGCCAAAGACATGTCCGAAACACAGCTGATCCGGCAGGAATAGCCCATAAGCGGAGTAAGCCACGATCGAGGCGATTGCTGACGGAACAATCACTTCAGATTCGATATCTGATTCTCGATAGAGTATCTCACCCGCGAACAATGCTCCGGCCAGGGGCGCCCGAAATACGGCCCCCACACCGGCTCCCATTCCGGCTGCCAGCAGGATGCGGCGATCCCGTGCTGAGAGGTTGAGAAACTGACCGATACTGGATCCAACGGAAGCTCCAATCTGGGCAATCGGACCTTCCCGGCCTCCGGAACCGCCCGAACCCAGAGTGAGGGCCGATGCCACAGTTTTGATCACGGCAATTCGGGCGGATACCGTACCACGCTGGTTATGAAACGCATCAATTGCTCCATCGGTGCCGTGCCCTTCTGCTTCCGGGGCAAACCGATAAACAAAGAAACCGGAAATCAATCCACCCAACACCAGTACCATCAATACAGCAGTCAGCGAAATAGCCGAGGGATGATGTTCAAACAGGTGGTATTCTCCATCCGCTCCACCCGTCTGAAATCCGCTCGCGTACCACAGAACGTAGTGACTCACGGCTTCTGTCAACACCTGGAAAACGATGCCCGAACAGCCCGCAAGCAGGCCAACAACGACTGACAGGATCAGCCAGCGGCCGGACAGGAGATCCGACAGGGATTTTCCGAGACCTACACGCCTGGTCATGAATGTTGCCAAGCCGTTTGAGTTCGTCGGTCGAGGTTAATTCAAAGGACGTAAAACTGTGGGTAACCTGTGACCCGATCGGTTGTGTCCCATGACCGGATCATCGATCCCGTTCCGGCGCGTCAGTTCAGCAGGACAAACAGGCAACGGGCATTTGCAGTCCGATGGACTGAGTTCAGCGGACTGCGCACCAAACAGAAGGGACGAAGCATAGTCTGCTTCGTCCCTGTGTTTTGTGAGGTTGTCGCCTGTTTCTCAGACACTGGACGTCGTCTTTGTCATTACTATTGACCAAAACTGCCGGATCGTCCCCGCGACGGAACAGTCGTGATCACTTCTACTGTGCTGTTTGATTCAGTTGCATTGGCTGTTTTTTCCCGGACGCGCCCTGTTGCGGTGGCGACCAGCAGTTGAGCTCGTTGCAGTTGCTGGGGACGGAAATAAGCTCGCTTGCGACCTGCGGAAACCACGATTTTTCCGGCAAGGTCATTCCAGCTCATGTTGTCGGTCCGTGTCCATACTGCGGCCTGAGCAGATTCATGATTTAGGCGACCCGTGCCCACCATGGTGATCAGTTCAGTCAACACTGGGTCTGTGGTGTAACTTTCGACTCGAACCATCTGCATCCGCGTTCGCGAATTTGGCTCCGGTTTACCGTGGTTCAGGCAAACAGACCCGTAGGGCAAACGAACGGTTTTTTCAGGTGGAATTGAGAAAAATCCCTGGCCGCCTCCGCCCCCGGCACCCCCAAATCCTCCACCTCCACCTCCACCGCCGGCACCGCCGCCGTCGTTACCAAATCCTCCGCCGGTACTCTGTTGGCCACCTCCCATTCCTCCGGCACCACCCATTCCTCCGCCAAGACCACCACCACCAAACTGTTTATTGATCTGAACAGCGACAAACGCCTCTGGCAACTCAACGGTCAGAGGTTCATTGCTGGTGTTTTTGATCAATACTGAACCTCCCCGGGCATTTCTGGCAATGACTGTTGTCTCAACATGGCCTTCGGCCATGGCGTCAAACAAGTCAATTCGGTCTGCCGTTGGGTCAAATCCCGGGTGGGTAATCGGGCGGTTACGCTGAACCTTACCGGCATTGACGAATGCCGTCCCGAACAGCAGCAGTCCACTGAGGCAGATGGCCCCGGAAATGTGTCGATGACTGCACAACATAGGTGCTAACTCCTGCGGAGATGAATGGTCCGAGCACGAGATTCAATCGGGGACGAACTGTCCCCATGACATGCCAAACATTAATTTGAACTTTAGATCTGTGAGTTTATCGCCTGATTCCACCGATTCACAATAAAAAACATTGTGATACGGTGACGTCAGGTCCAGGAACTGCCCAGCCACTCCGACAGCGAAGAGCCTCATACCTGCGGTTACTTTGTCGGTTTCCACGGTTGAACGGCTGTTAGCCTTTGGTGCCGTTCGGAATTACGATGAGAGACCACACAGTCCCTACAACGCTCACGGTATCCCCTGGATTATCCTGGCGGGGTTAAATTGCCCCGTTGCCCTGACGCACATATTTGATCCGGCCGATGGATACCATCATGAGCAAACCGGCAGAAGGCTTTGGCGGAGGCTTCACCGGACAGGTTTTTAAAAAACCGTATCGCAATCATATAACTATATTATACATCTGTGGTGGATGACCGCAGAATCACATTCAGGGAGGAAATGACAATGCTCGTGCTATCCAGACAGCGCGACCAGACAATCGTGATCGGCGAATCAATTCGCATTACCATTGTGGGGGTTCGAGGTGACAAGGTGTGTGTCGGAATTGATGCACCCCGCGATGTGACTGTCCATCGTGAAGAAGTGTACGAGGCGATTCAACGTGAGCGAACGGATGTTGAAGTCTCAACAAAAGTCTGATCGGTTTGAAGTGATGCCGGCCATTTGATCTGGACAGCCAGCAATCACGACAGACGGTGTGCCGACCTGCACACCGCATTCCGGCGGACTAGTCAAACAGAGGAGGGGGACGCCCTTCCTCTGTCACATGGATCCCTCCACGCCAAATAACGACATTATCTTTGTTTCCACGGCGCGATGGACCAACAGTACGACATTGTCACCGGTCTGGAGCTGATCACTGGCTCCGGGAACCTTCACGTGCTCTTCACGTTCGATCGCGGCGACCAGACATCCGGTCAGAGGCAGTTCCCGCAGTGGTGCCCGGGTTGCTGCGACATGAGGGCGGATTTCAATCTCCCAGATATCGGCCGTATCTCCGGCTACCGGTGAGCGTTCTGTGACCGGTCCACTGGCGATCAACCCGACGATTTGTCGTGCCATGGCCTGCCGTGGACTGACGGCTACGTCCACACCCAGTCGCTCCAGCACATTGGCGTAGTCGGGGCTGCGTACAATCGTGAGCAAACGCGGGCAGCCGAGTTCCTTGGCCTCAGCGCCGCATACAATATTTTCTTCGTCATGGCCGGTGCAGGCCACAAAAACATCAGCGCTGCCCACCCGGGCTTCCTCCAGGTCCGCACGATTTCTTACATCGGCAAGCAGTACAGTGCATTTTGGTAATCTTTCTGCAATGAGTTCGCATCGCGTTTGGTCGGATTCCAGTACGGTTGTCTGACATCGGGTGGGTTCCAGAATCCGGGCAAGATTGAGTCCTGTTTCTCCTCCGCCGGCGATCACTACACGGGGACGAGTTGATGTACGTCCTTCGAACATGGCTGTGACGTTTTGCAGTTCGTCATGGCTGCCGATCAGGGTCACATGGTCATCCACTTCAACGGCATCAGTCGCTCCGGCAATGAAAGATGTCTGCTTTCTGCTGATCACGCCAACGCGTACGCCGCGTGGCAGTTTCAGGTCGATCAGAGGAATCCCGATAGCTTCAGCGCCAGGGCCCACGATGATTCCCACAACTTCCACGCCCCCTCGCATGAAATTCTCGACGGTCACCACAGACGTACTTCGAATGTGTCTGGCGAGTTCAAGTGCGGTCAGATGTTCAAGGCTGATCAGTCGATCGACCGAAAAATGTCTCTGATAATCAAACGTACTGTTGTCTCTGAGAATCGGGTTGAACACTCGGGCGACACTGCGGGACGCTCCCATGTTCCGGGCCACACTGGCACTCAGCAAATTGACTTCATCCCGGCTTGTCACAGCCAGACACAGGTCGGCAGTCAGTACGCCGGCCTGAAAAAGTGTGGCCGCGTCAAAAGCTGATCCGCAGACGGTCTGCACATCGAAACGTTCTTCCACTCGACGCAGAACATCCACCTGTTCGTCAACGACGCACACGTTGAGTCCCCGGCCGCACAACAATTCTGCCAGCGACTGGCCAACCGTTCCTGCCCCCAGGACCACCACATTCATGGGAATTCTTCCAAATCGGGTCACAACTCCGGCAAACAGTGCTCGGAAACTCTTTAAATACCTTCAAAGCTGGCGATATTCTTTTGAGCTTTAGATCGAATTTTGCAGATTCATGGCAACAATGTCGAATCGTCTCTACGTGATTTCGTCCGTATGTGTTCTGAAATCGTGTTAATTTCGCACCAGGAATTGCGTTATTTGCACAAAATGGTGCAACGCTCATTGAATCATCGTGCCCGGTGATGGCCTTAATTATGTGGATCAAAATCTGTGGAATCAGGAATTTTGACGATGCGGATACGGCTGCTGCGGCCGGTGCAAATGCGATCGGTTTCAATTTCTATCAGGCCTCACCACGATACGTGTCACCCGACGCTGCCAGGGCGATTGTAAACAGAGTGAACGGTGTCGAGTTTGTGGGAGTGTTTGTCAATGATTCGGCCCGAGATGTGGCAAAAATCGTTGAAGACGTGAGATTGACAGCTGTTCAGTTTCACGGTGACGAGACGATCACTGAAATTCAGGAGTTTCAACAACTTTGTCCGCAGGTTCCGGTCATACGGGCATTCCGAATCGGGGCCGGGACTGAGTCTCTGAAATCACAGCTGCAGACGTTCAACGGATTGCCGATTCCTCTGAACGCTGCTCTGGTCGACGCCTGGAGTGCTGCCCGTTACGGTGGCACAGGTCGGACTGTGAATGCAGATTTACTTGAGAGTCATCGGCAATGGATTTCGCGACTGATTCTCGCAGGAGGATTGACACCTGATAATGTCGTGCAGGCAGTGTCCGCCACCCGGCCGTGGGGAGTCGATACAGCCAGTGGTGTGGAAATTTCGCCCGGAGTCAAATCAGCGGACCTTGTCCGAAAGTTTGTGTCGGTCTGTCGGCAGGCGTTGCCTGGATCATCTGACAGCCTTTCGGATCTGTCGGACACCGGTACATGATTGTGGATGCCGGATCGGAAACGCGGCTCAATCCCTGCGGGTGGTTTACGGCGGAGGATGCAGCGGTAACTATCTGGCTAACCGCTTTCGAAACCGGCAGGTTTGAGGGTTACAGTCGGCAGCAAGTACAATGTTGTCAGTTGAACAGGGGGTGTTGTGTTCCTGTGTCCACTGTCGGGAGCCGAAAGGAAGTTGGCTGCCGGGGGCCGGAAGGAACTGTCGGGTGCACAGGCCATGATCCGTCCAGATGGTTTTACGTGTGATGGCTTCAGGTGACCAAACATGTGAACCGGAGACATTTCGATTGATCCGCTGCAGCGCGGCCGGTGAATCAGAATCCCGCCGTAACCCTTTGTTATATTCTGCCGACATTTGCGGTTTGTACCGTCTCGATCAATAGCTGCAGTGTGATCCTCAATGATAGAATTTCAACGTTATTAACAGTTGATGTGCACGGAGTTGCCCAATGAATAAATCGAGCATGATGGCAGCAGCTGGCGAATCTCAGCAGGAGAAAATCCGTGTTCTGCGGCAAATTGAACGTAAGGTGCTGTGGCTGTCTTCGTGGATGATCCACAACGCGAATCACCTGCGGGAAAATATGGACGGATTGAAAGTCGGTGGCCATCAGGCTTCGTCTTCATCGGTTGCCACGATTCTCACCGCGTTGTATCTGGACGTCCTGAATCCTGAGGATCGTGTTGCCGTCAAGCCGCATGCCAGTCCGGTCTTTCATGCGATTCAGTATCTGTTGGGAAATCAGACACGCGACAGACTGGAAAAATTTCGGGGATTTCAGGGGGCACAGTCCTATCCGTCACGTACCAAGGACGACGACGATGTTGATTTTTCCACGGGGTCAATGGGACTTGGCGTAGCCCACACTGCATTTTCCAGTCTGGTCCAGGAATACGTGCGAAGCAAAGGCTGGATTCAGGAATCTCAACAGGGACGTATGATTGCACTGGTGGGAGATGCCGAACTGGATGAAGGTAATGTGTTTGAGGCATTGTACGAAGGCTGGAAACATGGATTGAAAAATACCTGGTGGATTGTTGACTACAATCGGCAGAGTCTGGATGCCGTGGTCACGGACCGTTTGTTTGGTCAGATCGAAAGCCTCTTCCGCATGATGGACTGGGACGTCCTGGTTCTGAAGTATGGAATTCCGCTGCAGGCTGCGTTTCGGAAACCTGGCGGTGCAGAACTTGAACGATGGCTGGATCACTGTCCAAACTCTCTGTACTCCAAACTGGTCTACAGTGGTGAGTGGCGGGATCAGATTTTGTCCGATCTGGGGACTGCGCCGCAGGTGGTTTCGCTTCTTGACGAATACGAGGGGCCGAAACTGCATCAGCTGATGACCAGTCTGGCGGGTCACGATATGGAATTGCTCTGTGACACGTTCCATCGCCTCGATAACGATGTGCCCAAATGCGTGATTGCGTATACCATCAAGGGATACAACCTGCCGATGGCCGGTCACAAGGACAATCACGCCGGGCTGATGAGCGCCCCGCAGATGGAAGAATATCGGAAAGAAACCGGGATTGCTGCCGGTGAGGAATGGGAACGTTCGGCTGGGCTGCAGCTGTCAGAAACCGAACTGGATGCGTTTCTGCGGCGTGTGCCGTTCAACCAGTCCGGATCGAGACGTCATGCGGCACCGCGGCTGCCGGTTCCGGAAAATGTTTCGGCTCGGTTTGATGCGGTCACTTCAACGCAAAAGGGATTTGGCCGGATCTTGAATTCGCTGGCTCGCACGGGGGGACCGCTGGTCGATCGGATTGTGACGACAAGTCCGGACGTCTCCGTGTCGACCAATCTTGGTGGATGGATCAGTCGTCGGAATGTGTTTTCCCCCAATACGCTCGATGAGCACAGCCCGCAGACTGATACGCCGTCGATGCTCAAGTGGAATTTGTCGCCGGGCGGCCAGCATCTTGAACTGGGGATCGCAGAAAACAATCTGTTTTTAATGCTGTCCGCACTGGGACTGTCCCACGAACTGTTCGGAGAGCGACTGATTCCGATAGGGACAATTTACGATCCGTTTATCAATCGCGGCCTCGATGCACTGAACTATGCCTGTTACCAGGACGCCCGGTTCATTCTGGTGGCGACTCCCTCCGGGATCTCACTGGCGGCCGAAGGAGGACTTCATCAGTCGCTGGGGACGCCACTGACCGGCATGGCACAGGACGGCCTGGCTGCATTCGAACCGGCGTTTGTTGATGAACTGTCGGTGATTGTCCGCTGGGCCTTTGACTACATTCAGCGCGACGGTACCGGTACGCAGAGTTCCACCTGGCTGCGTGATGCTCGAGGGGGATCTGTCTGTCTGCGTCTGTCGACACGGCCGGTGCAACAACCTGAACGCACGCTGTCGGATGAACAGCAGCGGGCGGTTGTGGATGGCGGCTACTGGCTGCGTCCGCCGGAACCCGGTGCCCGGCTGGCAATTGTTTACACCGGAGCAGTCGCACCGGAGGCCTTGTCCGCTTATGAACGTTGTCTTTCTGATACTCCCGGTGCGGGTCTGCTGGCAGTTACCTCGGCGGATCGTCTGAATGCCGGATGGCAGGCCTCACACCGATCCGATTCAACCGATACAGAGAGCTGCTGGATTGAAGCTCTGCTTGAACCGCTTGCCGAAAATGCCTGCCTGGTCACTGTGATCGATGGTCATCCTGCCACGCTGTCCTGGATTGGCGGCGTTCGCGGTCATCGAGTGGAATCCCTGGGTGTCGAGCACTTTGGACAGTCGGGAAACCTACCCGATCTTTATCGGCATTACGGTCTGGATGCCGATTCTATTTTGCGCTGCTGCCGGCGGCTTTGTGGCTGATGTGAGTTTTCTGAAGATGTTGGGACTGCAAAACACATGAACAAAGAATGGAGCAGTCGTTTTGTTGAATCAGCCGTGCGCTGAATCGGACAGTCCTTCAGGATACGCAGCCGTTCAGCCTGAGTAATTCCGGACGGGCTCCTCGAATGGTCATCCGAACCGAAAATCGGCAGCCGGACGGTCGTCACGGACCCGACTTCCGGTAACAATACGGGGAGACCAGAAATATGTTTTGCACTCCTGTTAATCGAGACCTGCAGATGGATGCTTCGGCCCCGGAAGCCCTCAAAGAGAAACTGACCCCGATCCTGGGACGAATACCCAGTGGTGTTTTTATTCTGGTCGCCGGAAACGAGGCCGGAAGACAGACCGGAATGCTGGCCAGCTGGGTTCAACAGGCATCATTTGAGCCTCCTCAGGTCACCGTTGCGGTAAATAAAACCCGATTTCTGAATGAATGGCTGACCGCCGGGGCACCAATTACGCTGAATCAGGTCCGGAAAAAAGACCCGGCGCTGTTTCGACATTTCGGCAAAGGTTTTGAACCTGATGTCGATGCCTTTGACGGAATCCAGTCTGAAGATTCGGACTGCGGACTGCCTCAGCTTCCTGACGCCATGGCAACACTGGAAGGACAGGTTGTCTCACAAATGGAAGCAGGGGATCACGTGATCTACCTGATCACGGTTACGTCCGGGAAAGCTCATGAAGATCCTGCAGCGTTTGACCCGTTTGTTCACGTCCGCAAAAACGGTTTCAGCTATTAGCGAGTTGGGAACGTCGATCACCAGTGTGCTTGACGTCAGATCAGTTCGGTGATGAGGCCGCTTTCCTCGAGCACATACCGGGGGCGACCGGCAAGATCGACGAATGTCAGGCCCGGATCAATCCCGAGGTGGCGATAGATCATTGCAAGCACATTTTCCGGGCGATACGGTGCTTCAGTGGGTAATTCACCTTTGGAATTCGAGGCACCAACAATTCCGGGGTTCAGACCACCACCGGCAAACAGCACGCTCATCACATCGCCCCAGTGGTCGCGGCCGGCGTTCTGATTATATCTTGGTGTACGTCCAAACTCACCCATGGCAACGACCAGGACCTGTCTGTCGATGCCACGATCGTACAAATCACGGACCAGGGCGGCGATGCCCTGATCATACGCGGGCGCTCGTTCCTTCAGACCGCGGGCCAGCTGTCCATGGTCGTCCCATCCCGTCACTCTGACGGTGACGCAGGTGACCCCGGCTTCCACAAGTCGTCGGGCCATTAGTAAACTTTGTCCCGTAGTATGTCTTCCGTATTTGTCCCGCAGCGTGTCTGATTCGGTCTTAATATTGAACGCCGCTCGCGCCCGAGGACCGGTAACCATTTCGAGTGACTGTTTTCTGAACCGGTCAATTGCGGTGGACGAACCCTGCAGGTCCAACATCCGCCGCCGACGATCCAGTGCCGACAACAATCCGCCACGATCGCCAAGACGGACGTCAGTCAGGCCGGACGCCGGTGCCAGGTTTTGAATACGAAACTCCGGTTGATTTGGATCAGCCACTGTTTCGAACGGATTATAGGATTTTCCCAGATACGATGCGTGTCCGTTGCGCATCACCTGGGGAATCGCCACATAGGCCGGCAGCCCGCTGACGTTGGCTCCACGAACTTTGGCGACGACGGATCCGAAACAGGGCATCGTGTCTGCCGAAGACCGTCCACCCTTTGGACCTCGTTTATAGTAGCCTGTCTGCGCCAGGTGACTCGACGGGTCATGACTGTTTGACGAATGGTGCACAGAGCGAACGATTGATAGTTTGTCCATCAATTTCGCCTGTTCAACCATCAATTCACTAAACAACACGTCTGGTGTACTCGTTGAGACAACACCAAATTCTCCACGATACTCAGCCGGGGTATTTGGTTTTGGATCGTAAGTTTCAAACTGTGACGGACCTCCCGCCAGTTCCACAAAAATGACAGATCTGTCGTCGGTCGCCTGTTCCGCTGCGCAGGCAGCACGCAGGCTCAGTACGTCGGGCAGGTAAAGTCCGGCCAGACCCAGGTGGCCGACATTCAGGAAACTCCTTCGGTCAATCCCGTCGCAAAACCTTGATTTCTCGCCGGTGAGTTGGAGCATGGCGATCTCCGGAAGTTCTTCGTATGCCTCGCGAAATTACCCGCATTGTATCACGGACCGGGACTCAACACAGCATCTGCAGGGCCATCCGATGGTCAATTTTCTCTGTCAGGGAACACGCGTGTCAACCTGGCTTCAGTGGCATGACTCCGTACCGGTTATCGCGGTGTTACTTTGTTCCGGCAGACAGACCATCGATCCCGCTCAGGCAGGGTCGTAGCCCAAATTGGGGGCCAGCCAGCGTTCGGTGTCTTTGACGGTCATCTGCATGCGACGTGCGTAGTCTTCGATCTGATCCTTTGTAATGCGGTCGACACTGAAATAACGGCTCCGGGGATGCGAGAAATACAGGCCACACACGGAGGCGGCCGGCCACATGGCACAGGAACTCGTCAATTTAATACCAACAGAAGATTCCACATCGAGCAATTCCCACAACCGACGTTTTGGCAAATGATCGGGACACGACGGATATCCGAATGCCGGGCGTATGCCCTGGTATTCTTCCTTGATCAGCTGTTCTCGCGACAGATCTTCAGACGTTTCGTATCCCCATTCCCGGCGCACACGTTGATGCAGGTACTCAGCGAATGCCTCGGCGAGGCGGTCAGCCAGTGCTTTGACCATAATTGACTGATAATCGTCTCCTGCGGATTCGAACTCACCGGCCAGTTCATCACATCCATGACCGGCAGTCAAAGCAAATCCGCCGATGTAGTCGGGGTAGGACACGGCTTCATTCAGTGGGGCAACGTAGTCCGACAGACAACGGAAAACGTTTTGCCCTTTGCGTTCCCATTGTTGCCGAAGCATGGGGAATTCCATCAGTTTTTCTGAACGTGAACAGTCCGTCCATAAAACGATATCGTCTCCGCTGCTGTTGGCGGGCCAAAACCCGTAAACAGCTTGCGCCTGGAGACTCCTGTTCTGCAACAGCTGCCTGAGTAGCTGTTGAGCGTCGTTAAACAGTTTTTGGGCTTCTTCGCCAATGATGTCGTCGTCGAAGATCTGAGGATATTTCCCAACCAGCTGCCAGGAGGAAAAGAAAGGTGACCAGTCGATAAAGGGCACCAGTTCGGTCAGTGACAGAGAACCAGTGAGCCTGGTTCCGGTGAAGGAAGGCTGTGGAAGATCAGCGGGATTCCAGTCCGGAGTAAATCGTTGTTTCAGAGCTGTTTTGTACGGAATCAGGGTGGCCTGCTGCCGTTGTCCAAAGGCGGCACGAGCACGGTCCTGAGAATCCAGATTCTGCTGTACGAACGCCGGTCTGGAATCGGAATCCAACAGGGCTTCCACGACCCCCACAGACAGAGACGCATCACCAACATGCACAATCGGATGATCATAGACCGGTGCGATTCTGACCGCCGTATGTTTTGCGCTGGTGGTCGCCCCCCCAATCAGCAGCGGCACGTTCCAGCCCTGTTCCTGCATCGTACGGGCCACCACGATCATTTCTCCCAGTGACGGTGTGATGAGACCGCTGAGTCCAATGATGTCGGCGTTACATTTTTTTGCCTCTTCCAGAATGGTTTCACACGGTACCATCACACCCAGGTCGATGACCCTGAAGTTATTGCACCGCAGAACCACGGCGACGATGTTTTTGCCGATGTCGTGAACGTCTCCTTTCACTGTGGCGATCAGAAACGTCCCGCGACTACTGCCTGTGGAGTCAGCAGTTTCCGTTTTCAGCCCGGCGGCTTGGACAATTGCAACCGCTTCATCCCGCGTACCGATAAACAGTTCGTCATCATTGAACCGACTGCGGTCATCGCCGGCCACTTTTTCGGCTTCCATGAACGGTTCAAGCCATGCGACGGATTTCTTCATCACACGGGCGGACTTTACCACCTGAGGAAGGAACATTTTTCCTGCACCGAACAACTCTCCCACTACGTTCATTCCGTCCATCAGCGGTCCCTGGATGATGTCCAGCGGACGACAGTAACTCAGACGCGCCTCTTCTGTATCTTGCTCGATGAAATCGGTGATGCCTTTCAGCAGAGCATGTCTCAGACGCTCTTCGACTGTTCCGTTTCGCCACTCCTGAGTCTTTGTGATTCCTGCCGCTTTTTCTTTGACGGTTTCTGCGTATTCAATCAGCCGTTCGGTGGCATCGGGACAGCGATTGAGCAGCACATCTTCGACGTAGACCAGCAGTTTTGGATTAATTTCATCGTAGACTTCCAGCTGAGTTGGATTGACGATTCCCATATCAAGACCGGCATCGACCGCGTGATACAGGAACGCTGCGTTCATGGCTTCACGGACAATATTGTTTCCCCGAAAGCTAAAACTGATGTTGCTCACACCGCCCGATGTTTTCGCTCCTGGACATTCCTTTTTGATCTGACGCACGGCTTCTATGAATTCCACTGCGTAGTTGGCATGTTCTTCCATGCCGGTTCCGACAGTCAGAATATTGGGGTCGAAGATGATGTCTTCCGGTGGGAATCCCGCTTCCTCTGTCAGCAGGCGATAGGCCCGCCGGCAGATCCGCACTTTATCGTCGCAGGTGGTGGCCTGTCCGGTTTCGTCGAAAGCCATCACAATCGCCGCCGCTCCGTAGCGACGAACGGTGCGAGCCTGTTCAAGAAATTTTTCCTGCCCTTCCTTCAGGCTGATGCTGTTGACAATGCTCTTTCCGTGAACGCATTTGAGTCCCGAGACAATGACGTCCCAGTCGGAACTGTCGATCATGATCGGCACGCGGATATTTTCATCATGAAGAAGCCACAGGAACTTCTGCATACAGCGCGGACCGTCCAGCAATCCTTCGTCCATATTGACGTCAATGACATTGGCGCCGCCTTCCACCTGATTTCGGGCAATGCTGATGGCTTCGTCGTATTTTTCTTCACGAATCAGCCGGGCAAATTTTCGTGATCCCGTGACGTTGGTGCGTTCGCCGACGTTTAGGAAGTTTGTTTCCGGACGCAGTGTCAGACAGTCGAATCCGGAATAGGTGGACCACCCGTTACCCTGAGGAATTCTGCGGGGGGCAATCCCGTCTACTGCTTCGGTGATCCGGTGGATATATTCGGGCGTATTTCCGCAACAGCCGCCAACCACGTTCACGTGGCCCGCTTTGGCAACACTGTGCATCATTGATGCAACTTCAGCAGGATTACTGTCGAAACCTCCCATACCGTCCGGCATACCGGCATTCGGGTAACACGTGACGTAGCGGGTTGCCATTCCGGACAGTGTTTCAAGATAGGGTTTGATTTCCTTAGGCCCCAGGGCACAGTTGAGTCCGACGCTCAGCGACGGGAAGTGTTCAATGGAGGTATAAAAAGCTTCCACCGTCTGGCCAAGGAGTGTGACACCACCTGCAAAGACAGTTCCGGAGATCATCACGGGGACTTCGCGGCCCAGTTCTTCGAACACTCCGGAAATTGCAAACAGACACGCTTTTAGATTGAGAGTGTCGAAGCTGGTTTCAGGCAACAACAGGTCAACACCGCCCTCCATCAGTCCGCGAATCTGTTCCGCATAGGAATCGACCATCCGGTCAAAAGTGAACGGTCGGGTGCCCGGCTCGTCAGCATTCATAGACAGCTGAACTTTAGTCGGTCCAATACTGCCGGCCACATATCGTGGCTTGCCCGGATTGGCCGCGGTCGTTCTGTCGGCCACGGATCGGGCCAGTTCAGCTCCGACCCTGTTGATTTCGCGAGTCAGATGTGAGAGCTCAAATTCTTCCAGTGAGATGACATTGGCGTTAAATGTGTCGGTTTCAATGATGTCGGCTCCGACATCGAGGTACTCCTGATGGATTTCGGTAATCCGCTGTGGCTGAGTCAGTACCAGCAGGTCCGTGGCATTTCTCACGTCGATGTGGTGATTCCTGAACCGCTCTCCCCGATAAAATGCTTCATCCGGTTCTTGTGACATGATCAACGCACCCATTGACCCGTCGATGACAAGGATCCGCTGGTCCAGCAGTTCACAAATGTCGGGTCTGGTATTCATTTCACGAGGATCTTGCCGGAAGGTGTCTGGTTGCCAGGAAGAATTCAGGTGACCGGTAACCGCGTGGAAAGTGATCGAGGTCCTGAAACAGTGACTGTAGTTTATCGGACGGTCCCTGACGGGCTACACTGCGAATCAAACCGTGTCACAGAGTTGAACATTTTGCCGAAGAAATCAGTGGTTTTGATCGATACCAGGAACTAACAGACGTTAATCGCTGTCTATGTGGCTTCCTGATTGCCGGAACGTACTTCGATCGGTCGTTTGCCGGTCGGGTTATCCGTCACTGTTACGGTATTTCAGTATAATTGTGAGTGTTACCTGTTCGTTTTACCATCAGCCGAAATTCCCGCCGATGCGTTTTCAGACAAAAGCTGTGCATACAGGTGTTCACAAGGACCAGCAGTACAACAGCGTCATTACACCGATCTATCCCAGTTCGACGTTCTACTGGAACAATCTGGAGGAAACCTCCGGTTATGATTACACGCGATCGGGGAATCCGACTCGAGATGCGCTGCAGGAAAATCTGGCTGCTCTGGAAGGCGGCGCCGGATGTGTGGCCACCTGTACGGGAATGGCAGCCGTCCACTGTGCA
Source organism: Fuerstiella sp. (assembly GCA_022447225.1). NCBI lineage: Bacteria > Pseudomonadati > Planctomycetota > Planctomycetia > Planctomycetales > Planctomycetaceae > Fuerstiella > Fuerstiella sp. Next base: position 140,213 of record JAKVAZ010000015.1, on the reverse strand, counting down.
ATGTCACTGTTCGGACCGGATGATCATCTGATTGTTCCTGCAGATGTTTACGGGGGTACGTTCCGACTGATCAGTCGGTTTCTGGTCGAAAAAGGAATGACGTTTACGTTTTTGGATATGACGGACCTGGATTCGGTTCGCAGCGCGGTGACTTCGAAAACGCGAGGGATCTGGATCGAGACTCCCAGCAATCCCATGATGAAGGTCATTGATCTGTCAGCGGTGGCACAGATCGGTCGTCAGTCCGGTCTGCTCACACTGTGCGACAACACCTTTTTGTCTCCCTATCTGCAACGTCCGTTTGAGTTTGGTATTGACATCGTGGTCCACTCAACGACCAAGTACATCAACGGACATTCGGATGTGGTCGGAGGAGCAGTGATCGCGAAAGAGGACAAGCTGGCGGAACGTATCAGCTGGATCTGTAATGCGGCGGGCATGGGCTGCTCTCCATTCGATGCCTGGCTGGTTCTGAGAGGGGTTAAAACACTGGGCTGCCGCATGGAAGCTCAGGAGCGCGGAGCACGCAAAATTGCCGAGTGGCTGGAAGCACATCCTGCGGTTGAAAGAGTTTACTATCCGGGTCTGGCGTCGCATCCTCAGCATGCGCTTGCCAGCCGGCAGCAGGATGGATTCGGAGCCATGCTTAGTTTCGACGTCAAACAGGGACGGTCGGTTGCCGAACGTGTCTGTATGGAGACGAAGCTGTTTGACGTAGGTGTGTCACTCGGGGGTATCGAAAGTCTCATTAGTTTTCCGGTCACGATGAGTCATGCATCGATGTCGGAGGAAGGACGAACGGCTGCGGGAATCACTGACAGCACTGTCCGGATTTCTGTGGGCCTGGAGGATCCTGAGGATCTGATTTCTGATTTGCGACAGGCATTCGAAAGTTCATAGGGCCATATATCGAGAGCGTTGCTGATGCAGGCACTGGTCACAGGTGGTGGAGGATTTCTTGGACGTTATGTGGTTGAACAGCTACTGGGTGCCGGTCACAAGGTGCGGGTCTTTTGTCGAGGCCGTTACGATGCGTTGAGCCGTCAAGGCGTACAGGTCGTCCAGGGGGATATTCGTGATGCAGCTGCTGTGACTGCTGTTTGCGAGGACATGGATGCCGTGTTCCACATCGCCGCAATTCCCGGAATCTGGGGCCGCTGGGAAACGTATCGCTCCATCAACCTGATGGGTACCCAGAACGTGATACAGGCATGCCGACATGCCGGTGTCAGCCGTCTGATTTATACGAGTTCCCCCAGTGTTGTGTTTGATGGAAATGACCATCGGGATGCAGATGAATCACTGCCGTACCCGAAGATATGGACCTGTCACTATCCTCATTCAAAGGCGCTGGCTGAACAGGCTGTGATGCGGGCCAATGCCGACGGACTTCGAACCACATCGTTGCGTCCCCATCTGATCTGGGGACCTCGTGACAATCATCTGATCCCGCGACTGATTCGTAAGGCAAAAACGGGACGATTACGACGTGTCGGTGCCGGGAAGAATGTGGTTTCGGTCAGCTATGTGGAAAATGTAGCTGCGGCACATCTGCAGGTAGAACGTTCTCTCAGGAACTCAACCTGTGCAGCCGGAAAATCATATTTCATCAACGAACCTGAAGCAGTTAATCTGTGGAACTGGATTGACGAACTTCTGGAATTTGCTGGGTTACCGCCGATTCAGAAATCGATATCCGCGGCGGCGGCCTATCGAATAGGTCACTCGATGGAGCTGCTGTGGAGATTGTTGCCGGGAGAGCCTCCGCTGACACGTTTCGTTGCATCTCAGCTCACCAGTTCACACAGTTACAGTATCCAGGCAGCCGTGAGGGACTTCGGGTATTCGCCGGTCTGCACAATGCAGGAAGGTATGCATAAACTGAGGACCGAACTGGCGCAGTTGCATTGACGGTGGCGCTACTGCTGCTGGCTGCGTATTCTTGTGAATAAGGTGCGAAATTCCTGGAGCCGCATGTTAAAAACGTCTGGTTTGTCCTCTCCAGATTTATCCGGTTCGTCCCGAGGCGTCAAAGAAAACGTGAGAGATTCATCTTCATACAGAACATAGTTTTCTGCACCGGCTGCCTTTTTGAGTGGACGGGCCGTGACTACCTGTTGTGCCCGATTTGTCAACTTTGGTCGAACCAGTTCGAGTGTCGGACTGGCAGGATCCTCTTCGGCACATTGGGGAACGAGATGTTCTGATGAATGATTCTGTTCGGGGGGGGCTGCAGCAAGGACTGATTCGCCGGCAGAAAAATCGGTGTCCCCGGCAGGGGAAGACATCGTATCATCAGAGACCTCAAGTCTGTGATCCGGATTGGTCTGTCGTTCCAGTCGTTCAGTGACACGATTTGGTTCGACCTGTTCTGTCCACACAGGTGCGCCGATCGCAGTCTTTTCCCTGAACGATTCATCGGCTTCAGTTTCCTGTTGCGAATCGACACAGGTTCCGGCGAGTCTCAGCGGAATCACATCAGTTTCTGTCACGTTGGCGGTGGCGTCCGATTCATGATCACCGGCAGAAATGTCCTGATTTGTGAGATGGTTCAGTAAATGCTGACAATTTTCTGCGGCATTGATTTGCGGAGCACAGGATTCCTGGACTGTCGTTAAACTGCCAGGAAATGTGGGTTCCGCAGTGTTTTCAAAATCAACCGCTTTAATTGGCGTGGATTCCGGCGGTCCGTTGACAGGAACGGGGTTGACCGGACCAATACCGGACGGCTGCGGCGGCCATAAGGGCAGAGGCACTTCGCAGGGAGGAATGTTGATTTCGTACTTCTGCACCTGAGACGACTGTGCGGGCTGTTCGCTGACAATGCTGTGAAATTCCCGGGTTTTTCGATCAGATGATTCCAGACGTGCCCAGTACCGGACCAGTTCGTCGCCCTCATTCCAGACAGCCGGCCAGCGTCCGGGCGGTGACCATCTGCTGAAACCGGCCAGAAGTTCGTTGAAGTCCGGAACTGTATTTTGATTATGTGTACCGGCGTGCATCACGGCATCGGCGTTATGAATCAGACGCTGATCAAGGTCTGCATCGATATCCATGGCCGGTTCGCCCACGGATTCGAGGTCAGCGAGTACATAGTCGGCGTCAACGCTGAATTCACTGTCGACGGTCTGCTGATAGTCAGACCGGAAACTTTCCGGTTCGTTTTCTATCAGATCGTCCGGTCGCGGATCGGATACCAGTTCATCCAGCGGAGGCAGATCCTCAAATGATTCACTGTCAAACGATTCTTCCGTATCATGTTCACCGGACAGCTCAACGGTTTCCTGCGAATTGATGATTCCCGTCGGTACTGATGCAACTGTGTGTTCTGTTTCAATGCATCCCGAATCCGGTTCGGCCCCGAACTCGATCACACCGTCCGAAAATGTATCGCGGATCGGAGCGTTTGTTACAGCATCATCCGGAGTGGATGATTGATCGACCGAGATGTTCCAGGTATGCGGCAGATGCTGCAGAACTCGGAGTGCTTTATGAACGCATTCTCGTGTGACTCGATGTTTTCCATCGCGACAGGTGGTGAGCAGTGATTCATCGGCCAGCAGGTTCACGCACCGTGGATTTCCATCGGCCGCATCAACAACCGCTTCGACGGCATCGGTGTCAAAACAGTCGGTCATACAACCGCCTGCGTATTCGATCCGACTCCTGATGTACTCCACGGATTCCTTTAAACGCAGGGGCTGAAGAAAATTGTATGTTCGAATCCGCTGAGCGAATCCCGAAATCGCGGGCTGGGCCAGGGTTTCTTCAAGTGCATGTGAACCCGCGAGAAACAGACGACACATCGGATGTGAGCTTGTACGTTGTTCCAGCAGGAATTTCAGTTCGTTAAACAGTTCGGCGGACAGGAATTGTGCATCATCAACCAGCAGTGCGATGGGCCCCCAAAACTCTGCGGATGTCTGCAGTCGTTCGACGATGTCCCAGCGGCCGGAGCCCGCGGTCACAGATTCAGTATCCTCGGATTTCAGGATTCGTCGGATGCACAGATACAGATCCTCTGTAGTTTTTAATGAGATTCCGGGAAGGACAACCGCCTGTCCCTGTCGGCTGAGTATTGCCTGAACATGGTTAAGAAGCACCGTTTTGCCGACGCCGTCGGGACCGGTGACCACAGCTACACCTGCTGCCGCCTGCATCGTGTGCAGAATCGCGGGAAGCACAGAGTCGGATGATTCCGATTCATAAAATTGCCACGCCGCCGGGGTGACGGAGAATGGCATCGTCTGAAAACCGAAGTGCTGCTCGTACATCCGTGTACCTGCACCTGAGGTGCCAGGAAAAGGTCCGGCAAAAGCTGCCGGTGCAAATGCGCACCGGTTCTCTCACAAACATCGAACCGCAAAATGGAGGATCTTGAGGATCTTGCTGTTCAAATCCTGCCGGCGGTAATATCAGCCGTGGGACTGTCGTTCGGCAGGCCGGGCTCAGGCCGCCATCTCTTCAGTCTGCGAACTCTGATTTTTCTCAAGCAGCAGTTCCGCGGTACGAGTAGTGGCTCCGGTAAGTGCGGTATTGCCGGCCAGAATCTCGAGTTGCTTCCGCCGGGCATTGAGTGCATCTGCATTGCCAGCCCACTCGACCAGAATCTTTGATATGCGGCGGATATCTCCGGCTGGATTTCCACTGGAGATTATTTCCGGCATCAGTTCTTCGTTCGCCATGAGATTGGTCAACGTGACGAAACGGCATCGGAGTGCCCTTTTGCCGATAAACCGCATGATCCTTCCGGTACGATAAAGGACGACACCGGGAGTCCGACGTGCCAGTAATTCGAGGCTCACAGATCCACTCACCATCAGGCAGGCGTGTGCTGCTTCGATGACTTCCGATGTTTGACCGGTTTCGTAATGAATGGTCAGTGGTAATTCACTTTTACGTTGTAATTCCTCACATCTCAACTGATGTTCTTTTCGATAGCATCCGGCAATCCATTTGATCCCGGGATGAACCTGCCGGACACGTGCAGCGATTTCCAGCATGATGGGCCAGTTGTGTTCCACTTCGTGTGATCTGGATCCAGGCAGTAAAGCAAAGACGCGCTGATCAGTGTCTGCGGTTTTCAGGGTTTTGAGTGTTTCCGGGTTGAGTTTTCGGTGCGCGACCTCATCGAAGAACGGGTGTCCCACGTATGTTGCATTCACACCGCGGCTGGCATACCAGTCAAATTCGAAGGGGAGAGTACAGATGACATGGTCAATCCATTTTCGCACTCGACGAATTCTCCACGGTGCCCAGGCCCATAACTGGGGAGGGAGATAATAGTAAACCGAAATTCCAAGCCGGCGGGCTGCACGGGCGATCCACCAGTTGAAACCAGGGAAGTCGACCAGTACCACTGCGTCCGGCCGGGTGTCTCTGAGATGATTTTCGGCGTGTTTGACCAGCCGACGAAAATGGGCCAGCAGAGGAACGACTCTCAGGAAGCCCATCACGGCATTTTCGGTCATTTCATGCAGCAGACGGCATCCCTGTTTCCGCATTTCGGGACCGCCGAATCCATCGCAGTACAAGTCGGGATTACGAAGTTTCAGTTCACGCACGAGCAGTGCCGCGTGCTCGTCGCCACTCGGCTCGCCGGCTGAAATAAAGATTCGCATGTCATTCGTCCATGATGGCGAAGGTCGCTGACGGTCGAACACAAACCGTCAGCAGATTAGAGCTGCGACAGATCGTCGTCAAGACGATGATTAATCCGTGTGTTTTCCGGAAACCGGACGTGTGAGCAGTAAGCAGGTGGAGGACCAGATCTGTTGGAAACGGGTTCCTGGGATTATATCGTTGTTCTGAAACAGCAGTGACCGGAATATTGTCATGGTGTTCTTCGCTTCTGTCTTACCAGATTTGACCGGCTCGTTAGTGGCATGAATTGCCGGTTTGTTTGCGGCGTTTTTGGTCCGGCATTGCTTCTCCTGCAGAGCGGTCCACGCATCGTCTGTCCGCGACTGACAAACGCTGTTAGATTCAGGTGTCAGGGTTGCCGCGGTAATCGTTCGGAGGTTCACATCCTATGTCGCACGTTTGTCGGATATTTTTCTGTCTGTTTGTGATCTGCCGGGTTTCTGCGGCACCTGCCCAGGGACTACGTGTTGAGACACAGGTTTACAGGATTGCTCAAGGGGCGGCAAACGGTGGAGCTGTTGAATCCCGTCTTTCCAGCAGCGTGACGCTCTTCCAAAACGGAACGGTTTATGATTATGTGGAAGCGGCTGATGAGGTGATTATTTTGAATTCGTCGGCGGGAATGTTCACGATTCTGAACACGGCGCGGGAGATCAGGACGGAAGGACATTTTGAGGAGATTCAACATCTGATGGATTCGTACCGCAAAGAATCTAAACGCTATCTGCACGAGTTGACCCGATCGACTCAATCGGATGCGGCGAAGGTTGTTCGCAGTCTGCAATTCCAGCTCGATCCGTCCTTTGAGACCGGATTCGACGTCAAAACCGGGTTACTCGAAATGACGTCAGATTCCTGGAGATATCGCGTCCGGACCCACAGATGGGATGATTTGGATCAGGTGGCGGAGTATCTGAAATACGCTGATCTTATCTCGCGACTCAACTACGTCCTGCATCCTGAAAGCATGTTTCCGGAACCTCGCAGACTGTTGAATGATGAACTTCGAAGGCATGAACGACTGCCAACTCACGTTTTTCGGGAGCTTAACGCCGAACAGTCGGTGACATTGCGGGCCAGTCACAAGTTCATTGCCGGTCTGAACCCTGATGACCTGCATCTGATCCAGGTCTGGGATTCAGCTGCTCGGGACACTTCACAGCGCAGTCTGCCACTAAGGCGATACCAGGAAGCTGTCCTCCTGAGTCAGCGTTGATGGCGTCGATTCCGGTAGAGACGCCTAAGGATCCCGTTCTCGCTTGAATCGTGTCGGTTAATACGATTCAATCGAGGTGTTGGTGTTTTTCGCAAACAGGTTCTGACATTGCGAATCTGAATTTCATTGTTGCTGAAATCGGCACTCTCGTACCTTGTACGACGTTTCTGGCCGTCGTGAAGAAAAGTGACGGGTGCTGTTTTCCCTGAGTAGGACGAAACCATGTTTACACTCGATCGTCGTGATTTCCTCAAAACCACAGCAGTTGCAGGCGCGGCATTTACAACTCCGGCTTTCGGTAGAGCGGGAATATCGGCCAACGATAGAATTGGTGCCTGCGTGGTGGGAGTCCGAGGTCGCGGCGGAAGCCATATCAAAGGTTGGCTGAATGACCCACGTACAGAAGTTCGTGCGATTGTGGAGGTCGATGAGGATGTCGCGGCAAAACGAGCCAGTGAGATTGAGACGAAACAGGGGATTCGTCCGGCGATTTATACGGATATGCGAAAGGCGTTCGAAAATGACGACATCGATATTGTGAGTTCTGCAACGCCCAATCACTGGCATGCTCTGTCAGCAATCTGGGCCATGGAACGAGGCAAAGACGCATATATTGAAAAGCCTGTCTCCCACAACATCGCAGAGGGCGCGGCGATGATCGCAGCAGCACGAAAATACGGAAGGATGTGTCAGGTCGGAACGCAGTGCCGTTCGCGTTCAGCAATACGTGACGCAGTGCAGTTTATTGCGGATGGTGGAATTGGTGAGTGTACGTTTGCGCGTGGTCTCTGTTACAAACGTCGTAAAGCAATCGATGCTTTGGGTGATTACGCGATTCCGTCAAACGTCGATTACAACTTCTGGTGTGGACCGGCAACATACACTGACCCGAAAAACACGCGCAAACGATTTCATTATGACTGGCACTGGCAGCGACATTACGGAAATGGAGACCTGGGAAATCAGGGACCTCATCAGACTGATATCGCCCGATGGGGCCTGGGAATCGATACGCATCCGTCGACAATCCTGACTTACGGCGGTCGACTGGGTTACCAGGCAGAAAGGAATGACCCCAACTATGTTGATGCCGGTGACACGGGGAATACGGAGGTTTCCATATACGACTATGGAGATAAATGCATTGTGTTCGAAACACGCGGCCTGGGTGTCAATCATTCGGATGATGACGAAATCAACAGGTTGTTCCAGAAAACAGAAGGTAACAAGATAGGCGTTATTTTCTACGGGTCCGAAGGATACGTAGTGCAACAGTCCTACTCACGCTGTGTCGTGTTCGACAGAGACTTAAATCCAATTGAGGACAAAAAATTCGTCGGTGGCGGTGATCACTTTGGGAATTTCCTGGATGCCTGTGAAAGTCGCAATGTTGAGGATCTGAATGGTGACGTTCGGGAAGGTCACCTGTCGGGCGGCATCAGTCATCTGGGTAATATTTCATATTACATGGGTGAACAAAATCATGTGGCCGCTGATGAAATTTCTGGTGCTTTGAAAGACGTGGTCAGCCAGGACGACAACGAAGCCACGCTGCAGCGGACGCTCAAACATCTGCAGGCGAATGGTGTTGATCTGGAAAAATATCCTTTGTCACTGGGACCGAAACTGGAATTCGATCCTGAACGTGAATTGTTCACCAACAATTCTGCTGCGAATCAGTACCTGTCTCGTGAGTATCGGAAGGGATTTGAGTGTCCTTCTGCAGAGAATGTCTGATCCCGGACTTCCGAAGCGTACCCTGTTTATCTGTTCAGTAAATTTCTGATCGACGGTCCACGGCGATCAGGTCTTTTGTCCAGGATGCTGTCGTGCTTTCACATATGGTTTATTTTACTCTGAAAGATCCGTCTTCGGTGAATCAGCAGCAGTTGATTGATTCGTGTCGGCATTATTTACCCGGACACGAGGGGATCGTGTTTTTCGCGGTGGGAACGCTCACACCGGATTTGAAACGTCCTGTCAATGACCACGATTTTCACGTGACTGCAAATGTTGTCTTCGAAAGCCGTGAAGCGCACGATGCGTATCAGGTTTCGGAAAATCACCAGGCGTTTATCAGAGAAAACAAGGAATCCTGGGAACGACTGCGCGTGTTTGACGCGGATGTGGAATAAGTCCAGGTACCGACCGAGACCTGTCTGATGTCGGCATTGGCTTCGCCAGAATTTCCTCAAAGCAGGCTGGCGGCAGACTCTACTGTGAGTTTGCCCGAATGGCTGACGGCCATCGCTGTCGGCTGCGGACTTTCGGTCCTGATGTGGCATGGTCTGCTTCTGGGGAACGATCTGGTCGGGGGGGACACGTGGACCTATTTCATGCCCCAAAAGCTGGTTCTTGCCGACAGTTTTTCGCGAAACGAACTTCCGCTGTGGCACGATCTGACAGGCCTCGGCTACCCGTTGCTGGCGGAAAGCCAGGCGGGTGTGTTCTATCCGTCCAATCAGATTTTGTATCGTCTGCTGGATGTCAACCTTGCCTACTACGTCAGCATCGTTGTGCATTATGCCCTGGCGTTCATATTCATGTGGCGATTTGCGAGGTGTCAGCAGATTTCCCACTGGTCATCATTGCTGGTGGCTCTGGTCTTTGTCTATGGCTGGTTTCCTGCCCGCATTTCTCTCGAATGGGCCATCATCGGGGGAGTCTGGCTGCCGCTGACACTCTGGATCACACACTCTTTTTTGTTACGACCGTCTCGATTGCGTTTCGCGCTTTTGGCAACCGTTCTCTCCACACATCTTCTGGCGGGCCACTTCACTCTGGCATTTATCAACCAGCTGTGCCTCGTATTCTACGCGGGGCTCCAGTTTTTTCTGCGTCGCGGCACTGATCGTCCGTCCTTCGGTGTTGCAGCTGCTGTTCCTCTGGCCATTGTGATCAGTCTGGCAATCAGCGCTGTTCAGCTGCTTCCGTCACTGGAACTTAAACAGGTTAGTCAGCGAGAAGGCGTGCGCGCCGAGTTCAGTCCGGGGTACGGGCACATGCCTCCGTTGTATCTCACACAGCTGGTTGGTTCGTGGATCTGGTGGCATGCTCCCGAAATTCTGGAATCCCGACAAATGTTGAAATTACCGGGTTCGATCGACAGTGAGACGAATCCGGTTGAGGCGCACTTCTATCTGGGACTGATTCCTCTGGCACTGGTGTGTCTGTGTTCAGTCTCACAGCAGAGCCGAAAGATTCCGGCTCCGGTGCAACGCTGCTGGCTGGTGCTCGGTGTGGTCAGCGTGGTTTATGCCACTGGCTGGCTGCTTCCGATCACACGATACCTGCCGGGCTTCTCCTATTTTATGGGGCCGGGCCGATATACGATCGTGGCTACACTCGCGGGGGCCGTGCTGAGTGGGCTTGCCCTGGATGCACTGACCGGCAGACGGCGGCGCCTGGTTCCCGCTGTGTTACTGATCGGACTGTTCACGTGGTATGATCTGCAGTGGTCCTCACGTCCGGTAGCCGATGCGGTTGAAGTTCCTGGTATCCTTATGCATCAGGAGAACAGCTGGGTCCGAAACTATTTTCAAAACCGGCCGCCGCGAACATGCCGACTCCTGGCAAGTGGTCCCAATGTTGCAAATATTTACCGCGTCAGCTGTGTGCCGCAGTACCTGGGCATTGGTCCGGCCGTTTATTTCGGTGAAGACTTTGATCTCGAGACACAGCCGGACGCACCGGACTTCGGTTCCAGGGCTCAGATGGACAAACTCAGACGACTGGGGGTGACCCATTTGCTGACCACAGAACCGGCTGATGAATTTGATTCCTTTTTGATTTTGATAGACGCCAAACCGGATGCGTTGCTGAACCGAATTTGGGGACGAGGCAGTGCCTCCTGTTACCTCTATGAACTTCGGCAGCCTGGCCGGCGTCTGGAATCTAAACCAGCCTCCGCACTGGTTGATTGGAGAACGCTGCGGGACACCTCTGATGACGTCTTGATTGAAGTGACGCTCAACGAGGCGGCTGAGCTGCACTTCAAAGAATTGATGTACCCCGGATGGACCGTACAAATCGACGGACAACCGGCTGAGGAACTTCCGGGCGATGAGCTGACGCGTTCGGTCCGGATGAATAAGGGGACTCATTCACTGCAATGGCAATTTGATTCCTCTACTGTGTATTTCGGTGCATGGATTTCCTGTATCACGCTGATCAGTGTATGGACAAGTGTGTTTGTTCCGGTACGCAGTTCACAAAAATGCGTGTCCTCTGAATAAAGACCGCGTTTGTCACCCTTTACTGTGGGACGGTAGTTGCTGCGGAATCTGTGGCCTGCGACATTCATCAATTGTGTGATGAATTTTATCGTCGTCAACAAATGTACCGGATTCGTTTGGGTGCACGGGACGCGTCGTAAGAGTGAACACTTTGTCGATTGATGATGAAGGTCACAGATCCGGAGCCGTATGACGGCAGTTGGTCGGGTTTTTCTTCGACGTTCGGCTCAGCGGATAAATCCGGTGCCGTTCTGTCGAGCGGCAGTCTTTGCCGAAACCAGACCTGCACGGCGATGCCGGTGACCTGACAATACTCTTCCTTCCGAATTTGGGGCGAACTGCAGTTCGTTGGAGGTTCGGCTGAGCCTGATTGTCTCAACAGGTCGAATGAAATTTTGATGACGTGTTCCTGTCATTCTTCACCGTTCGCAGAAAACCTGCGCTATGACGCTCGCGGAATACCGAATTGATCTTGGTTATTTTGGCGGTCCTCTGGATCTGTTGCTGTATCTTGTGCGCCGACATGAACTGGACGTCTGCGATGTTTCTCTGGCACGGATCACAAGTGAATTCAATCAGCATCTTGAGGTCCTGGAACTGCTGGATCTTGACCTGATCGGTGACTTCATTGTTGTGGCTTCAACGTTGCTGGAAATTAAGAGTCGGGAAGTGCTTCCGGAGCAGCCGGACCTAGTTGATGCGGATGCTGTCGAAGATCTGGGCAGTAACGAACTTATTCAGCGTCTGATGGAATACAGGCGTTTTAAGCAGGCAGCGATACAGTTGGAGCAGCGTGCTTCCGAATGGCTCGAACGATACCCGCGTCTCACTGACGACCGACCCGAAAGGGCTGGAAAATCAATTCCGGATCGAGTAAGGGGTGTTGAGATCTGGGACCTGGTCAGTGCTCTGACAAGAATTGTACGGATACCGGAGATCGCGGAACAAACCACGATTCGAATGGACGAAACCCCACTTTCCGTCCATCAGGATCGGATTCGACGTCGTCTTCAGCTGGAGAAACGTGCCGAATTCAGTTCGTTCTTTGACGGTGAAAAAAACCAGGTTCGCATCGTTGGGATCTTTCAGGCGATTCTTGAACTTATTCGTCACGAGAGATATCGCGCGGAACAGTTTGTGGATTGGGGTGAGATCTGGATTCTGGCTCCGTCCGCTACTGAAGAAGAGGACGAGAGCATCTGAGTTGACGGATTCGCCCCGTAAAGTGCGAATATTTCTCGTCGGGAACCGTATGGAACCGGGCTGACTGCGGGGACCGGACCGACAGTTCACTCCATCCGAGGCAGATCTTTGGTGGTCTGATCATGCGGATCGAATCGAGGAAGCCGAACCTCTACCTCAAATTCAGTGTCACCGAGCAGGATTTGATCCCTGTGTCTGAGGACATAACAGGTCACCTCCTGTGCATTGACGATAGAGAGATTCGTGGAATCCAGATCGACAAGTTCGAACTGCCCGGCTGAATTCAGTTGAATTTTTGCATGAAATCGACTCAGTCGGCCGTCCGCAATTGTGATGTCGGCTGAATGACTGCGTCCGAGAATCACCGGAAGATGTTCCGGGAGCAGTTCAAGTTCTCCGGCAGGAAATGCGTTGCACTTCAAAAGTAATGTGGAAACAGCCACGAACATACCCAACTGCAGCTGGACAAGCAGACTGACCGACATATTCGGTATCGTGAGACTGAACCGTACAGTGCTCACCAAAGGCGTCAACTGGTGGTCGAAATTGGATCTCTGCCGGATGTTAAGACATGTCGCAATTTTGGCAAAGTGCGACGAGCTAGGATAGTGTGCCGTCAGGGGGTGTTGGAACCGGAATCCCTACAGGATCCGTTACTCGTGTCGATTGACTGTAAAGATTCTTTAACACTCCGACCGGTCGGTATAGTTCCGATGCTGTCAGATATCTGACTGTCAGTCTGAAGCATCCGAAGATAATGACAGAACGTGAACACGGATCAACCTGAAATGACGAACACAATCGGTCCGTCCGTTTCTTCAGCACTCAGTGACCTGCGGAACGATCCTGAGAATAGTACGGATCTCCTGAAAACTCTGCAGACGATTGAATCCACTGCTACCGGTATTGGAGACGGGTTTGCCGCAAACCAGTGTCCGGATGCCGGGACAATGGCGGTTTCCGGCACCGGAACGGAATCGGGCATTGAGCTGGCCCTTGAACGTCAGACAGCTTCCCTGATTGAGCTGACTCAGGAACTCCGACAGGTTGAATTGCGTCTGACGTCAGAGATGGCAAACGCGATAGATGCGGCCGTTTCCAGGGGCCGCCGGACGTTTACTGCTGCCGGGGAAACGAAAACGGTTGAGAACGTATCTGGTATAAACACTCCGGATGACCTGACTTGTTCAAAATCGTTATGCCCGGAAACCGGTAATGGTTCAATCGATGAGTCATGGGCTGCGATCCGCGCGGCGATGCTTAATTCATCTGATGATGATTCGAACGGCTGTGTGGAAAATGAAAACGGACCGAGACGCGAAGAGTTGGCGACACCGAAACCCGAAATGGCAGACGAGTCAACTGTCACTGTGGAGTTCGAGATGCCGGAACCGTTCAACTGTGACACCATAGAAGATCACGATCTGCGTTTGGCTTTCCTTGAAAGGGAGGACCTTCTGCGCCGGCTGTCGACGAGACTTCGGCAAAGACTACAGCCACTGACCGCGATGTCTACGGAACAGATTCGGGAAATGTCGGAATACCTTCCTCAGGATCTGCAGGATCACGCGTCACAGTGTCTCTTACGTGTTGACGAGAATCTGCGGCTGACCGAACTGGAACTTTCACTGGAACGGGCCCGTCTGGCCCGTCAGATGACTGCAGTGGAAGATACAAGGTCCACTGTTGAGCACACAGCACGGCAACTGGGCTATACAATTAACAGTGACGGCACACTCGAGGGTTCACCGAATTACGCTGACTCACGACGTTCAGGACGGCGCTGGATGCGTGTTCTTGGATTTGGACGTTAATTACCGGGAACGATTCCCTGTGTTTCTGCGACGCGGTCGTCCGCTGCGGGATCCGAGTGCGCTGCCTTCACGCATCCCCAGACCACGCCCACGGCCTCTGCCGGCGGCGTAACCGGAGTCCTCTTCTTCTTCTTCGTCGTCGTCGTCATCGAGAAGATCCAGCCCGTCCCGTCCACCGGACGCTTCGGGACGCCAACTCGCAAAATTCATGATGATCGCGTCAACCAGCTCCCTGTCGGTCCAGTGAGAGTTTTCGACGGCATAACGCAGTACGATGTCACCACGAGCATCCACCAGACTAACCAGAGGAGCGACTGGCTGCTGTCTGCCCAGTTTCCTCAAAATTCCCTGCAGATCTTCGTGATCTCGCGGATTTAGTCGGACACGCGGAAGTACGCCACACAGCAATTCACCGGTAGCGAATTCGACTTCGCCACCTTCCAGGACTTGTTGTTCAAGGTCAACTCGCTCTGTGCGTTCATGGCCGGCAACCGGCATTCCGACGTCAACGGAAAGTGAGCCCATAACGGGCAGCACGCCGTCATCTTCGTAATAAACGCCGAAATCAACCGAGTGCTGACCATTTCGTGTTGCCTTTACTTTTCGTGCGTAATTGCGATACCTCATTGGTACGTGAACAGGCTCTGTCGCTTCGCTCCATTCCGACATAATGGTTTCCTGTTCAGCAGACTCCGGTGACACCAAATCATCCGCAATCTGTTCGAAGTTTGGATTATACATCTCGAGCCGCACACGATAACGATAAGCAAAGCCTCTCTGTGCAGTGAAATCTATGAATCTGACCAGGAACAGCCGGTAGTCTGCTGTCGCCGTCGCTTCAAATTGTTTCTTGAAAAGTGCCTGGCTCGTGTCATCAAAAGTTTGACCACTACGGTTGTAGAACTGTTGCATCTGCTCCATGGCCCCGGCCTGAAATTCGCCAGGTGTGGCATAGTTGTTTCTTGCCTGAATACCCAAGTGTTCCCGAGACCTGTAACTCGGCAGGAAACCTTTCTTTCTTTTTCGCTGCGGAGGGGCAATCTGTTCAGCCTTCCTGGCTTCATCCGCCAGAATTTCGTCAATACGATTCTGCATTTCCTGTTCTTCAGGACTGAGTTCGAAATCTGTGATCATACTGTGCGCTGCTTCATTATCCTGCCATGTTCCGGTGGCCCGGCGTGGAAGAGGCATGGTGAGTTCCGGGTTAGTTACCACCGGACTGACGATATCGATGTCCTGACCGAGTGAGTCAGACAGTATCTCACCAACATCCTCCAGCCTCACTTCTTCCCAGCCACTCCATTCACCATCTCGGTGCTGCATTCGCTCGATATGCATCTGCTGATAATCGACGTATCGCTGAATTTCGTCATAGTTTCCTGTGACGTGCAACGCGTCCATTACTCTTCTGCGCTGCTCCTGCAGATCGATGATCATGCGAACTGAAATTCCTGCACGCCATTCGACCTTTCGACGGGCCGATGCCGACAGAACGTCTTGGGAATTCGCTCCATATACCAAAGCTTCCGCATCTGCGCGAGCAACACCGAATCGTTCCATCATGTCCGCTACTTGACTTTCCCGCGGATCCGAGACGGGTGCACCGGGCCGTTGAACATCTTTAGGGGTCGCGGCATCGGCATTGCCTCCGAATTGTTGCGCGGCAAGCAATCTTGTTGAATCAATTTCCTTCTTTTCGTCACCTGTGTCTTTTCGATTGTCAGCCGGAAATTCATCGGAGTCTTCTTCATCCGGCGGAAATGCCAGAGGAATATCCACCGAAGAAACTTCAGGATGGGTGGGAGCGAGGACCTGAATGTCTTCCCGTTTTTCTCGCATTGCCATCAGCGGCTCATTCCACACGACCGGCATGCTAAACCGTGTGTGATCAATTCCCTCACGTTTCCCGAGTTCACTTGCCAGGCTTCTGATGTTCGGCATGTTTTCGGTGAATGTTTTTTGTTCGTCCTCCGGCCAGACGTTTTTCAAATCAATTTCTCTGCGGACATCACTCGCCTGTTGAATCAATTTAGCCGGCATTACATCCGCATACTCCCAGGATGTCTGTGCGAAACACCACATGGCCAGCAATACCGCGATTCCACCTATAATTTTCTCACTGTGGTTAATGAAAAATAATTTTAAGTCGAATTTGGTTGCCATTGTTTTTATTCCGAAAATGAGCGGAGCCCTGCCCGCAGATCTCGATCGGTGTATCACTTACCAGCGGACCTTTAGGAACCTGCCTGCCAGCCGAGTGGTTAACTTCAGAAAGTTATGTCCGCACGACGCAAACTAGCCCTGGTGCACCTTAGCAATTATGTAAGTCTGGTTGATTTGGTTACATCAATTCACTGAGCCAGGTTCACACGAGCTGATTGTCGAAGCAGAAAGTCCACATCGCAAATTCCGATTGGTGGTTTTGATATGCGACAAAACTCGTCCGGTCTCTATTGTCGTGATTGATATGTATTGGAGTTATTGATCAGGATTGCCTAAACCGGATACCAACAGTTGGTTATGGTTTCTGAGGAGATTCCTCCTCAAGTTGTTTTTCAGCAGGTCGTTGTTCCGGTGAGGCCTCCCCGGCCGAAGTCTGTGTAGTATCAGTGTTTTCGGAAGTAATCGTTTCTTCCGTTGAATTCGCGTCGGTGTCTGCGGCATTCGGCTCCTCCGAGGCAGCTGTCTCAGATGATTTGGCAGTGGCCTCGGCCTCTTCCCGTTCCATTTCGGCCGTTTCTTCGACCCGTTCGTTTTCTTCCGGGGTTCCGTAAAGTGTCAGGAGGCCCGCAATTTTTAATTCCACCAGGGCGGGATCATATAGAGCAGAATTCCGTTCTTCTTGCCCTTTGTTATACAGACGGCCGCTCAGCCGTTTGTTTTCTGCTAGCAGAGCAAGCGGTCCTACCGCCATGACAGTGGGACCGAGTTGCTGATGAGATCCGCCACCAATATCCCCGGTAGGTGCACCCATCATCCCCATCGGTGCGCCCATCATCCCCATCGGTGATCCGGTTGCCATACTCGCACTTCCGCGACCGAATCCACCCCCGAGTCTCGTACCTAAACTACTGCCAAAACTACCTGGTGCTCCCGGTGCATGAGCAATTCCGTTCTGTGCTGGTGACGTTGAGTTGGGTGAAAACACTGCTGTCACACGTACGATCTGAGCGGGATACGACGAGTTGGTGAGTTCGGAAAGCAACGAAGGGAGATACGATCCATCGATTTTGACACGCAGTAGAAAGGCTCGAGTTCTGTATTCGCTGTTAATGTCGACGTAACGACTTTTCGACGTGGCAACCTGAGACCCTCCCTCTTCTTCCGCTTCTTCTTCATCTTCATCTGTGTTGCGGATTTTGAATCGTCGTCTGGTTACCTTTCTTTCTTCGAAAATAGGTGCCGTAGTACCGAATTCCTCGTTCAAAAGGTCAGTTTGAAAAGTGCCTCTGAAACGTCTTCCACCTGACGAGCGAGTTCTTTTAGGACCGCCGGCCTTCTCTTTATCCAGTGCGGCCTGCTCCTCCGCATACATTGCCGCGTAATCTGCGATTCCCATAGATTGCGGGACGGCTGAGGCCGCAGATTTTTTCTTCTCTGCAGCTACACTTTGATCCCTGGACCCACCACGAAGCTGAAGTGACATGAGATGACGAATCGGTGATTTACCCAAACGTTCCGCACCTGACCCCCTGTTAACAGCAGCGATGGATTGGAACAGTGACCTTAACAGCCACAGATCTTCCTGGGCATTCCAGATTTCGGTTGCGGTGGGAGCCAGGTATCGCCACTGTTCCGGATTTTCCTGCGTGATTTCCGGGATCGTGACATCAATCAAACCGCGGTTGTCCTGAACAATGAACGGATCCAGAACACGCAGCTGTTCCGCAAAATGCTCTTCGTAGACTTTTCGATACTCGTTTCTGAGGGCTGTTTCCGGAATAGGAGATCCAAATGATGGAAGTTCATGAGCAAGTTTTTTGGGATATGTCCGATGCTGAATTTGCCGATTGTGCAGATCCCGTTCTGCGTTCAGAAATTCATTTCGGTGTCGGGTATTGATGGCGGTCGCCCCCGCCGTGAATATACCGTTAGGTGCGTCTTTGCCGGATTTAGAATCTCTTTCGTTGTTCACCAGTGTGGTTTTATTCTTGTTGATCTGTTCTCCCAGGCTGCCAATTGCTATCCACCAGCCACTGACTGCAATCACAACCACAAAACCAGTACAGATCCAGAAGATTTGTTTTAAAACGGGTTGGAGTTTTTCCATTGTCAGACCTCAATCGATGCGGTTTCTCTCTGACCGAAAATTGTGCACAGCTACAGGCGGGAATTAATTACCGGACTCCTGGTGGGGTCGCAGCCGTTGTGTCGTCCTCATCAAGTTCAACTCGTTTATCTTCTGATACAGGTAACCAGGCGAACTGCAGTTGAAAATCAGTTCTGGTTAGTTTCAGGATTGGCTTTGATTTGTCATCAAGGCTATCCAGAGGGCCGGTTCTGCGAAGAGATCCATTTGGCTGACCAATGGACGGTTGTCGGATAGATCCGCCAAAATTCCCGCCTCGTTCCTCTTCCTCTTCCTCTTCCTCGTCCTCGTCCTCGTCATAACCGCCTCTACCGCCTCTACCGCTGTTACGGCCGAATGAACCGCCCGGAATTCCTCCTGATCGTCCCATTTGGAGCGGCTCATTGGGATCGAAGGTTGTTCGGTTGGTTTCACTCCAGATAATAATCGGATGAGAGATGCCCAGTTGGCCTACCGGGACGTTAACCCCTTCTCGCTCTATGGTCCATTTCCGCAGGTTTGTTACCAGTGTGGATTCCAGAAACGCATCCTCGATTTCACGAAAATTGAGTGACCGGTCGTTGTGGAAATGGTAGCCGCTGAGTGTGACAATGTAGCCCACTCCGGCGGGGGCGGTTTCACCGTCATCTCCTCGGAATTTTTCCTTAAGATTGGGGTCCGCTGACAGATCCTTATGCCATTCCTCCACATCGCGCGTAAGCATTGTGGCAACCGACATAATACGGACTTTGTTTTGCAGCTGGACATTTACCTCATCCAAAGCAGTATCTTCATCCCGAGGCAGGCACTCATTGACCGCTTTGTAGAGTTCGGTCCACAGCGACCTTTTTTCCAGCGGTGCTGAAATGATTTCGATTTCCTTCAGCAGTGCAGAATGAGCATCCTGCTGGGCTTTGTATGCCATTCGGTTCTGATTGACGTAGTTCCTGAGGTCTGCGACTTCTTTATACGCTGTCTCGAATCGTTCCGGACTGAGTGAACGTGCTACGCTTGCAGTCACTGCTGTTGATATCCCCAGCGCCAGCAGCAGCACGGCCACGGCGACAACGACCCACGGTTTTTTGCTGCGGATCTTTCTTTCAGTGACAATTTCCGGTGGCAGCAACGTCGTCTGAATGCGCGTATGATTCAGTGTCTGCAACGCCAGACCATATGGCACTGCGAACGACATCACATTGTCCATAAACAGCGGATCGCTCAGGACTGCATCACCCGTTACACCGTCGAGATGTTCCAGACGATGGACTTCGTACTGCAGATTCTGCTGCAGGAATTTCTGCAGACCTGCCAGCTTGAAACCATTGCCAACCCCAATGACTTTCTTGATTTTTGCGGCACGGTTGACGCTGCCGAAGTACCCGATGGAACGCTGAATCTCAGTGACGTAGTCGTTAAAAACCGGACGCATTGCCTGAAAAGCGGCTTTCGGATCCGGCGACTTGGTTGCGTTGCATTTGAGATGTTCGGCCTTGGCAAATGTGAGCTTCATTTCACGGGTAAGCGCACGTGTGAAATGGTTACCCCCAATGGGAACATTGCGGATCCAGATGCTTCGACCGTTTGACACCAGCAGTGTGGTGTTGTCGGCTCCCATATCCAGGACAATGTAATAGTCTTCCGCGTCCGGTGGCTCCGGTGTTTGTTCGTTTTTTCGATACGATAAGACGTCGTACGACAGATAGTTATACAAAGCCAGCGGAGCAATCTGGACCACTTCGATTTCTTCGCCTTTGTCTGCCAGCGGGCGCATAGATTCGAAGATCAATTCGCGTTTCATTGCAAACAAACCGACTTCTGCTTCCAGCATGAAGCCACTTTCTTCCACTCCGCCGCCAATCGTCTGAAAGTCCCAAACGACTTCTTCCAGGGTGAAAGGAATCTGCTGCCGGGCTTCGTATTGGACGATTTCGGCAATCTTTCCCGGTTCCACCGGCGGCAACTTGATGAATTTTGCCAAAGACGTGTGACCGGGTACACTGATTCCGACAGCATCGTCGCCCAAATCGTTTCGTTCCAGGAATGTCGCGACCGACTGCTCAATCAGTTCAACCGGGACTGCATCCGGCTGACTGAGGATCTTGGGATGCGGGATATAATCAAACGCAGTCGCACGAACCGACTGGCCATTGTCTTCTGCCCTCAGTCGGATCGCTTTGAGAGCCGCCTGACCAATTTCGATTCCCCATGCATTCTGTATTGATGCTGCCATTCCAACTTTCCGTTGCCAGTCTTTGGTTTATTTACCCATACTGACCTGAATACACACAACGTTCAAATCTGAATTTTAACCAGCGAAACCTTTATTGTCCGGATCCGCACAATGGTAGATTTCGGCATGTTCAACAACACCGTTATATTCCTGATCAGAAACACGGGATGCTGGGGTGCTGGAAGTAACGTGGAGTCAATTGCCTCCAGCGTTACCGACATCGGTTTCCAAATTGCGAGAATTTTTCGTATCGTCAACCATTCGCATGGTTTATGCAAGCTTCAATATTCCTGAAGCTGTCCACGGCTCCATCATTTTCCGGCGGAAAAACTATCTTGGCGGTAATCTTCAGTTTGTGTTTGTCGATATTGAAGATTTGGACGATTCTCTTTTGGTGAGAGTTCCGCAAAAACAGACAATTCGTAAAAAGAGGATCAGATTGTGCTTCGTGTGAGCTGATCCGTCAGCAACTGGTGTGGGTGAAGTCTTGGTTTTCTACATGAGCCTGTGTTCCTGAACACCTGGCCGGAATCTCGCATGTTTCAGTTCTTACGGATGCCGGTAATCGATATCGATTCGCGAGTCCTTGTACCAACAGCATTTTCACCGTCAACACGGCTCTGACGCGTGGTCGGGATGGCGAGGGTTTAGGCAATGACATCAGTGCGCCGATTTAGCGGAATATCCGTGCTCATCCCTGGCTATTCCGTTGAAGACATTCCGACCGATCTTTCGGAAGAAAAAGCAACGGGTCTGCTTAACGCAATTGCCTGTGCCTGGCATCCCGCAGTCATTGGGGCAGCCGAAGGGGTGCCGCAGTTTCGCTACGCCGATCTCTCTGAAATCATGGATTCGGGACAGATTCTGATGGTGCCGGAGTGCAGCGGGGAGTGGCTGGGCCATGAGTGGCAGATGCAGCTGGAGACTGCGAATTGCTGTGTCCTGCACAGTCTGACGGAACGTGGAGACTGGCTGGATGCGATCGAACGGGAGTTGATCAGTTCTGATGACAGTCTTGCCGAATTAACGCTTGTTAACGATTTTCTGGCGCTCGGGCTGTCGTGGTATCTGGTGATGGCCCTAAGTCGTCGGATGCATCACTACATTGATCCCGATGAAATACGCCTTTCGTCAGCTGTCCACGATGCTGCGGCTGCCGCGAACGATGGCTGTACAGAAGACGCACAGCGATCGCTGCTTTCCGGATTTGAATGCATTCTGGAAACCCGCGAACAGCTCTTTCCCGTGGAAAGCTGTCTGCTGGACATTTGTCTGAATGCCGCGCCTGGCGATGAACAACAATTGTTGGCTTTAGTTAAAGATACGGAACGTCTGAATCTATTGATTTCCGGTGCGGAGTTGAGCGATCTCAGGCAAAACCATTTGGAAATCTACCAGGCAGTTACTGATGCAGCCTCGGTTGGAACCTGTTGTCTCGTGAGTGGCGGTCGACACGAACTTCGGTCCAGCCTGAGCTCCTTTTCTGCAGCGTACGGAGAACTTCAGCAGACGGGAACCGCTGATGCTCAGTCTGGCAGGATCTGGGGGCAGCGACGATACGGTCTGCATCATTCCCTTCCGGGGTTGCTGCGACTGTTTGATTATGATTTCGCATTGCATCTTGCTCTGGATGACGGAATTTATCCGGAGAGGGAACAGAACACATTTTACTGGCAGGATTCCGGTTCGGTTTCCATTAAGTCGTCGTCTCGTCTTCCTGTTGCGATCGATAGTGCGTCTTCGTTTCTGCGACTGCCCGAACGTCTTGCCGAGGCCATGCAGTATGATTCTCCTGCAGTCGTGCTTCTTGCTCGACTGCCCGAATCCCAAATGCCGTGGTTCAGAGATCTTCAGCGTATTCACGAGCACTGCCCTGTGCTCGGTCGGTTTGTGACCTTCGAAGAACTGCAGGAACAGATGGATGGTACCGGGGATCCTGTGCGTTTTGCTGCTGGTGAATATCTGGGGCCCCATCTGGTCCAGTCGTCTGTTCTGAAGACTGAACCACCCGTCACCGGCCCGGCTGAACTCCACTGCCGAAGACATCAGCTCGAGCAGCTGGCATTCCTACAGGCACTGAACCGGATTCTGAAACCGGAGTCAGAAGGCTGTGCGGTCGTGGCGGAACTGGAGTCTGAACTGCAGGAAGCTGAATATGTTCGTTTGACCGGGGAAACTCCCGGTGAGCCGGACCTGCAACGCAGGCACACAGAGCAGATCGGCGATCGAATTCAGCGGCATCTTGGGAATCAACTGGATCAGTTTGGGGCTCTCCTTCCTTCTGGTGATGCTGCAGGTCAGGTGATTGTTAATCCGCTGGCTTTCGGTCGGGAGACGACAACCCGCTGGCCACCGGAGAAAAGACTGCCGGAAGCGTCGGACAGTATTCTGGCGGCATACCGGCAGGGCCATGAAGTCTTTCTCCGGGTTAAAGTCCCTGCCGGGGGATTTGTCCAGCTTGCTGAAGCAGGGACACGTTCAGCCGGCGTTGGCATCCAGAAGGCCACCGGACGGCCTCTGGCTGAAAACGGAATGCTGCGCAATCAGTATTTTGAGGCGATATTAAGTTCTGCCAGCGGGGGAATTGCAGATGTGCGGTTTCATGGACAGCGGGCCAACCGAGTCAGCCAGTTGGTAGCGTTTCGCTATGAATCTGCGAAGACTATTCCGGAAACACAGGCGACTGATCAAATCACGAGCCAATACGCCCGAACAATTTGCGAAAAAATGACAGTGATCAGCAACGGTCCGTGGTACGGGGCTATCGAGTCACACTGCGTGATTCGTGACGTGTCAGACGAACGGATCCTTTTTCGTTTTCGTCAGATCACCCGTGTGGAACGAACGGTTCCGAGGATTGAGATCTGCATCATTCCCGAATCAGTGGCTGAACCACCGGTGACAGGCAATCCTTGGATGGCTTACTTGGCGTGTCGGTTTGCCTGGGACAACGAAGCCGCCTCTGTGTCCCGAAGTCTGCTCGGGCAGGTTTGTGGATTTCAGGGTGAGCGATTTGAATCTCCTGACTATATCGAAATAGCCGACTTCGACCACAGACTTCTAATCATTCCGCATGGTCGCCCCTATCACCGGAGGTCCGGCCCGCGAATGCTTGACAGCATCCTGATTGTGGAGGGACAGCCTGTTCCTGAGGACGGATTCCGGTTCACACTCGAATTTGATCAGCAGTTTCCTCATCGGTCGGTGACCGATGTGCTGCAGCCCGTGCTTTCTAATTCGGTTGAGAGCGTCACCTCTTCCACCGGCTGGGTTCTAGCCTGTTCTGCGAAAAATATTCAGGTTGCCAGAATTCGGGCTGATGGAAGATCGGTGGTCGTCGTACTTCAGGAATCAGAAGGACGTTCATCGAGATGTCGGCTGCAGACGGCCCGACAACCTGAGTCAGCGTGTGTGCGGAAGGCTACGGGCGCCCTGGTAGAGCAACTGGACATACTCGATTGCGAAGTCGTGATGACGTTTTCACCTTTTGAGTTGAAGGAAGTTCAGTTGAGTTTTTGATCAGAAGGGTATGAAGGGAGATCTCGGGTGCGAAGTTTCCGTCCGGGACATAGTGGGACCCGACCTGTCCTGAGGCGAACGTCAATCATGCCTTCAGGGTGAGACCGAACGAGGAGTCAGCGGGACGATGATTGTTGCCATAGACGGGCCTGCAGGCTCAGGAAAAAGTACAGTCGCCCGATTACTGGCTGAACGTCTGAGTATTCGTTATCTGGATACAGGGGCGATGTATCGTGCCATCGCGTTTGCCGTCGTTCAGTCAGAGTTTGATGAAAATGAAGTCGATGAGGTAAGTCGAATTGCTCAATCTGCCTGCATTGAATTTCGTCACGAAGACATTTACCTCAATGGATTCTGTGTGACCGAGGAAATTCGTAGCGCTAATGTCACGGCCGTGGCGTCAATTGTTGCTGCTAATCCGGACGTTCGAATGCGACTGGTGGAACTGCAGCAGCAGATCGCTGTGGCTGGTGATCTGGTGACCGAAGGCAGAGACCAGGGAACCGTTGTGTTTCCTCAGGCCGATCACAAATTCTTTGTGACTGCCAGTCTTCTGACTCGGGCTCGCCGAAGACATCAGGAGATGACGGCTCGTGGCTCCTCACTGTCACTGCAGACGGTCAAGGATCAACTGCGGTGGCGAGATCATCGCGATGAAAATCGGGATTACGCACCGATGAAACCAGCCAGCGATGCGCAGGTGATTGATACTTCGGACATGTCCATCGGCGAGGTGGTTGATACACTGATGCAGCGCATCCGGCCAAAACTATGAATTTAGTCTGCGTTCATGATCCGTGGCAGCAGTTGCACTCAACTGTTCAGGCGTCAGCGACTGTACCTTCTTTAAAGGTTTCTTTGTCATCAGCAAGCAGTTCTTTTCGCACGATTCGGATCGTTTGAGGAGCGTCGATTGACAGCCGAACGCGACCTGCTCTGACATGCGAAACAGTTACAGAAACATTGTCGGAGATCTGAATTGATTCACCTGTCTTACGACTTAGCACCAGCATCGCACACCTCCTAACAAAAGGTCAGTCACTCCATCGGGGGGGCGCCGCTGCAGCCCAATTACGATGTTCCGGCGGATAAAAAATTCACCCTAAGATCCGGCAGAAAAAATTTCGAAGGCAACTTCGGGGTCGTTCCACTTCAAATTTCTGCTTCCGATAACTTTACTACGCTGTTTGACCCGTCTCCTTCGCAATTCGTTCTGTAAAATCAGCAGTTTCTGCCGAAATATTTGTGTTAAATGTTGTTACAGGACCGCAGATTGTTGTGTTCCAACAGGTGGGAAATATTTAAGGGAGTTAACACCATCGGGCGTTCCGGCTGTCCTGTTGGTTGCGGGTGTTTGTTTGGGCGGGTCTGGGAGAATAGGCGTATTTCGTTGCGGGGTAATTGAGTTGTCGAGTGGTTTTGTTTGCGGTAACCCGGTGTGTGGGGCGAGTTTTTTGATTAGGGGTTGCTCGGTCCGGGGAGTGTCTGTCAGTAGATTCACACAAGTTCCGCGTGTCCGAAACAATGTCCAGCAGGGATATTCCTGGTGAAGCCGGTTCGAGAAGACGAATCGTGGAGACACAGTCGGTCGGTTTATGAGTTGCCGAAGACTGCGGAACGTCCAAGGTCGGTGTACGTGCATGTTCCGTTCTGCAGTCATCGTTGTGGTTACTGCGATTTTACACTGGTGGCTGACCGCGATGATTTGATCGTCGATTATCTGAATGCACTGTCGAATGAGCTGGATCAGCTGAACGAAGTCTGTGCTGTTGATTCGATTTTCGTGGGTGGCGGCACTCCGACGCACCTGGCACCGGATCAAATCGAACAGTTGATGGGGCTGATCTCGGCACACTTCGAACTGACTTGTGACGGTGAGTACACATTTGAAGCCAATCCGGACGGTCTGAGCAGCCATCAGCTTGACGTTCTGGGCAGCGGTGGAGTCAATCGTCTCAGCCTGGGGGTTCAGTCGTTTGATACAGGCGTTCTTCGGACTCTGGAGCGAACGCACACTGCACAGCAGGCTCAGGCCGCCGTGGTTCGTGCGCAGCAAATCATTCCAAACATATCCCTCGATCTGATATTCGGCGTGCCTGGTCAAAGTGAGCATGTTTGGCGTCAATCACTTGCCACAGCAACAGCTTTACCGGTGAGACACGTGTCGACTTATGGACTGACGTTTGAGAAAGGAACAGACTTCTACCGTCGTCGTTTACAGGAGAAATTCTCGTTGGTCTCCAATGAATGTGAGCGTCTGCAGTACGCAGACGCGATGTCAGTGCTGGCCGATGCCGGTCTGGAGCAGTATGAAATCTCGAATCACGCACATCCGGACGCCCGCTGTCGGCATAATGAAGTTTACTGGGATGCTTCTGAGTACTTTGCGTTCGGCCCTGGCGCCGCTCGCTATGTCAACGGGACGCGAAGTACCAACGCCCGGAATGTGACCGGGTGGATCAGGAGCTGGCTCAGAAACGAGCCTGTTCTGCAGGAATACGAAAGATTGTGTGCGATTGACCGGGCGCGCGAGGCTGTAATGCTGGGACTGCGACGCAATCAGGGAATCCCTCAGGGTCAATTTCGGAACAGATTTGGCTATAGTGTGAGCAGCTTGGCTCCGGAAGCTCTGGAGCGACACCTGACAGCAGGACTTCTGGAGCAGGTTTCCGGAATAAACGATGTAGACGAACCGGACACCTGGCTGCGGTTCACCACCGAAGGTCGATTTGTTGCGGACACTGTCGTCGTTGATTTTCTTTGAGCGACGGTACCTCGAGCACTCACTCCAGGGCCTGTAAAACAGCATCGCCCATTTCTGTCGTACCGATACTATTGTTATCTGTCGCGATATCCCGAGTGCGAAGTCCCTGTTTTAGTACGCGATCAACGGCTGCTTCGACGGCCTCCGCTTCGGCGGAGAGGCCCAGCGAGTGTCGGAACAGCATGGCCGTTGCCAGTAAGGTTGCCAGTGGATTGGCAAGGTTCCGTCCCGCAATGTCCGGAGCGGATCCGTGAATTGGTTCGTACAGTCCTGGACCGCTGCTTCCAATCGATGCTGAAGGCAGAAGTCCCAGTGATCCTGGCAACATTGACGCTTCATCTGTGAGGATGTCGCCGAACATGTTGCCAGTGACTACAACATCAAAATCATTCGGTCGGGAAATCAGATGCATTGCCATGGCATCCACCAGCACCACATCATATTTCAGGTCCGGGAACTCATCTTTGACAATACGTTCGGCCACCTGACGCCAAAGCCGGGATGTTTCCAGTACATTGGCCTTGTCCACAGACGTCAGTTTGCCTTGTCGTTCTCCTGCGGCGTGTGCCGCCAGTCGAACGATGCGTTCCACTTCTCCTGTGGAATAGACCATCTCGTTGTAGGCAGCTTCGCCACTTTCATGTGATCGGCGTCCGGAATCGCCAAAATAGATACCTCCGGTGAGTTCCCGGAAAAACAGTATGTCGGTCCCGGCAATCACTTCGCGTTTAAGGGGCGAGGAATCAAGTAGTTCGTCGAATGTACGGATCGGACGCAGGTTGGCAAACAGTCCCAGTTCCTGCCGAAGTCTTAGCAGACCGATTTCCGGCCGTGTTTTGGCAGTTGGGTCATCCCATTTCGGTCCACCGACGGCGCCGAGCAGAATGGCATCGGAGGATCGGCATGCATCAAGCGAAGATTGTGGCAGCGGGTCGCCAAACTCATCGATGGCGTTGCCACCGATCGAGTGTTCAGACATGACAAACTGATGTCCAAATGACTGCCCGATTGCATCCAGAATCCGGCGAGCCTGTGTAACGATTTCCGGCCCAATTCCGTCTCCGGGCAGGAGCACAATGTTTGCATCCATCAGCAGATCCTGAAACGAACTTTCAATTCAATCCGGTGAAACAGATTCACCGTAAGCAAATCTGACGAAATCGCACCATACTTATGATTTCGTGGAATCCGGAACTAAAGTCAAGCCGGTTTTTTCAGTGCACTCTGAGAAATTCCGGTGTTGTTCGATTCTTCTACAGTCGGGACTGTGCAGGGGGCGAAATGGACCTGCGATGAGAGTCAGACGCCGGCCGAGGTTCGTGATCTCCGCGACCCGAGTGATCCATTCCTGCAGCGAGGTTCCGGGCCGTTTGAATTCAGTGGACGTCTTCTGTTTCAGCATCTGTTATTCCGGGGGAGGTCAGATTGTGACTGGTGCCGCAACAGCATCACTGCCGGGAAATCTGGGGACGTGACACGCATTCAGATTTTCTTTTTTTTATGACGTCGGTCCCTCCGACAGTGCTCTTCCTTATCAACAGGTTCGGAGTCTGGATCGAAAACAGCAGAACGGGGTCGACTGTCCGCAGAAATTGCCAGTGAAATCCGGGCGGATTCAGGAAAATAAAGATCCATGGTCAGATTCCTCAGTTCGGCCAATGTCCTCCTTGTGGGGATCCTGGAACGGAGCTAAGCTGCCAACGCACAGGATGAGCCGTGTTTTTTGCGCTCGTTATCTGTGCTGTTGAAAATGAATCAACCGAATCAGACCTCTTCCAGACTGGCTAATTCTGAAAAGAGTTGACCCTACAGTTTGAACCCTGCAGGGAACCTGGACGTTCCGGCCGACTGTTATGCCGACCATGTTCGGATCACATGACCCGGGCGGTGGGTGCCCACCTTTTTTCTGACTTGGGTGTCAACCGGATTTCAGACTGTCAGTCTGGGGAGAGGTCTTTGGTTGTTCTGCATCATTTGACTCCCGCCGCCTGTGGAGTTCTGCGCGACCCTGTCAGCGATTCCGTCCCGGACTGCTCCGGCGCGTTTTCGCGTTAGTGTTCGTGTCCGATTTTACGGGAAGCGGGCGTTGCCGGCTAAATGAATTCATACGGGGCGGTAACGCGACCCCCACTCTGTTTTCGGAATTATCGTGTCGATTGTCGTTCAGAAATTTGGAGGCACCAGCGTAGCCAGTGCTGATCGCATTCGCAGGGCAGCTGAACGTGCCGTTTCTACCAAGCGCGCCGGTCATCAGGTGGTGATGGTAGTGAGTGCTCGCGGTCGCAAGACTGACGAGCTTGTGCAGCTGGCCGGAGAGATCACCGATACGCCCGGTCCTCGTGAGATGGATATGCTGCTGGCGACTGGTGAACAGGAATCGGCGGCTCTGATGGCCATGGCGATTCATGAACTTGGGGAAGCTGCGATCAGTCTGACAGGCGCTCAGATTGGAGTCCTCACAGATGAGTCACATACTCGCGCGCGAATTGTCCGAATCTCAACGGAACGCATCAAGAATGCCCTGAATGCTGGTCAAATTGTGATCGCTGCCGGATTCCAGGGGGTCGATTCAGAATTTAACATCACCACATTGGGGCGTGGCGGGAGCGATACCAGTGCGACTGCACTGGCTGCGGTATTGAATGCCGAACGTTGTGACATCTATACGGATGTGGAAGGAGTGTTTACAACGGACCCGCGTGTCGTTGCGGATGCCACGCTCATTCATCAGGTCTCCTGTGATGAAATGCTGGAACTCGCCAGTATGGGTGCCGGGGTCATGCACTCGCGCTCAATTGAGTTTGCGCGAAAATATGGTGTTCCGCTGCGAGTTGGTCCTTCGTATACCGACGGTCCCGGCACCATGATCACACCGGATCCGTCCGATTCCGATCGCGTGGTCACGGGTATTGCTTTTGTACGCAACGAAGCACGAGTTGGTCTTACCGGGTTACCGGACCGGCCGGGAGTGATGGACCAGATTTTTTCACGACTGTCTTCCGCCGGTATTCCTGTGGACATGGTCATTCAAAATGTAGGACAGGCTCGTTCGGCCAGTCTTTCTTTTACGGTGGCGGAAGTTGACCTGGCAGCGTCCGTTGCAGTAGCTCAGGAAGCTGTCAATGAGATTGGTGCCGGATCTGTATCACAATTCAATCAGCTGGCCAAAGTTTCGGTGGTCGGGCACGGGATGCAGACGCGTCACGGTGTCGCTGCCGAAATGTTTCGGATTCTGGCCGATAACGACATCAATATTGAGATGGTCACAACCAGTGAAATCAAAATTTCGGTGTTGATTGATCGAAAAGTTTGTGATGCGGCGGTCAACGCCGTTCATGCAGGTTTTGGACTGAATCAGAAGATTCCTGTGTCTTCGGCTGTGCATGCCGTTCATTTCGATTCAGGAAAACGAAGAGCTCCGCGCGATGAAGAAATCGTGGAAAATTTGAGCGGTATGGAAGACATCGTTGTCAGCGATGTCGTGACCGACACTCTTCAGGCCCGAGTTACAGTGAACGGACTGCCCGACGACCCCGGCACCGCCGCACGAGTGCTCCGGGCTGTGGCCGACGGAGGCGTTCTTGTCGACATGATTATTCAGAACGCCAGTGATGCCGGGAATGCGACTATTTCCATCACTGTTCCGGCGGCGGATGCGGAGAGGACGACTTCACTGTTGAAGGAGTCACTTCGTCAGAACAATACCGTGAAAATTTCGTGTGAACCTAAGGTCGGTAAGCTGTCTGTTGCCGGTATTGGACTCCGCAGCCATGCAGACGTTGCAGCCAGGGTCTTTCGAATTCTTGCGCAGGAGCACATTAATGTGCAGCTGGTGAATACCAGCGAAATCAAGGTGAGCATTCTGGTAACACCGGATGAGGCCCGGCGCGGAAGTGAAGCACTGCGTAAGGAATTTCAAATCACCGGCTGAGTCGGAGATGATTCCGCCGGATTCGTTCCGAGTGGTTGGCGCAGTCAAGCTTTGACGGCAACGCTCTGCTTTCGTGATCGATACGCGAAGTAACGTCCGATAATCTTCCTGAACACCAGGTAGCGCGTTGGCAAAAACTGCCGAATGGGAGGAATGCATGACGACGTCGATGAATGTTTTGTTACTGGTCAGAGATGAACATCGTTATGTGTTTCTGTACGACGATAACAGCGTTGAGGAAGTGTTGAGTCGACTGAGTGCTTCGGCAAGTGATCCGGAGCTGGAGTTCAGCTGGTGGGATGCTGCCATGTTGTCACAGCGTGTGCGCAAAATGGCCGAAGAAAGAGAGCTAAATACCGGTGATTCGTGGAACGCGGCATAACCGCACACTGTGCGATGCCGGCCAGGATCACTCGCAACGCCGTCTTCGAGCGTTTTGCGAATGTTGCTGAAGGCTTTGATTCAGGAACAGCTCGATATGCATGATGCCGTTAGTCGATTTCTTAATTATCTGCGGGTTGAACGCAATGCTTCGGGCCTGACGATCAAATCCTACGCAGATGATCTGGGCCACCTGATTGAATTCTACGAAGAGCAGTCCGGTAATATCCCCGAACCCCGGGAAGCAGATGTTACCCAATTGCGGAGCTATGCATCGTATCTCCACGAATGCGGTTATGCACGTACGACTATCGCAAGACGCCTGGCCTGTCTGCGCAGTTTTTTTAGTTTTTGTAAACGTGAGGGGTTGTGTGATTCCAATCCCGCTAAGCCGCTGCGGACACCGCGGGCCGGGGTCAGACTGCCGCATTTTTTAACGACGGATGAGGTGGGGCAATTACTGTCGGCTCCACCGGCGACACAAAAGGATGGATTGCGTGATCGAGCCATCCTGGAAACCATGTATTCCGCCGGACTGCGTGTCGCTGAAGTTGTCTCGCTGAATACGGAGAACTGGGATCGCAGTTCGGGTGTTATGAAAGTGCTCGGAAAAGGCCGAAAAGAACGAATCGCGCCGGTTGGCAGTTATGCGACTCGTGCCCTCGATCGCTGGGTAGAGGTGCGGGAGCCGGATCCGAATGGCAGCCCGGATCAGACGGCGGCCATCTTTTTGAACCGATTCGGGCGACGCCTGACAACGCGCAGTATCGGGCGAATGCTCGACAAGTACATCACCATCGCCGGACTTTCTGCTCAGACATCGCCTCATACACTGCGTCACAGTTTTGCGACACACCTCCTGGATGGCGGCGCAGATTTGAGAAGCGTTCAGGAACTTCTGGGGCATAAGAGTCTGACGACGACTCAAATCTATACGCACGTGAGTACGCGACGGCTGCGCGAAACATATGAGCTTGCCCACCCCCACGCATCCGGTCGAGCGGGATAGCAATCACACTTGTTCGGGGTGCATTTGAAAGTGTCCGCCCCTTCTCGTCGGTGGTTGCAGAACGTCCTCGCAACTTGTTTCGGGGTACTGGTCGTGGCCTGACTGACGGTTGTAGGACCATTACTTGGCCATCTTTATCGCGTTGAGGCATTGTGACGTTGACCAGCCTCATGCCGACGCAACCACAGCATCAGTGATCCTAGGGCGCCCCCATGCCTGAGGTGCGAAACGATTCGCATCAGGGACACCGTCGCTCGACGCCCCGATGACCTCGCGGCGTCTTATGCGGGAACGGGGTTTATCCCAACATTGCAGTGTTGTTGCGTGACAGGCGTTAAACGTGTCTTCTGTGCAGCGATGGTATTGTCAAAATGACAATGAAATTGTTGGTCACGAACAGCTGATTGCAAAAGTTTCGTAGCTGAATCTGTGGTATCGGTAAAGCCTACCCGTGTTTTTATGATCGGTGGTGTATTATAAGTATAGTGTTGACAGTAGTTTATGGTTTTAGTCGGTCATTGTTTTTCGAAAGTATCATTTTTGGCACACCACTCGCTTGTACGGATCATTGTGATGACAACTTCAGTGGAGGCGTTTAACGTCGACACAATGATTTTCAACTCAGGAGGACCGTATCATGCTCGTACTGACACGCAAATCGGCACAGACCATCCGGATTGGTGATGATGTTGTTGTCAAAGTGATTAAGACCAGCACCGGCACAGTAAAACTCGGTATCGATGCGCCGAGTGAGGTGCGTGTGATTCGAGGTGAGCTTCTGGAGACGAGGATTCCGGAGGCTGCAGGAGCCGGCACAAATGATCCCGGAATCTATGGCGGCGTTCAGTCAGACCAGTTTCCGCACGTTGCCTAAAAGCTTATTCCCACGGTCTGCCCATCAACATTCATAACGACAAAATCAGTTCTCAGGAGGAATGGACATGACGACCCGAAAACACATCCTCAACTCAATACCCGTTAAGGTAATCGCCGTAATCGCCGTGATCGTTGGACCGGCGCTGGCTCAGCATGACGACTGTGGTTATGAATCTCCAAAGGAGCTTTGGCAGGATGAGTACGGTGACAGCCTGTACCACCATGATTACCTGCGGGCCCGTGAATATTTCGATTCCGAACATCGGTTTCCGGTGCGACACGAACCGGATTTCGTTCGCGACCGTGATCAAACAGGCGACTGGTGGTTAGATAAGACTGACCGGTTTCGTTTCCATCCAGCTACATTTGAGCGGTCTCGCAGTGACGGTCGGCTGAATCGGCGGGTTCCGGAAGACATGTTTCGGATACAACAGGGCCGCCGGGACGACAATGTATTCGGCGAAAGGCGTTTTCGGATTCCATTTCGCGACTACCTTCATCCTGAAGATCACCCGCGTGATTTTGATTCTCCCTTTGACCGTCTTCAGAGCGATGTCACCCCGAGTTTCAGTGGCAGCCATCGTTTTGATTTGAGTCGGCGAACACGGAGATCGGATCAAGATGCCCCACTGACACCTCCGTTGCCAGGTCGCGAGGGGGGTGATGCGGCAGACGCTCTGTCGAAACGGATAACGATTCGATATCAAAATCCATCAACGGTGCGAATGATTCGAACCTTGTCTTCTTCTCAGGCGCTGCGACTGTTCAGAGAGGTGTCTGTCCAGACGGACACTCGACACCTTGAACCCAGTTCATATGACCTCCGTGTGCGACGTGCTTTGCGCAACCTTGCTTTGGTTCTGGAAAACCCCGATGCGACTCAGGCGATGCAGATTTCACCACAGTCCTTTCGGGTTGATGGATTTCGCGATGCTCTTTCACGCATCTGGGACGGAATGAACGTACGAAATCGAAACGATGCCGAACAGGTTATGC
Source organism: Fuerstiella sp. (assembly GCA_022447225.1). NCBI lineage: Bacteria > Pseudomonadati > Planctomycetota > Planctomycetia > Planctomycetales > Planctomycetaceae > Fuerstiella > Fuerstiella sp. Next base: position 106,108 of record JAKVAZ010000015.1, on the reverse strand, counting down.
AGAACGTGATACAGCAGGCCCGTCAGGTTCAGGGAATAACGCCAGGAATGGTGGCTTTGGAATTCACAAACGCCACGGTTGACACTCTTGACAAATTTTCTGCGCTTGAATTTTCTGAGCCCGATCAGGGGCCCAGTGCTGCACTGGAAACGGAAATGGTGGGCATTGGTGTGGAAGTCAAGCCGGACAACAGGGGACTGCTTGTGATAAGAGCATTGCGAGGTGGACCCGCGGCCGAAGCCGGCCTGAAGTCAGGAGACGTGATTACAGCCATTAATCGTCGTTCAATCAATGGGTTACCGATGGCGAAGTCAGTTGATCTGATCAAAGGTCCGTCAGGCAGTCAGGTTCGGCTTCGACTTAATGATTCCGGCGGCAGCAGTCGGTCTGTTACGCTGACCCGGCGACGTTTTCGAGTCTGGACTGTGAACGATGCCCGACTTATCCCCGGATCGGATGTTGGTTACCTGAATCTTAGCCAGTTTGCTCAAACTTCAACGCAGGAAGTCGACCAGGCTCTGCAGCAGCTGCACAGCAGGGGCATGAAGGCACTGGTTCTCGACCTGCGTGGAAACCCGGGTGGTCTGCTGACGACATGTGTTGACATCACGAATCGATTTCTGCCATGTGGAACCATTGTGTCCACCAAAGGTCGGTTGAGTGCTGACAATATGCATGAGTTTGCCACATTCAATCGTACCTGGGACATGCCGCTGGTGGTGCTCATTGATGGTCACAGTGCAAGTGCCAGTGAGATTTTCGCCGCGGCAATTCAGGACAATAAGCGAGGTGTCGTGGTTGGAGAAAATTCATACGGAAAAGGAACAGTTCAGACACACTTTCCTCTTCAGGCCATTAACGGCAATCTCAGACTTACTACCGCCAGGTTTTATGCGCCGAGTGGTCGGGCTATGTCCGGAAGCGGTGTGGTACCTGATGTTCGTATTGCTGATGGAGACGGAGTCGGCAATGGTGATCAGGCAATGGATGAAGCCGTTCGGATTGCCCAAAGTCGCCGATTGAAGGAAATGGCTGAAGCGTCCGGAAAATGTGGAACCAAGAAGGCTCCTCACCGAAACTCGTTCAAAAGTGAAATGTTTGACGCGATTCAGCCGAAAACGGTTTTGCGATGATCTGAAGTCTGTTTTTTGTGGATGGAGTGGGACCACGATGGTTCCGCCTTCCTTCTATCCCGTTACTGAAAGAGGAGTGTTGTTGATGATTACTGAATGGATGCGGACGAAAAAAGCCGGCTGACCTTTGTTACAGAGGTCAGCCGGCTTTTCTTTTTGGCATCATGGTTCCAGGCACGATATCAGCGAGATGCAACCACCGCTCGGTGTTGGTGAAGACGGACCTGACAGATTTATTTCCGGAATCCAAAAAATGTCATGAATTGGCCGGGAACCGTGTGGCTGCGCAGTCTGGGCGGCTGTCATTGACATTACTGGCGAAGTTTGCGGCCGCAATCTCTGCGTGGATCGCCTGGGTTAAAGCATTTCCATCTGCCGGGACGTGCCGCAGGTTCGTGGAGCTTTGGCAGAAATTGACCGGCTCTTACGGGGTGGGTAGAGTCGCTTTGAGCAATGGCTGTTCGTGGTTGTTTTGATTTCCATGCCGGAGTACCGGCAGATGTGTTTTTCTTTGACTTTGATTGCATGGTTGTTCGTCGCAGCCGGTACCGCCGGTGCCGGTGAGCCGAGACCGTTTTTAGCTGACACCGTATCTGTGCACCGTCACGTTCACAGAGTTTGGTGGACTGTGTCAGAGCCGGTGCGTCCCTGGGAATTTGTTGTGATTCATCATTCTGCCACTATGCGAGGAAGTGTTGAGTCGATTCATCGTGACCATCGAAGTCGAAGGGATCGCAACGGTCAGCCATGGTTGGGAATTGGTTACCATTTTGTGATTGGTAACGGCAGTGGAATGCCGGACGGTCATATTTCGCCGACATTTCGGTGGAAGCAGCAGCTGCATGGTGCTCATTCAGGTAGTCTGCTTCACAATGGTCATGGCATCGGAATCTGTTTGATTGGAAACTTCGAGGAACATCCACCGACGGCTGCTCAGCGTGCGTCCGTCGTTTCACTCCTTCGAAGACTGACGCGTCAGTACAGAATCCCGAAAGAAAAAGTGATCGGACACCGACACATTCGTGCCACGGCCTGTCCTGGTCGATTGTTTCCGTTGAAAGAGATCGTAAAAGAAGCGATGTCGGGCAACGTGGCTTTCATTCCAACCCGTTAGAGAATATCGATAACTCGATTCAGCAGTTTCGGGATGACGTGCTGCAGTGTCACGAAACTGATCGACATCTTTGAGGGAATTTTTACTATGTTCAATCGTGTCCGTGGTCCCGAGTCGTTTCCCGACGGAGTCAGTCCCCGTGATTCCGGTGCTGAATTGCCTCTGGAATTACGTGAACTGCTGGAAGAACAACCGGTCAGTTCCGCAGCGGCGGCTGAAGCCGCAGAAAGTGACTGGCCTGTCTCGATCTATGTACCGGCGCATTACGAAGAGAACTATGCTTATCCGCTGGTCGTCTGGTTTCATGATTCAGGGTGTCATGAAGGTCAGGTCGAACCCGTCATCGGAGCGATCAGTCGGCAAAACTACTGCGGACTGGGCATTCAGGGAAATCTGGCGCTGAATGACGGAGTCAGCTTTGGATGGAATACGGAGTTGCTGGAGTACGGGACAATACCTCTGCGTGATTTGCTGGGTGTTACGATCCGGCGTTTGCGGCAGGCATTCCATATTCATAGTGAACGTATATTTCTCGCGGGATCCGGTGCCGGGGCCGATGTCGCTCTGAATCAGCTGTCACTGATGCCGGACTGGTACGCCGGTGCCGTCCTGTTTAGTCCTGATTGTCAACAGTCCGTTGTCGAGGGGCTGGCTGCATGTAGCATGAGCAACAAGTCTCTGTTGTGGACTGTTTCGCGAACGGCATCGAGTGAGCATCTGGCTCACAACGTGGAGGCTGTTCAATTGATACGGTTGGCCGGGGCAGAGCCGGATGTTCGTGTGACAGACTCCGTCCTCGATCCGGAAAGCAGTGACGTTCGGTTTGTCGATCACTGGTTGCTTTCGAAACTGGCGACTGAGTCGTACGTTTGAACGGATTTCCTGCAGCTCTGCGCCGGGGAGTTTTTACGCACTCTTTGTGTGCCGAAGTCTGTATTCGATATCTGCTGCGGGGCTACCGGAAAACGAACACAGTCCGGTGATCGTTCTAGAACTGAAACGAGGTGACGAGACCCGCACAATCGCCAAACTGACGTGAAAGACGTCGAGCTTCCCTGGCGGACCGCAGCAGGGCAAAACAACCGGATCCGCTTCCTGTCATCAGTGCGTTTCCCGCGTGAGTCAACAGCCACTGAAGCGTCCTGCGGATATCATGGTTCAGCGTTACTGCAGTCGGCTGCAGCCGATTGAAGCATTGGGGAGCGACTGAGCGGCTGTCTCCGGTACCGAGTAAATTCACCAGGCCTGCCGCTGAGTGAAAGTCCTGCGAGACTTCAACTGATCGAAACACCTCGGCGGTTGAGTTGCCTGACTCCGGTACGATGAGAAGTCCATTTTGTCGTGTGGTCAGTCGAATTGGACTAATTCGTTCCCCGCGTCCCCGACAGACTGCACCGCGACAGCCACTGAGAAGGAAATTGACGTCGCTTCCCAGACTGGCAGCAATGCCGTGCAGGACTGACAACGGCAGATCAAGATTCCAGAGACGGTTCAAAACTCGCAGTGTTGTCGCTGCGTTACCGGAGCCTCCTGCCAGACCTGCCTGGCAGGGGATTCGCTTGTGGACACGGATGGACACTCCCCGAGAAATTCCGGTGTGCTTTCGCAGAGCTTCAGCTGCTCTTACGATCAGATTTGTATGATCAAGCGGAAACCCGGGGCCGCCGGAACGCGCGGGGGATGAATCGGTTTCACCGAGATTTCGTGTGCCGACGAGTGACATTTTGATGCATTCGTCGTTCCGACCTTCAAAACTCAGTGTATCGTACAGATCGGTGCGAACCATCACCGTTTCAAGATCGTGGAAGCCATCGGCACGGCGGCCGGTGATTTCCAGGAAAAGGTTGATTTTGGCGGGGGAACAGACCTGATACGATTTACTCTGCCGTCTTTTTTCGGGTGTCAATCGAGTCTTCCAGTGTGGCGTTGTCGCAGCGGTTTGTACCGACGGCTGAAATCAATCCGGATGTGGGGCTCGATCAGTTGAATCGTTCGGATGACTGATTACGCTCCGGTATCATACGGTTAAATTTAGTTCAGCCATCATCCATTTGGTACCTCAACGACAGAGACAATGACAAATCCCGTTCTTATCAATGGCCAGTGGGCCTCATCCTCAGCGTCACAGCAGTTTCGTGCTGTGAATCCTTCCATTCGTGAAGAGATTGATCGCGATTTTCCTGTGAGTCCGTGGTCGGAGATCGATCAGGTCCTGACAGCGGCGGCAGAGACCTCGCGGTTGATGCGCAACTGGACGGGTAGTCGCTTTGCGGACTTTCTGGAGGCTTATGCGGCGGAGATCGAAGCTCGGGCCGATGAGCTTGTCGCTGCGGCTCACGAAGAAACCGCACTGCCTGTTTCTCCCCGCCTGGCGGATGTTGAGTTGCCCAGAACGACCAATCAACTGCGACTGGCCGCTGCTGCAGCTCGCCACGAGTCTTGGCGTGAGGCGACGATTGATACCTCCAGCGGAATTCGTTCCATGCGGGGCCCCATTGGACCGGTTGTTGTTTTTGGACCCAATAATTTTCCTTTTGCGTTTAACGGTATTGCCGGAGGTGACTTTGCGGCTGCGATTGCCGCCGGAAACCCTGTCATCGCCAAGGGACATTCTTCTCATCCCGAAACAACACGAATATTCGCAGTGGCTGTACATGCCGCAATTCAATCTGCCGACATGCCACCCGGACTGGTGCAGCTGATTTACAGAACAAGTCATGAGGACGGATATCGTCTGGTGTCCGACCCGCGAATTGCGGCCTGCGGATATACCGGTGCCCGTGAAACTGGATTGAAATTGAAAGCTGCTGCAGACGCTGCGGGCAAGCCTATTTATCTGGAACTGTCCAGTATCAACCCTGTATTCATTCTGGATGGGGTTCTGAATCAACGACTTGATGAGATGGCGGACGAATTCGCAGGAAGCTGTCTGATGGGGGCCGGACAGTTCTGTACGAACCCCGGATTGGTCGTGATCAGCAACAACGACTCCGGGAAAAAGTTCGCGGGTGCCGTAGCCGAACGGTTCAAGGCAGCCACTCCGGGTACGATGCTCAGTGAGGGAGTCTGTCGCGCTTTTGGAGAGAGTGTTGAGGTTCTCAGAAACGCCGGCGCGAAACTTCTGGCCGGGGGACAGATCGGTGGCGGACCAGGAGTCTGTTATGCCAATACACTGATGACGGTTTCCGGAACCAGGTTTCTCGAACAGCCGGAGACATTTCAGACGGAGGCGTTCGGGAACGGGTCGCTGTTTGTACTTGCCGATTCTGTCGAGCAAATGGAGGAAATTGCGGAAAACCTGGAAGGTAATCTCACCGGTTGTATCTGCTCTGCGACTGACGGCAGTGACGATACGGTGTACGATCGGATTGAGCCCGCATTGAGGACACGGGTCGGCCGTCTCATCAACGACAAGATGCCTACGGGGGTGGCGGTTTCTCCGTCAATGAATCATGGCGGGCCATTTCCGGCCACCGGACATCCAGGTTTCACAGCAGTGGGCATTCCTGCATCCGTCCCCAGGTTCTCTGCGCTGTACTGCTACGACAACGTGCGACCGAATCGGCTGCCGGGACTTCTTCAGGACGCCAGCCCGGGTGCGAATATCTGGAGAAATATCAACGGACAATGGTCCACCGGCGACGTTGGCTGAGAAGTCGTCGTCAAAAGATCACGTGGAGATTATTGAATCTTTCGAAGCACTGCGGTGGCGTGAAGTCGAATGCCGGGAGATGCGTGTACCGATTCCAGCTGCTGAATCGCACCCCGCAATTCCGACCTGTCGGATTCAGCAATTCGATTCCAGAGTTTACATACGGCTGTCAGGCAATTGACCAGAGCTGTTGACTGATCGAATAGGCGGGCCGCTTCCGCATCCTGCTGTTCCGCGGCCGGCAGATCATTTAATGCTATCGGTTCAACTTCATTGAATTCCCCCTGCAGCACGCGGAGGATTGTGGGAACCCCGGCGATGTCGGCATTGCGTGATAAGGCAATTGCGGCATTCACCTGTGTCGATTTGTCACTGTCCAGCAACAGCACCCGAAGATGTTCCAACGCCTCAGGACCACTGACCAGCCCTAATACAAATGCAGCCAGGTGACGAATCGACGCATCGTTGTCCTGAGCTGCACTGTTCAGTTGCGAAAGGATTTCCTGGTTCTGAATAGTGGGACTTGGAAGCGGTAATCCCACGTCTGATTTCAGCGGGCTCAGATCCGGTGTAGCTGCGGGAACCGGCAGGTCAGATGTACCTGTTTGTTTTCCGAAATGCCTTCCGGCAATCAGGGCCAGTGACATCAGGGCGCTTTTTCGAACAGCGACGTCGCAACGGGAATCCATTGCTTTGGCAAGAGTCGGCAGCACAAAGTCTTCTGACTCCAGAGACCCCATTGTTCGAGCAAGGAAAACCTGATGATTCAGTCGTCCAGGGTCATCAGTCACAGAGGAGTCCAGTGAGTCATTCAACAAATCCGTAAGTCCCTCAGCGATATCACGTCGGGCTGTGATGCGATCGGGGTCAGTCTGGTCGACACGGCGTCCATTCTGCAGCAGAACGTAAAGATTGTGAGCCGCCCGCCAGCGCCGGTGTTCGTTGTTGTTTCCGAGTTCAACAACCAGTCGTTCAAGGTCTACTTCCGAACCGGCAAGTTGACCAAACAATCCCCAAACCGCAATGACTGCTGCAACAATGAATGCCGGAATCAGAAATAACTGAACGATGAAACCCGCTGAAGGAGGTGTGACCGGTGGAAGTTCCTGAGGCACATCAGTGGAGAAAGGTTCAGGCGTCCGAGGTTCGTCTGGTTCGCTGGACATAGGTCATGACACATAAAATGTAAGCATCAAAGAAAAACAACGCGGACAGTTTCGCTGCATCTATTTAATGATGATCTGGCTCACAGTACCGCCTGTTGGGATCATTGGCAGTACGTGTTCCTGATAAATGCAGATCACGTCCAGTAAATAGGGACCGTCATGATTCAGCATTTCTGCAAGTGCTTCAGGATACTCCTGTTTGCTGCGAACTCGTCGGGATTTAACCTGATACGCTTCAGCGATTTGTACGAAATCGGGATAGGTGTGTGTCGGCATGCTGCCGTCTCCTTCTCCCAGAGCTTCAGGGTGATCAACCGGGCCCAGATACGTATGAGCACGGCGACCGTCCATAAAACGATCTTCCCACTGCGTCACCATCCCAAGGTGCTGATTATTGAGCAGCAGGATCTTCACCGGCAGATTTTCGCAGTGCAGGGTTGCCAGTTCCTGGATGTTCATTTGAAACGAACCGTCACCGTCGATGTCAATCACCAGTGAATCGGGAAAAGCGGCCTGAACTCCCATAGCAGCAGGCAGGCCGAAGCCCATCGTGCCGAGCCCCGAACTGCTCAGGAATCGTCGTGGTTTATTGAATTTGTAGTATTGCGCAGTCCACATTTGGTGCTGTCCCACCCCGACCGCGATGTAAGGATTCTTATCACGGGTTTGATTGTAGAGTTCCTCAATGGCGTACTGCTGCTGAATCTCGTTGCCCGAATCACCGTAGCTCAGTGGATACTTTTTCTTCCAGCCTGATATTTTCGCGTGCCAGTCGCTCAGTTCCGGGATGTCGTCATCGGTCAGAGTCTGGTTCAGTGCAGACAGTGCTTCCTTCAGATCAGCCACAATCGGAATATGAGCCTCTTTGTTTTTATGCAGTTCTGACGGATCAATATCGATGTGGACGATTTTACCGTGCTTTGCGAACTCTTCGAATTTCCCGGTGACACGATCATCAAATCGAACACCGAATGCCAGCAGCAGGTCGGATTCTTCTACGGCGAAATTAGAGTAAACAGTTCCGTGCATGCCCAACATGTGCAGTGACTGCTCGTGATCACCGGGAAAAGCACCCAGCCCCATTACCGTCATTGCCACCGGGATTCCGGTCCGCAGTGCCAATTCACGGAATTCATCAGTGGCATCGCCGAGAATGCAGCCGCCACCGACATAGAACACAGGTTTTTTTGAACGTTTGATCGCTGCGATGACCTGAGCCACCTGTTCCGGTAGCGCTTTGCGAACTTCAGGTCGGTATCCGGGAAGCTTGAACGGAGGGTCGAAATCCACCTCTTCTTTAGGCAGTTCAGCCTGCTGAATATCCTTGGGGAAGTCGATGAGTACGGGGCCGGGACGGCCCGTTGTGGCGACATAGAAGGCTTCCTTGCCGATTCGAGCGACATCACGAATGTCGGTGATCATATAGGAATGCTTTGTAATCCCGCGACAGACTTCCACCATTGGCGTTTCCTGGAACGCATCCTTTCCAATGAATTTCTGAGGAACCTGGCCGGTGATTGCAATCAGAGGAACGCTGTCCAGTTTCGCGTCAGCGATTCCGGTGACCAGATTTGTGGCACCCGGACCGCTGGTTGCCATGCAGACACCCGCACGGCCGGTCGATCTCGCGATCCCCTGTGCAGCAAAACTACCACCCTGTTCATGACGAGGAAGGATGGTGCGAATTTGATCGCGATATTTTCTCAATGCCTGATGCAAAGGCATGCTGGCACCGCCCGGATATGCAAAGCAAAACTCAGCTTTTTGCCGGATCAGCATTTCGATCATAATCTCGGCGCCGCTGATCATTTCAGTGGATTTCTGAACCGTTGACACAGGAGTATCCTTCACGATGACGTTGTTAGCCTAATCCGGTTGCTTCCGGTTGCCTGTTAATTGTAACTTAGTCCGGTCTACACGACTGTTTTTGCTCTATTTTTTGATTCTACGACGCTAAGTCGGTCGGTTCGACCCCGGATTTGTCCGGATTTGTCCGGATTCACATGTCGATACGGAGAAGTCCGGATTCCAGTCACACCGTAATTCTTCTGCCGAATATGAGGGTCAGGGTTCCGGTATCACCGGGCAAAGTACTGTTTGGCGGGGCTTTTATCCTCCGAGCCACGACGGGAAGGCGTCCGCAGCCGGCAGCCGCACGATCTCGACGCCGGTCACTTCAGCATGTTGCTCGATTTCACTGAGGGCCTGTTGAGACGGTTCACTGTCCAGATTCAGGACTGCCACAGAGTCTCCGCCAGCGTCACTGTTCTGACGCCCCAGTGTCATATTGGCAATATTGACATTGTGTCGACCTAGGATTGTACCGATGAAACCGATTAGTCCAGGCATATCGCGATGACGATAGATCAGCAGAGTGCCGTCCAGAAAAGCCTCAAGCGGATAGCGTCCCAGACGGACCAGACGCTGAAATCGGTTGCCGAATATTGTACCGGATGCTGAGAATTCCTTTTGATCAGTCTTCAGTTTTACACTGATCAACGAAGCAAAATTATCACTGTCACCACTGGCTGATTCCGTGATACTAATCCCGCGTTCCCTGGCAGCGGACGATGCGTTGACCAGATTGACACAGGCATCCAAAGCACCTTCCAGTAATCCGGTCGTGAAAATACTTTTTAACAGTCGCGTGTTTTTATCGCCTGCTTCTCCGCGGAAATCAATATCGGCCGACTGCAGCGCCTGTCCGCGAATCATTTGGGATGACAGCAGTCCCAAGCGATAACTCAGCCCCATGTAGTGCCGCAGATCCTCCATTTCCGCAGCGGATACAGGAGCCATGTTGATCGCATATCGGATCTCATTGCGAATCAGGAATCCGGCCATGATCTCTGCTGCCTCCACGGCGACCATCTCCTGAGCTTCGTCCGTTGACGCTCCCAGATGAGGCGTCGACAGTACCTGGGGAAGTTCGATCAGACGTCGGTCTGCCGGAGGCTCTTGGGTGAAGACATCGATGGCCGCTCCCGCGATGTGTCCCGATTCAATGGCATCGGCGAGATCGGGTTCATCAATGATTCCTCCGCGGGCGCAGTTGATAATTCGGGCCCCTTTTGGCATTGCAGCGAGGCGTTGTGCGTCAATGATGCCCCGGGTTTCATCGGTGAGTGGCGTGTGGACTGTCAGGTAGTCCGCGACTCGGACGATCTCGTCAACATCCCGATGCAGTTCGATGCCATGTTCACGAGCGCGTTCTTCGGACAGAAAAGGATCGTATCCCACTACCTGCATCTCAAGGGCTCGCGCCCGTTGTGCCACGCAAATTCCAATGCGTCCAAGACCAATGACTGCAAGTGTTTTACCGGACACCTGTGTTCCCTGAAACATTTTTCTGTCCCACTTGCCGGCTCGCATACTGGCCGCAGCCGGACCAATGTTACGAGACAGTGCCAGCATCATTGCTACCGTGTGTTCTGCGGTGCTGGTCGTGTTGCCGGTGGGTGTATTCATCACCAGAATTCCGGCCCTGGTCGCAGCTTCCAGATCGATGTTGTCGACTCCCACGCCGGCACGGACGATTACTTTCAGGGATTGCTGGCCTTCGAGGATGTCTCGTCCCAGCCTGGACTTGCTGCGGACAACAATGCCGTCCACGTTTTGCAAAGCCTGTTTGAGCTGTTCCGGTGTCAAATTCGGTTTCACAACCGTCTCGATACCGTCCGAACTGTTGAGAATATTCATTCCGGTCTCATGGAGACCGTCAGTGATCAGTACAGATTTCACGAATTTCGCCTTTACGACGAGGCTGAGAGTGGTTTGCGGATAAACCGACCAGCATACACGAGTTCCGGTATACGGTCGTGGTGACCTGGTGCAGATCTCAGATTTCAGATCTGTAATGTCAATTTTTAGATCGCATCAGTCCTCAGGGCGACTGGTCCCGTCCCCGCACATCCTGACAATCTTAGGATCAAATCGGGCTATCGGTTCTACCAGATCCGACTGTTCAGCCATCACCTGTTCGATGTTCTTATAGACTCCAGGGACCTCGTCGGGACCCGCAGAAAGGACGTGAATGCCTCGTTTCTTTAGAGTGTTGCGTACTGTCGGATATGAAAATCGGCTGCGAGCTGCCCGGCGGGACATGATTCGGCCGGCTCCATGGGCCGCCGAATTCAAACTGGAAGTATTTCCGAGACCGCGGACAACGTATGCCGGATCGGCCATTGATCCTGGGATCACCCCGAGTACGCCCTGCCCCGCAGGTGTGGCCCCTTTTCGATGTACGATGGTCTCTCTGCCGCGGTGAGTTTCCTTCCACGCAAAATTGTGATGATTTTCCACGGCCAAAATGACCTCACCCCCAAGCAGTTGGACGACAAGACGATGAATCACATCGTGTCCGGCAGACGCGTAATCACCCATCAGGCTCATGGCCGCCCAGTATTCCTGCCCTTCATGGCTGTCCATGTCCAGCCACGCGAGATGACCCAAATGTTCCCACTTATGCGGCATCTGCCGACGGGCTATGGCTGAATAGGTGGAGCACACTGAGGCCCCGGTACCTCGGCTTCCACTGTGACTCAGTAATCCGGTGTATAGCCCTGGTTCCAGGTTCAGTTCCTGTGATCGCTCTGTTACTGTCACAATACCGAACTCTACGAAATGGTTGCCCGATCCGGATGTTCCCAGTTGACGCCTCGCTTTGTCTCTGTTCCGGCGTGTGATATCACTGACGTTCCAGTTGGCGTCTAAAACCGGGTGTTCCTGCGGTTTTTTATGTTCCCCTCCAATACCAAACACGGTTCCCTGTTCCAGGGCTCTCCGATAATGCACAAACCTGTTGTCAATACTCTCTGACGGTGTGTCCAGTACAGACAGTTTCATTCGACAGGCAATGTCAACACCGACTGCGTAGGGGACAACCGCGTTGTCCAGAGCCAGAACTCCGCCGATCGGCAGACCATAACCGACGTGAGCGTCAGGCATGACAGCGGCGGCCACAGCGCCGGGGATTTTACAGGCGGCGTTCATTTGCTGAAGTGTGGCATCGTCGATCATACTTCCCCAGCGTTCACAGGAAATCGGCGGTTGTGCAGCAGCCGGACGATGGTCCTGAAGCGACTTTGCCAGGGCATCCAGAACCGGGTCGGCAGTGAACAAACACGGGTTCTGAACCACCTGGGACAGTCGGGCCTTGATCTCAGAACGCGACAGTTTTTTTTGCGAAATCAGTTGCTGAACGGCAATGACAGCGATCCGGAGGCTGTATCCGGGGATCCCCAGTTTTTGCAGCTGTCGAGTGTTCATGTCAGTGGATCTGACGGCGGTGCTTTTCGGTGCGCAGCATCTTCCTCTCGCATACGTACATAGCTGTCGTAACGTATCTGAGCGATGAGTCCGTCGGCCGCAGCATCCTTCACGCCACACTGCTGTTCGTGGATATGACTGCAGTCCGGAAATCGGCAATACGGGATGAATGAGCGAAATTCAGCGAAGAATCCGTCAATTTCTTCAAGGCCGAGATCCCAAAGCGTGAATTGTCGAATCCCAGGAGTGTCGGCAACCCAGCCACCTGACTCTAGTGGCAGCAGATGAGTTCGACGGGTCGTATGTCGACCTTTTTGGCTCCAGTTACTGATGTCTGATGTCTCCAGGTTCAGACTGTGGTCGACGGTATTCAGCAGAGACGACTTGCCGACTCCACTTTGTCCACTCACTGCTGTTTCACGGTGGGACAAAAGTGTTCTCAATTCATCGATCCCATGACCGTTGACGGCACTTGTCAGTACGATGCGATATCCCAGTCGGCTGTAAAGTGAAGTCACTGACTGCAATACGTTGATGTCCACCAGATCGACTTTGTTGATACAGACGACAGCCGGGATTTCATTCACCTCAGCGTTGACGAGATAGCGGTCAATCAGGTTCGTTTTGAGTTCCGGACTCGCGGCCGAGGCGACGATCAGTATCTGGTCGATATTGGCGACCAACACGTGTTCCTTTCCCTGACTATGTCGCGCCAGTGTTCCGTGCCGCGGCTCAACCTGTTCAATCACTCCCTGGTACACGTCGCCTTCCGGCCGAAATCTCACTCGGTCACCGGTGACAACGGCGTTTCGACTTTCCCGGGCCATGGTCCGCAGGACACCGCGCAAAGTACATTCAAACTTTCGACCATCGCTGTCTGACTGCACGATACAGTTGAGCCCCGTGAAGCTCAGCACCCGACCATTGAGACAACCATTGACGTCTGTTACGCAGAATGACTCGTCATTTTCAGCATCAGTGATGATTGTCCGACGCCGTGACAAATGGCCCTTGCCACTCAGACGCTCCGTGTTTTCAGCGTCAGCAGCGGAGTCCGCATCAGTGAGCATATCCTGAGTGAGGTTCTGACGGCGGGGACGCGTTTGCTTATTGCGCCTGATATCCACACGGACTTTGCGTCGGCCGGATCTTCTGCGTTTGGAATCTCCGGATCGCTTTTTTGCCATTATCGGACTACCGGGACGCGGGTGAAAGACAGCAGTATCCGGTCAGCATTCCGGTCGTACATTGTTTCTTTCGACAACGGATTTCGCATGATTCCGTTCATCTCCGGCGTGGCGGACGCTTTGAATCAGGGTTTGCGATTTTCTGGACGGTGCCGTTTGAATCGAATCGCACAGCCCCGGGCCCCGGCTTTGGGTTTTCTGACAGGAACGCCGGCGAGTACCGCCGAGACGGCGTCATTGACATAATTCACTTTCACTTTGGTTTCCGTGGTGGAATCGTCCAGAGCCCCCTTGTAGACCAGATGCCGGTCCTGATCAAACACAAAACACTCCGGGGTGTAAACTGCTCCCACGGATCGAGCAAAGGACTGGTCACCGTCTTTGACGTACACAAATCGAAATTGTTTCTGTTTCGCACGCTTCGTCATTTCCGGCAGAGACTCATTCCGACCGGTGTTGCTGTTCACAACCAGGAGCCTGACCTTTCCATCTGAATCGACGCATTGACTGTGCAACGCATTCAGTCGGTCCTCATAGTCAACGGAATAGGGACATTTGTTGCAGGTAAATACGACAATAAGCACTTTTGCGTCTGCTTGACTCTTCGAACTCCATTCCATTCCGTCGATGCCGATGAGCCCTGATACTTCGGGCAGTTGGTTCCCAATTGTAAATTCGCTGGCGTAAACACACGAGGAAACGTTCCACAGAAGTGTGATCAGGCCGGATATCAGAAGAAGCGGACCTCGATGCGGCGGGTGAATCAGAGAGGAATATTTCGGAGCCACTTCATACATATCCTCGACCTGTCGGGGTGACAGATTGCACGGTACCGGCTCGGAAGCAACTCGTTCTGCCGTTTGGGACTCATTCCTGGAATGGAATGGCTTCATTTTGGATTTAAGAGACAACTCCGGTACCTCCGCCAAGCATGGCTGCAGAATTCAGATTGGTGCGGTTTGTTAGTTTGCCGCGAAATTTCCGGTACAGGCGGGGTCTGCGTCCGGATACAACAGACTGGCAATGCAAGAACGTCCGTCAACAGTGTCAGATGGCTGCATCGCAAGTGACACCGATGATTTGAGTGTATAGACTTATTCCTTTGGCATAATTGTTAAGATCGATTCGTTCAAAGGCAAACCAAAGCGTGATTTCCCCGGCTGACCCGACTGCTGTTTCATCCGCAGATGATGCCACTGGCCATCTGCTGGTGCGTTACGGAGCAATTCCTCAGGCAGCGCTGTACACCGTTGATACTGCTGAGATCGAGCACATCAAACGGGGTACGGCGGTAGTGATCATGACGGATCGCGGTCAGGAACTGGGTGAAGTACTCGATATCATTCCGGCAGCTCTGTCGAAAAGTCACCAGCCGGCGGGTCCGATCGAGCGAACAGCAACTTCCGATGACCATAATCTGTATCTCAAACGCCGGCAGCAGGCTGCCGGTTCGTTCCAGGTCTGGCACCGGCGAATCCAGGAGTGGAATCTTGAACTGGAATTGATGGAAATTGAACGGACTCTCGACGACGAAAAACAAATTCTCTACGTACTCAACGAAAGAGGTGCCGAAACCACTCGTCTGGCCCTGCTTGCGGCAGCCGCCGGGTTCGGTATCGTGAGTGTTCAGCCAGTCGACGCTGACGGACCTGTTGATGGTATGGCTGGCGGATGCGGAACGGCATGTGGTTGCGGGTAATTTCTGTTGAGGCATGCCGATGCAGTATTTTTTGCGTTTTTCAGCGGGATAGAAAATGACCACCGGCTCGACGACCAAAATTGACTCAGTCATCGAACGTCTTGACAGTTCAGCGGACACAGACCAGGTGTTCGAGGCACTGGAAGACGTGCTGATGCATGAAAAGGATTTTCATCGACTGTTTGATGCCAAATTGATTCGGACACGTCATCAGCTTGGTCTCCCACTTTCGGAGCCGACTTCGCTCGACAACATTCCATCGGAACATCAGTCTTCATTTCGGGATGCTTATATCGATGCGGCACGCACCGTCGGGCAGCTGTTACTTGAAAATGATCAGCTCACAGATGCCTGGACGTATTTTCGAACGATTGGTGAGCCAGATCCGGTTCGTGAAGTAATCGACAGGGTGAGCATTCCGCAGGATCCGGATGAATCGTTTGACGAGGTGATGAATGTGGCGCTTTATGAAGGCGCTCATATGGTCAAAGGACTGGAGTTTCTGCTTAAGACACATGGTACCTGCAATTCGGTGACAACGCTTAGCCAGCTTCAGCAGCAAATGACGTTTGAAGAACGACGGCAGTCGGCAGCCCTGCTGGTCCGGCAGATTTATTCAGATTTGCAGCACTCGCTCAGATCGGATCTGGAGTCACGGGATCCGGCCGTCGACGGATCGGCATCGATTCGGGAATTGATGACCGGTCAGGAGGTGCTGTTTGCAGAGGGGAACTATCACATTGATGTGTCCCACCTGCATTCAATCGTCGGTTTTGCCAGATCACTGACACCGGATGACCCGGAACTGGAACTGGCGATCGAACTGAGCGAGTACGGAAACCAGTTGTCGGAGTCACTGCAGTATCCAGGCAACCCCCCGTTCGATCGCTATTACGAAGCGCATCTGCACTTTCTGAATGCACTGGCGGGGCGCAATGCTGAGGATGCGCTGGAATGGTTTATCGGACGCATGGATGCCGAAGCGGAGGATGGCGGTAAAAGACTGGTGGCTTTTGTGATTTTGGATCTTGGCCAGCGAACCGATCAGGATGCTGTTGCACTGGTGCGAACGGCACCAGTGCTGGCAAACGTTCAGGATCCAGGTGGATTTTCTTTTACGTCTTTGTGCGTAGAGCAGGGGCGTCTTGATTTACTGGAAGAAACGGCCAGGTCCAGAGATGATGTGATTGCATGGGCCACTGCCCGCTTCACAGCGCTCAACAGCAGCTCCTGAACGCTTGAACACGTCGTTAATCGGAATGCTATGGCTGATTTTGCCGTAATTCTTCCGGCTGCAGGAAACAGCAGTCGCTTTCGTGGCTTTGATCACAAAAAACCGTTTGTCAGTCTGGATGGATTGCCTGTATGGAAACGGACGGTGCAGGCTTTCGCCCGACGGCAGGATGTCAAACAGATTCTGTTGATACTCCCGGGGTCAGATCTGGCCGGATTCACTCGTCAGTTTGGTGACGGTCTGTCTGGTGTTGAACTGATAAGCGGCGGGGTCTCGCGATCGGAGAGTGTGCTCAACGGTCTCCAGGCCGTGCGCGAGTCATGTGAATTTGTTGCGGTCCATGATGTGGCCCGACCGCTTATCAGGTCCGCCGTTATTGATGCGGTTTTCGCTGCGACCGTCAAAACAGGTGCTGCGATTCCCGGTGTCCCGGTGACCAGCACAGTCAAACGCGTCAGTGAAGCCAGTTGTGTTGAATCCACAGTCGATCGATCGAACCTGGTGCTGGCTCAGACGCCCCAGGGGTTTTCACGGGGGCTGCTACTGGAAGCATTTCGTCAGGTCGGTGAAAAGCTACAGGAATTTACGGACGAATCTTCGATCGTAGAATCACTTGGACACCCGGTCACGGTGACCGACGGAGCCTGGGATAACATCAAAATCACCACCGCGGCGGATTTTCAGCTGGCACAGAGAATTCTGGCGGGGCGTGCGTCATCATCCTGAGTCTAAAAATTACACTGTCACTACATAACGCACCCTGGATTGCAAACACGTTTGTGGTCCGTGAAGATAATCATCAGGAATCGCTTTCTGTACAGGCCGTCCGGCTGATGTAGTCGGTAACTGCATCGGCTGTCAGAAAGTATCGAAACACGGTGTCGATCGACAAAGGACGGATTACCAATGATCAGCGATACGGAGAATCCTGCGGTTTTGCCTGCGGTCGGCGCGCGCCCCTTTGCACATCTGCACTGCCATACCCATTACAGTCTGCTGGACGGGGTTAATCGCATTCCGATGCTCGTGGATCGTGTCAAAGAAATGGGGATGAATGCGGTTGCCATCACAGACCATGGAAACCTGTACGGGGCCATTGAATTTCACCGGTCATGCAGAAGTCGTGACGTAAATCCGATTATCGGCTACGAGGCTTATGTGGCGCCGGGGCGACGGACGGATCGCAGCGCGACACGCCAAAAAGAAGCACAGTCGCATCTAACGCTTCTGGCAATGAATCGCATCGGATTTGACAATCTGATTCAAATGGCTTCAGCGGCCTATCTGGAAGGGTTTCACTACAAACCGCGAATTGACCGGGAGTTGCTGAAGGAACACAGCGAAGGCATCATTTGTCTGTCCGGCTGTGTTTCCAGTGAACTCTCCAAACTCCTTCTGGCCGAACGAACCAATGAGGCACGTCAGTTAGCTGAGTGGTACTCACAAGTGTTTGGAGATCGCTTTTTTATGGAGATTCAGGACGCTGGGTTTGAAATTCAGAGGCAGTGTCTGGAGCTTACTGTCGATCTGGCTACCGAAATGGGGTTGCCACTTGTTGCCACCAACGATGCGCATTACCTCACTCGCGACGATGCCAAAGTGCAGGACGTGATGCTTTGTGTAAATACACGCCGCACTCGTAATGATCCTGGCCGAATGAAGATGAGCAATGACGGGCTCTATGTGTGCAGTCCGAACGAGATGTACAGTGCATTTCCGGGACTTGAAGATGCTGTCGCACGATCACAGGAAATTGCCGACCGGGTCGACATTCAGCTTCATGACCGAAAACTGTATCCGGTTTTTCATCCGCCTGAAAATAAAACAGATACGCAGTATTTGAAAGATCTCTGCAACGCGCGGATGTATGAACGGTACGGAGACAAACTGACACAGGAGCACTGGGATCGACTGGAATATGAACTGTCGATTATCGAATCCAAAGGATATGCCAGCTATTTTCTAATCGTCTGGGATTTCGTTGAATTTGCCCGGCGCAATGGAATTCCCTGCGGAGCCCGTGGTTCGGCGTGCGGAGCGATCGTGGCATTTCTGCTTCGGCTGGGAGATGTCTGCCCGCTTAAATATGACCTGCTGTTTGAACGCTTTCTGGATCCCAGCCGTAATGAGCCACCGGACATTGATATTGATTTCTGTCGTGACCGTCGTCAGATGGTTATCGACTACACCAAAGAAAAATACGGTGAAATGAATGTCGCCCAAATCGGAACGCATGGCACATTGAAGGCCAGAAATGCAATTCGTGATGTGGGCCGGGCGCTGGATGTTCCGCTTCCCCGCGTTAACGATCTGGCTCAAATGGTTCCGGATGAGCTGAACATCAAACTTGCCGATGCACTTAACAAAAGTGTCGATTTGCAGACCGCCTACGACTCAGATCCGGTCGCACGTGAATTGCTGGATTACGCCATGGCGGTGGAGGGCCTTGCGCGGAGCACCGGAACACATGCAGCCGGCGTCGTAGTCTCAGATGTGGCACTCAACGAAGTTGTCCCGCTGCAGAAGATCACCGGTAAACAGGACATCATTACTCAGTGGGACGGACCAACGATTGAAGACATTGGCCTGTTGAAAATGGATTTTCTGGGGCTGCGAAATCTCACCATCCTTGATCGAGCCGTTCATAATGTGCAGCGAACACATCCTGAATTCAGTCTTGATGACGTCAAAAACAATCTGACAGATCCGGAAACGTTTGCGCTGTTGCAGCGCGGTCAAACCAGAGGGGTTTTTCAGCTGGAATCGGGTGGTATGCGGGACTTGTTGACCAAGATGAAGCCCGACTGTTTCGAAGATATCATTGCGACGTCGGCTCTTTACCGTCCGGGACCTCTGGAAGGGGGAATGATCCTGGAATATGTCGAAGTCAAGCATGGACGCAAAGAACCTCGCAAGGTTCATCCGGTAGTCGATGACATCCTGCAGGAGACCTATGGTGTGATGGTCTACCAGGAACAGGTGATGCGAATTCTGAATCGTGTCGGTAACGTGGATCTGGCCAGCGCTTATAAATGCATCAAGGCAATCAGCAAGAAAAAACAGTCGATCATTGACAGCTTCCATGATGACTATCTCAGGGGAGCAAAAACCAATGATATTCCGGTGGCACTTGCTGACGAACTGTGGAATCTGATCGTCGCGTTTGCCGGCTACGGATTCAACAAGTCTCACTCCACCGCATACGGATTGATTGCCTATGAAACGGCGTACCTCAAGGCTCACTATCCGGTTGAGTTTATGGCGGCGCTGCTGAGCTGCGGGATGGAAAGCACCGAACGAATCAGCGAGCACGTCGAAGAATCCCGCCGTCAGAAACTGGAAGTCCTGCCACCGAACGTAAACCGCTCTGAAGTTGAATTCGGTATCGACAGCGGCAGGATCACGTTTGGGATGGGAGCCATCAAGGGCATTGGTGAAGGTGCGCTGCATACGATTGTACACGAAAGAAATGAGAACGGTCCTTTCAAACACATCTTTGATTTGACAGAACGCCTTGATTCAAAATCACTGACGAAAAGTGCTCTGGAAGCCCTGATCAGGGCTGGTGCGTTAGACGATCTTCCTGGAAGTCGGGCTCAGCAGATGGAGGTTGTAGAAAGGGCAATTCAGGCCGGGATATCACGGCAGAGGGACCGGGCGAGCGGGCAGATGAGTCTGTTCGGCGGCGATGATGATGTGGCCGATGAAGAAGAGGTGACAGTCAGTTTTCCCGACGTTCCTGACTGGACGCATTCACAGAAACTGACGATGGAGAAAGAAACACTGGGTTTCTATTTGACATCTCATCCACTGAGCCGTCACAGCAGAAGAATAGCGACGTATTCACGGACAACAACACAGGACCTGGCAGATGTGGACGATGGTGAATCTGTGACAGTGACCGGACTGGTGAGTTCCGTCCGAATTGCCACGTCAAAGAAAACAAATTCCAATGGTCAAAACCGCTATGCTAATTTCGATCTGGAAGATCCATCCGGAATTATTCGCTGCATTGCCTGGCCGACTGATTATTCGAGATTTGAGGGGCTGATCAAATCCGAAAATATCGTTGTCATCCAGGGGAGGGTCGACCGTCGCGGACGTGAGCCAAATTTGATCGTGAACAGAATGTTCTCTTTGGATGAAGCCGATCGTGAATTCACATCACAGGTGGCCATCAAATTTGAACAGGGGCTGCATACGCGCGACGATATTGAGTCGGTCCATCGAGTCCTCCGGAAACATCCTGGGTCTACCGGAGTGGTCCTGGTTGTCGACTCGAAGAACCCTGCCGGTGACAGTGACCAGGATGAAAACAGGAGCTCTCAACGACTGAGGTACATTCTCACCACCGGCACCGGGTGTGAGGTCAGCGTGAGTGCCGACTTCCGACGGGAACTTATCGAATCGATTGGTGAACAGTTCTTTGAATTCAAAACCGCCCGGCTGTGACGCCACTAACGGCAGTTTCAATGGATACTTGCTTTGGCAGGATCAGGGGACCTCGACCGGGTCAGAGACTGTGTTATGTGAAATCCGACGGATTTCCGAACAGGCCGCGTCCACCCTTGGATTCACTCGTTCCGCCTCGAAGGTTTGGATTGGGTTTGCGCTCGTTTTGGGGCTTCCTCTCTTCCCGAGGGGGAGATTGTTCCGGCCGACTTTCCAGAGCCTTAAGCGAAAGCGAGATTCGTTTTCGTTTCAGATCCACTTCAATCACCTGAAATTCGCAGGACTGTCCCGTACTGAGCACTTCATTAACACTGGCCACACGCCGCCAGGCAAGTTCGCTGATGTGGACAAGGCCCTCAATGCCAGGTTCCAGTTCCACAAACGCTCCGAAGTCAGCAATCCGTGTCACTTTGCCGGGAACAACTCGCTCGGGAGCATATCGTTCAACTGCAGACAACCACGGGTTTTGTATGAGTTGTTTCATTCCCAGACTGATCCGCTGTCGCTCGGCGTCCAGTTTCAGGATTCGGACCTGAATCGTTTGCCCTTCGCTCACCACGGTGTTTGGATGATTGATTCGGGACCAGGCCATTTCACCAATGTGAAGGAATCCGTCCATTGGTCCAAGATCGACGAATACACCGTAGTCCTTAATGGTTTTTACGGTTCCCTCGTGGTCCTGTCCCACTTCAAGTGATGTCCAGAAGTCGCCCTGCTGACTGGCTCGCTCTGCCTGAAGGAGGATTCGACGACTGACCACCAGATTGCGTTTCTTCTTGTTGACCTCCATGATCTGAGCCGTGAGTTTTTGACCCACATAAACCTCCAGATCAGCGATATAGCCCAAGTCGACCTGGCTGGCGGGCATGAATCCCCTCAGACTGCTGACCGTGACCTGCAAACCACCTTTATTCGTGCCGGTGATCATGCAGTCAACCACCTGTCCGGCTGCCAGTGCATCCCAGTTTCCACCTGGTTTGTGACGGCCTTCAGGAATTCTTGACCTGAACAGTCCGTCTTCATCAACAGACTCAATGATGACCGTCAGTTCATCACCGACTGATGGTTGCTTGTTTTCCGGGAACTGTCGAAGAGGAACAACAACTCCACTGCGAACACCGGCTTCCACGAAAACGTTGTCACCGTGAATCTGATGGACAGTGCCTTTCAATTGGGATCCCGGACCGAGTTCATCCTCTGAGGGTGCCGACTGTCCCTCGTCTGTTTCTGTTTCACTGCCGATAACGGGGGCTGTTTCCACAGGAGCTGACGTGTCGGACGTCATGGCTTCCGCTATTTGTGATTCCAGGGCAGCATCCAGTTCACTGTCCTTTGGTATTTCAACGGTCCGGCCGCCACGGGCCTGGTCCTGACCAGCTGCGGCCTCGGAACTTTCCACAGACCGATCGTCAGCCTGTGACGTCAACTGATTGCGAATTCGTGTGGCAGCTTCTGACCTGGGGGGGGGACTTACCTTGGCCGTTGCCAACACCTGGTCGGCAGGGGGGGCTGGCGAGGTTGGGTCGGAATCGGAGGACTCGGATGGCGAAGTGTTTGTAATTTCAGCAGCGGGAGACACTGCAGACGGAGCTTGAGTGTGGGACTGCGCCGCAGGAACCTTTGCGATCACTGAATCTGTCTGGTCCTGATCATCATCGGAGGGAACAGCTTTCTGTACTGTTGGCTGAGCTGCAGACTCGGTCCCCCGGGGCAGGGACTGGTCTTGATTTTCCGGTGATGTTGCGGCGCTGGTGACAGGTTCGTCCGGTGTCGGATCTGCAGCATGCTGATCTTCCGTAGTCATTCTAAATTTCCTTACAGCGTCCCACCGGATGCGGAGACGTCATCCAATTTTAACCTGTTCTCAGGTCTTCCGATTTTCAGATTCGAGATGCCATATTGCTGTCGTTGAATCCACCGTTCCCAAGACCTCGCGCATCAGCCACCAAACATTCGGATACGCATGATCCTTACAGTGCAACAAACGCAGTCAGCATATCGGAAGGGATACTAATTGGCTACCGGTCCGATAGATTCTTCGAATTCAACGGGACTGCAGTCACGACACATCGGAACCCCACCGCGTCACTTGCGGCACTGATAGGGATGGACTTTTTACTGTTAGCGGCCAAACGAGGTGCCGGGTCTCGCCACGATCCACCCATCACCCACGTCGTACCTGGCGCGGAGTCTGCTGTACCGTCGGCATTGACAAATTCCCACAGGTAACCATGAACGTCATACAAACCGTAGGTGTTTGGTAACAGCACTCCGACCGCCGGGTCATTTCCAGCCGCATTGCCTGTGTGCCAGGCGTATCTGTCCAGCTGTTTCGGCGAATCATCCAGTCGGCCGAAACAGAATGGCTCAACGGAGCCTGCCCGACAGCAGTACTCCCATTCGGCGGCCGTGGGCAGCCGGACTTCAGCTGTCGGTCCAATCAGTTCTTTTTGTCGGAGCATCGAGGTTAGAAGATCACAGAATCGACCAGCATCCTTTTTGGAAACCGACTCAACTGAGTTTCTGGGGCCCTTCCAGCGGCTCGGATTTTTGCCCATTACAACCTGATAGAGTTCCTGAGTTGTTTCATAACACGCAATTTGAATTTCGTACGATAGGCGTAATTCACGCGACTTCAGTGCGACCGTTTCAGGAAACCCGTTTTTGCCGGGAGTAACCGACACCAGTTCATCTACAAACCGTGCCAGGGTGTCACTGTGATCGATGGATGGTGTACGTGTATCCCGGGGGGGGGGCTGTGCGCAGATGGCTTTGATCCCGACTCCTGGGGCGAAACAAAAGATGGTGAACAGCAATGCCGCTGAGCAAATTGGAGGAAAGCTCATTTCGCACCCTCTCGGAATATGTGTCACATGCCGCTCACGAACAGCTTTGCAGGGACGCGATGCAGAAACGCTCTTTGTCTTAAAGCTTACACATGCTGCACAGCCGGAGCGGAAACGATATAACTATAACTGTCATTATGAAACGGAAACAGGCCCGAAGAAGCAAGCGTTCTTCGGGCCTGAAAGGTAATCTGTTGATGAATAAAACTCAGGCGGCGTCCTGGAGTTGTTCATCGTCCTGCAGTTCAGTTGCGTCAGTGTCCTGTACTTCGTGATCAGCGTCTTCGTAGACCAGATAGTAAATATTGCTGGACGCTTCTTCAAGGTAGTGCTTGATGTTGTCGCTGTCGACGCCTTCAATCAGGTTGTCCAGAACGTCAACAACACGATCGACTTCGTCGCTGTTGATTTCTTCGAACTCCTGATCGTCCAGCTGGCCTGTTGTTTCTTCTGACATGGAATCCTCCGTGTTCCGTCCTGAGAGTTGGGAGACAGGCCGCATGTGCTTTTGCTGTTAATGCACAGCGTCGGCCCGACCTGCACATTATCGGTCCGCCGAACAGCCTGTCTTGCGAAGATTGAGCTGTCAGTCACGGCAGGAATCGCAACGCTCGAGCCAAACCGGCAGTATAGGCCCGTTTCACAACCACACAGCCATTCCCTCTGTCAGGATAAGCAGAGCAGGCAAATGGTGACGATTGACCTGCTGTGTTGTTATGCCTTCAGACGCAGACAGCAACAGCCTGCAACAATTCCTGTTCTGCTGCTGCTACGGATATCGTTGATCGTTTCCTTCATGTTGTCGGTCCAGATGTCTACGAAGTTGCTGACATGTTTTGCTCTTGCCGCTGCCGGAAAATTTTGAACAGAGATCAAATCAATCCGATGAAGAAGTGTTTCGCGGTGGCAGACGCAAACGACGTGATATTGTCTGTTGGTATCGCCGCCTGAGCATTTGCGCTGACGTTGGACACGGCTTCCCGGAACGATCTTTCAGGGGCGTTGGAGACGCGGAAAACGTTTTCTGTCGGTTAGTCCGGAAAACTCACCCGACCAGGGTATAGCAGATACAAACAACGCTAGTGATACAATGTCATACGGGACAGGGAACCGCCGATACCGGTTGTTGCTGGTCTGGGGCGTGTCGCTGAATCGCTGTTTTCATTCACTGGTGCTGTAAAACGGTCCAGGCGGGGCCGAAACATGACCAGCATGAGCAACGGTAGATACCACAATACATACGTTCCTATGTCTTCCGGATACCACAACTGTGCAGCCACAACGAGTGCTGTTGAATTGGCCAGCAGATTTTCAAGGTTCCTTCGACGAGGAATGACGGTCATTGCTGTCAGCATCACAAAGAAGGCAGCCGCAAGTGTAATCCGAAGAAAGATCTGTCCCACCCCCATGCTGCTGACCGGCAACTGATCCGTAAACAGACGGAACGCAGTCCAGTTGGCTGTATGAACGAGCCGGGCAATGAATGAATCTGTGCTCGAGGAGGTCATTGCAACAGCAAGCAGAGCCAGTGCACCCACCGCTCCGAGTGAAATGCCGAACTTCAGGCTGCCTCGACGACCATAGAACACTGCCCACAACGGCAGTAGAAAGACTGCAAAGAACAATGTTCCACAGGCCAGACCCAGCAGCACACCGGCAATAGCCGGGCGACGATAACAGGCCACGGCCCAGATTAAACATGCCGCCGGAAGGACATGGCTTAGTTCGTGGACATTGAATGCCGTGCATGGAAGCAGCAGATAGAGGCAACTCATCGAAACGCCCAGCTGCAGACTGTTGAAGTGCCTGGTTCCAATGTTCACGAACCCTGCAATGATGATTGTGTGTGCCAGGACAACCAGGACGCAGGCTATCGTCTGCTCCATGGATGTAGATTCCGAATCAACACTTACAGATGCACGGTCAATTCCAGCCGACAGTTCGGCAACGGCAGACGCTACCGCGGCGGTCAACGTTTCTGTTGGTGCCGGCTGTACGTCTTCGGCCGGGGTTCCCTTCTCGCCGATCGCCTGGCGGTTCAACAGTGCTTTTCCGGACTCCACAGCGGCGACATTACCTCCAGGAGGTTCGGCCATGAATACACTTGTCATCAGCAGTGCGAAGGCCGGTACGCACAGGAAAGTCAGTCCGGCCTGATTCAGGTTTTGACTAAGACGCGGTCGTCGAGTCAGACTCTCGTCGAAGATTAACCGTACAATCAGGAGGATTGAGAGCGATAGCAATACGATGGAGGACCACTCATAAGAGGTCTCATCCACACGCTCGCTCGCAGGAACAGCAGTTGATTCAGATGAACTCCAGCTGCTGGCCAGTACCAGTGCAGTGGAAAGTGAGAGAATCAGTCCGATGTCCAGATTACGTACACTGAACACCCGTGGAAAACGGAAGAAGACAGTAAGCACCAGCAACGAAGCGTAAATAAGCCAAGCCGGGTGCGCTACGTCCATTTGGAAGAATGGAAAATCCATCACCATTTCTCAGTCAATGCGACAACAAGCCTCTGGCATCACTCGTAGTGCCGAAAGCTGACGATTGACGAGTTGTCCCCTGGTAAACGTCCGTTTTTACCTGCTTAGTAAATGACCCGGACTGTATTGGAGAATCACGGTTGCCAAAGATCAAGTGAAACTTGGAAAATACACAAAATATGTGAACCTGGTGGGCCATTGTGTATCTAACACACTGTCAGCAGCTTTGAGCAAGTGTTCAGACCATTGTTCTGGTCGTGAACGGTCAAACGGCTTCTTCGGTGGGAGTTTCCCGAAGGCAATTGTCTGATGTCGACCGGTTTACTTTCGCTTGATTATGACTGAGGCGATGGAACTACATGCATGTGCTTAGGGAAGTGTGTTGCGGTGACTTACGAAGGTGGTTGTGTCGGGAGTCAGCAAACACATGATTCCTTCGATTGACTTCGGCTTGAGATGGTGCGTGCGAGGACGGCAGGAGGGAACACGTGCATGCCGTCTTGGTGGCCTTCTGTTTCACACTGCTGACTGACCGTGACACGATCAACATCAGGGATGCACCTGCCTGTCAGGCAGTGAACCATTTCGAAAATTTGGCCCTCGCGTCACGGAAGCCGGACACTTGGGTTGATTGTCTCCTTTTTCGATCCGTGTGACTGATTAATTCCGGACCTGCAGATATCAAATCCTTGTGTGTCTCAGCGACCGCGATACTGGATTTCTCAACCGTCGTCAGCTTCTCATTTTGAAATGACTCTAAATTGTTGTCATCAAATGATTTTTAAATAAGTCGCGGATTTCCACCTCTCAAAGAAGACAACTGTCTGTACGGGAAAGGTCTGTTGCCGTAGTGGGGTTTCCGATAACGGAAAAATCGATCAGGCACACAATCAAATCTCACGGAGATTCAATGCGTTGGCAACAGAATACAGAGCAGGTTGATTTCGGGGTATTTCCGGAGTCGCATACCGTGTATAGATTGTATTCCTCTGATGTTTGTCTCGGACGCTTATTGTGTTTTCGGGTTTGAGGCCTTTGGGCAGAGTTTTGCACGAGACCAGCGTTTTTTGCCGATGATAACGCTGACACACGTACCGGCCTGCATCAGCAGTTTTCTGAATTTCAAATATAGGGAATGAATAAAACGTAGCAGGCGAATAAAAAGAAGAATGTCACCACTGGTGAAGGAGTGGGCCGTCGCGATTTCTGCCGGACGCACTGAGACGTGGGTTGCCCTGGAGACCTTTGCTTGCTCCGCCAGTAACAGAATTCGGACCTTTCAAAACGGCATTCTGAGGTGACGACTGCAAACGAAAACAGAACTTTGATTTCAATCAGGGCTTTTGGGAAAGGTGGTGAGATGGATCAATCATCAACGAATGCACACGTGGGCGCTCAAGGCTCCGATGAATCTTATGAAGTTCGGCGAACCCCCCCACGGAACGGCGACAGCTTTGTCGGAGGCCTGGATATTCTTACGATCCATCGAATGATCGAGGAACAGAATGCAGGGAGCTCCAGGCAGGAATCTGTCGATCCCGGATGATACAGAATGAATGGCGTGAAATGACCCTGTGAGGGTCCACGACAAGCCCGGCCCGACGGCGGCCGGGCTTTTTTTATGCCGCCGGTTCACCATGAGAACCAATGGTTACCCAGGCCATGTTGGTAAAGGGCCGGGGCATAGGCGATTTTTTCGCGCCAATCAGGGAAATGAGCTACATTCCTGAGAACCTTCTGAACCAGGCTGCAAGAGTCGGCATTGGGCGGATATCCTCTGAAGTTCAGCAGTTTGCTCGACAGGGTCGCTTTCGATGGAGATTTACCTTGTCCGCGGACATTCTGCTGCAATTCTCCGGATTTGCTGTTATTTGCCGCGACGTTTGTGGCTGTGATCCGAACCTGTTCATTCCATACACTCAGAATTCAGATTTTGTTGCCGGCTTTAACCACAGCGGAAACTGGCTGATACGGACCCGCGATGGATATCCGACGTCTTCTTCTTTTTCTCGTCGTGTCATTTGGGTTTGTTCTCATATGGCAGAATCTCGTTGTGGACAAGCTGCGCCAACCGGTGCCTCAGAAGGTGGTGGAGATTGAACCTGGTGACGACGAGAATACTCGGGAAGTCGACACCCAGGCAGCAGAATCGGCAGATAACCAAAACCCGGTTGTCGCCGCGGAAATCGCGGAAGCGGAAGAAGCAGACGACCTGAACGGGACACGGACGAACGGTCCCGTCCTTCATGAACGGCGTCAGATTGTTTTGGGTTCACTTGAGCCACGGGGCGCCTATGCGATTGAGGCCGTTTTTTCCACTGAGGGTGGGTCGGTCACCTCCGTGCGACTGGCGGATCCGAAAATGAAGGATTTGACAAATCGTAGTGAACAGGTGCAGGTCGTTGGGAACGGCGCGGCCGGTGGAAATACATTCAGCACCTCGCTGGATGTGATTGATCGGCAGCTGGACGAGTGGGGAATGCGACTCGAAACCGTCGACTGGAAAGTTGCGGATCAACAGGCTGATTCTGTAGTTTTTGCCTACGTCGCGCCGGATCGGTCGGTGGAGATCAGAAAAACGTACCGCATACAGCCTCTTCCGACTGATCTTTTTGTTAACACTGATCAGCTGCGGACGGACCCGGCGGCTTACACGATCCGGTGTGAACTGGCGATCCGAAATCTTTCCAGAACTTCCCAGGAGGTTCAGTACGAGATTCTTGGACCCTGTGGAGTGATTCTGGAAAACGAAGAGCATACGCGCAAGTATCGGGACATTAAACTGGAGTTCATTGACAATGGCAGCTCTGCTCAGCTGTCAGCGGCAGATGTTCAGTCCATATGGGAAGAACAGCGGCTCAGGTATCCACAGCGCACTCGTCATCAAATCAGCGAGATGGTTCGAGAGGGGGAACATAAGTGGATCGAACCGGTGAGATATGCGGGTGTGGATGTGCAGTTCTTCGCCGCATTGATTGCTTTGATGGATGACCGCCCGCCGGCAGAGCAGGCGTCCGATCAGTGGATAGACCGAATCTGGCCCGTGCTGTTGCAGGAATCAAAAACGGCAACGCTGGCTGATATTACGTTCAGGATGGCGTCCAGACCGCGGACTCTGAAGCCAAACTCTTTGGTGACTCATGAATTTGCTGTTTTCGTGGGGCCCAAGCAGGGGACACTGCTGGATCCTGCGCCGTTCCGGGCGGAAAAAGTTCTGGATTACGGAACTTATTTCGGGTTCATTGCTCGCGGAATGCATTCCGTTCTCAGCTTCCTTTACGGGATTCATCTGCCGTACTGGCTGGCCATTATTTCACTGACGGTCATGGTTCGATGCTGCCTGTTCCCGCTTTCGCGTAAGCAGGCTTTAAGTGCAGCTCGCATGAAAGAACTTCAGCCGAAAATCAATGAACTGAAGCTGAAGTACGGAGAAGATAAAGAGAAGATGGCCAAGGCGCAGATGGAACTGTGGCGCAAACACAACATCAACCCACTGGGAGGTTGTCTGCCACTGTTCTTTCAGCTGCCGGTTTTCATCGGACTGTATACCTGTTTGAACACAGCGGTCGATCTGCGGTTGTCATCTTTTCTCTGGATCGACAACCTGGCTGCTCCCGATGCTCTGTTCCGGATGCCGTTTTCACTGCCGTTACTGGGCAGAGATTTCAATGTGTTGCCCTGCATCAATGTGGTGCTGTTCCTTGTTCAGCAGAAACTGTTCATGCCGCCGCCAACCGACGAACAACAGGAACTGCAGCACAAGATGATGAATGTGATGACGATCTTTTTTGCTGTGATGTTTTGGCATGTCCCGGCAGGTCTTTGCATCTATTTTGTGGCTTCCAGCTTGTGGAGCATCGGTGAACGGAAATTGCTCGGAAGTGATGTACTGGCAAAAAAAGATGTTGCGGCGGAAGTAACCGAAGGAAACAATTCCGGCAAGTCGAGCGGCAGGTCCGAGAGGAAACGTCAACCCGTTTCTGCTGACGCTGATACCGATCGGCCTCAGGGATTTTTGGAACGTCTAATGGCAGCGGCCGAGCAGGCTAAGAATCAGGCGGAGCAGAAGCGACCGACCGGTAACGGGAAGAAAACCGGAAAACGCGGTAAACGGGATCGCCGACGTTAAGTGGAGGACTCGCGTTCCGGATTTGCGACTATTACCCCAAGTAAAGTTTATTTGTATCACTGATCAGTCCGGTGTGTCACAGATGAGCTATTGTGAATACAGGCGGTTCAGGACCTGGGGACTGCTGCGACTACGAAAAACCAGCAGGGAGCTGACGGTGTCCGAATCCACTGGCCGGTGTGTTGATCTGGTTTGTGCTCATCTGCATCCTTACATGTTTTGTCGGATCGATCAGCGCCTGTATAGAACCTGTCACCACGGATGCAGTCACCGGCGGCACACCTCGTTCATGGAATAAATGTTTATCTGACATGCCATTCGATCTTGTGGATGCCATTGCTGCGGTTGCGTCTCCGCCAGGTCCGTCGATCCGGGGGATCGTACGCATCAGCGGCCCGGAGGCCGTCATGATTGTCAGTCGACTGCTCAATTCAGATGTGCCGCAGACGGGGGCCCCTGTCCGAATTCGTGGATGTGTGCTGTCGAAACGTCTCGGTTCGCCGTTGCCGGTGAGTGTCCTGGTGTGGCCTACAGCTCGCAGCTATACCGGACAGCCCATGGCTGAATTTCACGTGATTGGATCTCCGGCTATTCTGGAACTACTGCTGGCGGCAGTGATTGATGAGGGGGCACGTCTGGCTGAACGCGGTGAGTTCACGATGAGGGCGTTCTTGAACGGACGCATTGATTTACTCCAGGCGGAAGCCGTATCAGGTGTCATTGATGCGGCCGATCATGATGAACTGCGGTCAGCGCTCACACAGCTCGGAGGAGGTCTCACTCAGGAGTTGCAGCAGATTCGGTCGAGCCTCATCGCGATTCTGGGTGATCTGGAAGCAGGCCTTGACTTTGTTGAAGAGGATATTGAATTCATTTCGTCCGAAACGTTGATTCGGCGAATGACTGACATTCGTGTTGCGCTGCAGGACCTGCTTGTCGATTCAGTGAACCGGCTTCCCTCCGGGTATCGTCCGCGTGTTGTACTTGCCGGATTACCAAACGCCGGGAAAAGTACACTGTTCAATCGTCTGGCAGATGCTGATTTGGCCATTGCTTCGGAGATCGCCGGTACGACACGTGATTATCTGTGTTGTCCGGTCAGCTTCGCCGGAATTTCGATTGATTTGATCGATACGGCCGGCTGGACGAATTCGAAAGACCCCATACAAATGACAGCGGTGGAACGTCGGCAGCAACAGCTGGATGCAGCGGATCTCGTGATCTGGTGCAGGGCGGGCGACCTCAACGAAGAGGATCAGTTAAAAGATGCCGAACTTCGTGACAGTGTGTTATCACGGTCGAGGCGGCTGATAGAGATCACGACGTGTATTGATCGTTCCGGTACGTCAGACAATTCAGACGAGGGGATTTGTGTGAGCGCGCTGTCGGGAGCCGGCCTTTCAGAGCTGCGTCATCAGCTGGTTCAGTGTTTGACTGAGGAAACGACGTCACGGGGCGAATTGCGGGCAACCATCAGTTCCCGCTGCCGAGACAGTATTGAACGGGTACTGTTGAGCATCGATTCAGCTGTGGAATCGGTAAAAGAAGATTTGGGAGAGGAACTGACCGCAATTGGTCTGAGAGAATCGCTTCAGGAATTTCGCGGAATACTCGGTGAAACATGGACTGATGATATCCTGGATCACATCTTCAGCAGTTTTTGCATTGGCAAATGACTTCACAGGCTGCCGACAGGGAACTGTTCTGTCGGACAGCAAACCCGTACGCTGCACAGGTAGATGTTGATGTCGCATCTTGTGAATTATGTGTGTTGCTTGAAGTCGGTTCAGATGCGGCAGGGCATCAACCATCCACCGGCAGCGTTCGGTGCCGCGGCAGGCATGCCTGCATGACACTGTGGTCTTCGGGGGCCAGCTTGTATCACGCGTGTTACCGGACTACAAAACTGACGCTGACCGATTACAGGAAATGTGACGCGGGGAGTTCCGGTGGTGGCTGATATTGACGTCTACAAAGAGTGGCTTGGAATCCCGGAAGGAGAACGTCCGCCGGATCATTACACACTCCTGCGTCTGGTGATGTTTGAAGATGACACTGAAAAAGTGAATCGCAACTATCGGAAGCTGAACAACCATGTGCGTAAATTTGCCACGGGACAGTACCTGAAGCCATCACAGCTGTTGCTCACAGAACTGGCAAAAGCCATGCTGTGTCTCACGGATGCCGACGCAAAACGCGAATATGATGCGTCGCTCGGGCGCGAAGCCGAAGAGCCGGTGCCGGATGAGGAAACGACGACGATACTGGGGTGTCTGGTCAGCAGAGGAGTCATCAAAAGAAGTCAGATTGAGGAAGTTGAGCACTTTGCAGAGGCGCGTGGTCTGTCAGTTCGTGATTCCGTAGTCCAGATGAAACTTGCTGATCATGTTCAAGCCACTCAGGCACTGGCGGCTGAGTTGCGAATGCAGTTTGTTGATCTGGAGGACATGCTTCCGGAAGACAATGTGCTTGACGGTTTGCCGCGAAATGTCGTCAAACGGCACACCTGTCTGCCGCTGTTTGAAGATGGGGGACGCCTGCTTGTTGCCTGCGCTGATGAGCCTGCTCCGGAACTCGAAGATGAAGTTCGCATGAGATTCGGAATACCAATGCAGGGAGTCATGGCTGTACCGCGACAGATCAATCAGGCCATTGCCAAGCACTATGCTTCAGGGATTCGTACTGAAGCAGATCCTGTTGGTGGAGCCGGGAGAGACTCTGAGACTGGCGCGAATCAAAACAAGTCCGAAAAGACAACGAATAAAAAATCAACGGTCAGGGAACGAACGACACCACTGACCGACGATGAGAAAGCCCATCGCCGAAACATCAGCCTGATCGCCCTTTGCTGGTCAGTAATCGTGCCTCTGTGTGTTATGAATACCCTGACAGAGATAGGCGGACTCATACAGACCTGCGTTACGGCTGCTGTTGCTGCCCTGGTGGCCGGTATTCTCCGTGTGTCCTGGTGGAAGTAGACCGGACACTTTGGTGATGGTCTGTGATGTTTGATTCCGTCAGGTCATGGTGTACATGATTCGAGATCAGTATCGGTCAGGCAATGAGACGCGGACGTTTCGCACAGATGCACGCTAAATCAGAGGGTCTGGAGCTGAACATCCGCAGGAATCGTGCATAATGAACGTTTTGCGACCGTTCGGACCTGTGCGCGGCCGGTCACCCTTTCAGCCAGTTTTACTCAGGATTGCTGTCTCATGACCGTTTCATTCAGCCGTTTCGCGGAGACTTTGACCGTTGAAACTGCTTTTTCCGTTTTGGCGGTGGTGCGTCAGTTGCAGTCGGCCGGAAAAGACGTGGTCGAACTGGAAATTGGTGACAGTCCGTTTTCAACGACTGCCGCAGCAACTGCTGCGGGACTTGCGGCGATTTCTGATCAACAGACCCATTATTGTCCGTCGCCGGGGCTACAGGAGTTTCGGGCGGCGGCGGCAGATTTTGTTCGGGAAGAGTTTAGTATTCCGGCAAACGCGGAAAATGTGGCGGTTGGTCCGGGAGCGAAAGTCTTTGAACAGTTCTTTTGCGAGGCTTTTCTTAATCCCGGTGACGGTGTGCTTGTGTTCAATCCTGCTTTTCCCACGTACCGGCCAAATATCGAGCGACGTGGGGCCCGCATGATAACCCGACCGCTTCGTCAGTCTGACAGTTTCCGTCCACGGATGAGTGATATCGAAGAGTTCCTGAATAATGACGAAGCTCCGCGAGCCATCTTTCTGAATTCCCCCAACAATCCGACAGGAGGTGTAACGACGCGTCAGGACCTGCAGGATCTTGCTGACCTCATTCGAGGGCGTGACGTGGCCGTGTTCAGCGACGAACCCTATTGTCACATGATCTGGGATGGTCAACATCATTCGCTGGCCGCATTGCCAGGAATGCTTGACCAGTGTGTTGCAACGTACACATTCAGTAAATCGTGGAGTATGAGCGGCTGGCGACTGGGGTTTTGTGTATCGTCGGCGGCGATTACCGACAAAATCGGGCGGATGATCAATACTTCATTGTCATGCATTCCTCCATTTGTCCAGAGGGCCGGGATTGCTGCGATGACAAAGGACACGGAGGAACGTGATGCCTCAATGCAAAAATTCGGTAAAAAAGTACAGCTTCTTACTGATGGCCTGAACGAACTGGACGGGTTTCACACGCTGCCGCCAACCGCTACATTTTACGTGTTTCCGAATATTGCACCTGTGTGCAACCGGCTGGGCATTACAAGTCACGGACTGGCGATGTATTTACTGGAAGGTGCTGACGATTCATTTGGAATTGCCTGTCTGGGCGGCGAATGTTTCGGTGAAGCGGGGGAGGGTTTTCTGCGTCTAAGCTGTGCAGAACCGGACGACCGGCTTCGTCAGGCGATTGACTTTATTCCGAAGGCGCTGTCTCGCCAGGACCGTATTGACGTGTGGCTTGAGACTCACCCCGAATTTCGTCTGAAACAGCATTACGACGAACCGTAGAGACCGGTTGGATTATCACATGGCGTCTATCGCCAATGTGTTGAGTCTTTCGGAGTCCTGGAATCTCAGGGCCGTCCAGAGAAATGATCCGGGTTCCAGTTTTACTTGTCGGACCGAAGGTTCCGAATATTTCGGCGTGCGCTGCGCGAGCCCCGCTGTCACGGCAGAATCAGCCGAAAATAATTTGCTTTCTGTGTCAGACCCGATCGATGAAGTTATAACGGCGCTGACCGGAAATTGATGAGACGTTTCCAGAGCAGAGCCAGGTGACCTCAACGGAAGAGAAGTACCGGTAAAACGGCGGACGGATCCGCGCCACAGCATGTGTGACTTTCCAGCGGAGAGTGCGTTGATGGTGCGACGAACGGGAACAATTGTCTGGTCAGCAGGTATGCTGGCTGTTGGACTGGCAGTCGGCGGACATATCGATTCACTGAAAGTGACACAGTCAGTCCAGGCGATTTCGTCCACCAGGACAGCTGTGATGTCGGGCGCTGATGTACTGATGCTGACCAGCGATCATATCGCACAGGTTTCAGAAGCCGTGATGCCGTCCACCGTGCATATTCAGGCCGTTCGCAGTGAATCGGACGGACGCAGGGTCGAGGAGACCGGTTCCGGCGTGGTGATGAGAAGTTCGCGGGTCAACGGTTATTTTGTCATTACAAACAACCATGTCATTCGTGGTGCTCACCTCGATGATATCAAGCTGCGACTGCCGGACGGTCGTGAAACCATTCCTGTTCGCGTGTACCGCGATGCTGCAACCGATGTTGCTGTGATGCAGCTGAAAGAGACCGGTCTGAGAACCGCATTGTGGGGAAACAGTCGGGATCTGAAAATAGGGCATCAGGTGATTGCCGTCGGTAGCCCGTTCGGACTGAGCCGTTCCGTTACCATGGGTATTGTGAGTGCGACCGGACGCCGCGCTTTATCACTGACAGAAGACGATTCGGTGACAAATCAGGATTTCGTCCAGACTGATGCCGCGATCAATCCGGGCAACAGCGGAGGACCGCTCATCGACATGAATGGAGAGGTTGTCGGGATCAATACGGCAATTGCTTCCAATAGTGGAGGTAACGAAGGCATCGGGTTTAGTATTCCCAGTCACCTTGCCCGACACGTCTTCGAACATCTGGTCAGATGGGGCAGAGTTCGACGGGGATATCTGGGAGTCGAGCTGGATTCCTCATTTGACCAGGCAACAGCCAAGCGTCTGGGACTGTCGCTTGCAGTGGGCGCCCATGTTACCCGGGTCTATCGTCAGCGACCGACTCCCGCTTCGCAGGCCGGGATTCGGCCAGGAGACGTCATTGTGGCGTTTGATGACGTACGCGTTGAGGATGAGAATCATCTGATCAACCTGGTGGGGCTGGCAAGCATTGATCAATCACTTTCCATGGAGGTGGTTCGGGGAGGCCGATCTATGGTTGTTAATGTGACACTCTCTGATCGCGACAGTTATCGATCTGTATCCGACGCTCCGGGAACATTCATGACTCGCTGAATCCTGATCGCCCTGTGCGATCAGTCCGGGATCATCCCGTAAGTACATCAGACGCTGCACTGTTCAGCAGATTGATGTAGAACATGGCGATTTTAAAAATGAAGTAGATGATCATCATCGCGACCACACCCCACACAGCTCTTGCTGCCAGCATTGTCAGCCACTGCAGAGCACGGTGAGCCTCGTCGTCAAAATGGTGGCTCATGCGTTTCATCGATTCCGGAACCGTTCCGCTTTGCTCAGCCGTGTCGACGAAATGCAGGAATTCTTCAGGGAACAGATTCGGAGACCGAAGTGCATCTCCGAGTGTTTCACCGGAATGAATTTCATTCCAGATATGCGGAATGGCTGCAATGAACGCTCCGTTGGCAGTAGCGTTCAGGCTGCTGGTCAGGGACGGTCGAATTGACATTCCGGCTCCCTGTGTCAGTGAAAAACACCAGGCAAAACGGGCAATAGCGAATTTCCTTTGGCATGAGCCCACAGCCGGAACATGCAGCAGAAACGTATCTAGGAACTGACGTCCGTTCATACTCCGGGACAGCACTTTCCAGAAAATCCAAAGTCCGAACAGAGAACCTAAGGTTCCCCCCAGCCATGTGATTGCTCCGGTTGTTCCCTGCAGGCCGAGTCCCAGCAGGTCCACCGGTGTGTTTCCGGCCGGTGTGCCAATCAATCCGAGAATATAGATGAGCAGTGCAATGACGATGATTGCTGCGAACAGTTGAATCCCCGGCCAGGCAATGGCTGATCGAAACTCCCGAAAGCGTCGTACTCTGGCTTCATAATAGTCTCCCAGAGCATTCATGACTTCGGGCAGGGCTCCTGTCTGCTCTCCCACATTCAATAGATCCAGAAACAGTGGTGGGTAGTTGAGAGAGAATTTTCTGAATGATGTCGTCAGGTCATGTCCCGCCTTTACCCGGTCCTGCACCCGCTGCACACTCTTGATCAGACGTCGGTCGGATGATGTCTTAACAGCGGTGGGGAGTGCCTTGCGAATGTCGACGCCTGCTTCAAGCATACGAGACATCGCATGGCAAAACGGATAGAGCGCTTTCGAGGGTATCATTGGATTTTGAATCATGTTCCACCCCAACGATCTGCAGGCTGCGGTCGAAACAGTGCCTGACGCACGTTGTAAATCAGAATGAACCGGGTCTGATGACCGGTGAACTCCACGGAATTGTGCGAGGAAATCATCCGAAATCTTAATCCGGCATTAAAAAGAAAAATTCACGAATCTGATTCGGGCAAAAACTGCGGAATACCTGTTTCGGGAAATCAACGGGGGCACGTTACAAGTTTGTGAGGATATCGCATAACATTCATCAAACAAAATGCAGAGTCGGACTGTGGCTCACCTGCTCAGTTGCTTTTAAGGAAACTGTAATGTCAGACGTACGTGAAGGGGCGGTTACGCTCAAGGGAAACTCTGTGAGCCTCGTTGGTGCGGCTCTGAATCCCGGGGAATCAGCGCCCGATTATTTGCTTCAAAACACCGGTCTTCAGGACGTGACACTCGGCGACAGTGCCGGCAAAACACGAATTATTGCCACGATTCCTTCACTGGATACGCCGGTCTGTCATGATGAAACAAAGAAGTTCAATGAACAGGCCGGGAATCTGGAAGGAGTTGAAATTTTTGTGGTCAGTATGGACCTGCCGTTCGGACAGAAAAGGTGGTGTGGAGCCGAAAATGTTGAATCAGTTCACACACTCAGTGCTCACCGCTGTACCCGTTTCGGTGAAGACTACGGCATTCTCATCAAAGGGGGACCGCTGG
This sequence comes from Fuerstiella sp., assembly GCA_022447225.1. Classification (NCBI taxonomy): domain Bacteria; kingdom Pseudomonadati; phylum Planctomycetota; class Planctomycetia; order Planctomycetales; family Planctomycetaceae; genus Fuerstiella; species Fuerstiella sp. The sequence goes on along the minus strand of JAKVAZ010000015.1, from coordinate 67,962 downwards.
ATCGCTGTTTAGCGCGGGCCATCTTTGTGGTTGGACCGGACGGATTGTTGAAGCACGTCGAATACGTTGGTGAAATTGCCGAACACCCCAACTATGACGCTGCACTTGCTGCTGCGACGGCGTGACTCAGACTCGTTTAAACATCCGGGACATTCCGACTGCGCTGACTTTGTGCGCTGCTACTGAACGAGGCCTTTAGTCAGCTGCAGGAATGCTGTTTCCAGGTTCACTTCTTCCTCCCGGAAAAGAGTGAGAGCGAGCCCCTGCGAAATGATGGCAGATGGAATGTCGCTGTAGTCTTCGACACCGCTGTTCAGAGTGACTTCCAGCATTTGATCTTCATTGATGCTTACAGTGTCAACAGAATCACACTGTTCCACACAGCGGGCGGCATCTTCCGGACGGTCCCTCACGCGAATGTTCAGTATGATTCTTGCTCGAGCTTTTCGCATCACTTCCGCAACGTTTCCATCGACAATCAGATTCCCTTTTTCGATCATGCCTACCCGAGTGCACACATCCGCCAGTTCCGGCAGAATGTGGCTGGAAACGATCACTGTTTTTTTCATCTCCCCGAGACGCTTAAGCAGGTTTCGAATCTCAATACGGGCTCTGGGATCGAGTCCGCTGGCAGGTTCATCCAGCAGCAGAACCTGAGGCTCGTGCAGTAGTGTTCGTGCAAGGCCAATGCGCTGTGTCTGTCCGCGGGACAACTCATTCACCATTGCATCACGTTTGAATGCCATGTCGACGAGTTCCAGTTTCTCTTCACAGATCCCACGACGGGCCGAAGAATCAATACGGTAAGAGGCTGCAAAGAACTCAAGATATTCGATAACAGTCATGTCGTCGTAAACACCGAAAAAATCCGGCATGAACCCTACCAGCCGTCGGATTTTCTCCTGTGAGGTGTAAATCGACTCGCCGCAGATATACGCTTCACCATGATCGGGATTCAGCAGCGTGGCAATCATTCTCATGGTTGTGGTTTTGCCGGAACCATTTGGTCCAATGAAGCCAAAGACATCTCCCTGTCCGAGTGTCATATTGATGTTGTTGACAGCGATAAGGTTTCCGTATCGCTTCGTCAGGTTACGTGTTTCAATCACGGGGACGTCTCTCTGCTTCAGTTAGCTTCGTTAGCCGACGGGGTATCGGACGCAGACTGATCGGCTGATTCCGGCTGGTCACTCAAAACGGAAGGTTGACCCGGACGTCGTTCCACCGGAAGCATCAGTCGAACAATGCTCAGGGATGACGTTTCTGTCACTGCAGATTCATCCATTTCAAACAGGGTTGCCGGTTCTTCTGCCCAGCCGATCACGACGGCGTAATTCATTTCAATAGATTCGCTGAATTCCAGACGTCGGAGGAGGTCGTGTCGCAGGCGCGTATAACCTTCGGCTCCGGCGGCGTTGAAAAGTGTCATCATGGTCACAATGTCAAGTGCGTCGCGTCCAAGCAGATTGTAGGGCACCGAAGAGTTAGATTGACCTGGAGGTTTTCGAGTTGGTGGAGTCCGAACCTCACGGTCACCATTTAGCCAGGCCTTAAGATCTGAGATTTGTGTTCCACCACGTTGAAATTCCCACTTCTCACCTGCGGGCAGCGACATCCTGGCGTCGTCTCTCGGACGGTAGACACGATTTCCGAACACTACGATCCAGTCACGGAGGGCGACCGGCAGCTGGTGCTGGAAACCTCCTTTGAGGATTCCAAAGCCACTGACGCTGAGACTGGATTCCACCAGTGGTTTTGCTGATTCGTTACTCCAGTGAGCCTGACACTCAAAAGAACTGTCACTCAGAACGGGCAGTGCCGTAATCGTGTCCGGGATCTCGTCACGACAGCTGTATTTTTGGTCGCCGGCACCAATTCCTGTTGATCGGTACATACCTCCATAGACGTCTTCGGCACGCCCTGTCCATTTCAGTGACAGGTTGGAAGCTTCACCGCAATATTTTGGACTGGGAATTCCCCTGAGTTGAATTTGTTTGGTTTCCGGCACCGACAGACTCATGAGTGAATACACTTGCAGCGGATAGTCGTTTTGATCCTGAGACACATCGATTACGTGAACAGAATTCATTACGACATCACTTGTTCCTGATTTGAACCCGTACAGTGTCACAAATCCGATGGTCACCCAGACAGGAAACGTCACCCATGTAAAATGAGGCCTTTTCAGTAAAATCACTACGAGAAAATAATCGACGGGACCGATCAGAAGTAACCATACAAATGCCAGCGACATGACACTCCATGTTGTCCAGCGGCCCACATCCGGAATCGGATCAACGGAAGCCATGAGTTGAGTGGACAGATCGCTGACACCGGAGCTGGAGATTCTGGAGCTGTTCCCGACGGCCGCTGATCTGCTCAGTGGAGCACCCGTCATTAGAATGGCGTAAAAATCGGCGAGTGATGTCCAGCCGGATAATGGCGACTGACTAAAGTCCAGTGTAACAACAGTGACCTGTCCCCCTCCACACATGGTTCGGGCTGCCAGAGGGCCGTTTGTCGATTCCGCCAGCCGAAAAGGTTGTGTGGCGCGGATCAGATTCATGCGGACATCTTCCCGACGTGTTGGGATGCGGCTTGACCTGGGAACAATTCGTTGCAGCGCGTTCAGGTCAACGTCCGTCACTCGGCGGGTTTCGGGAGAAATATCAAACCGTTCATCCAACCATCGCCTGAGCGGACTTGTAAGAGAATCGTTGAATCGTTCATTACAGCAGATGATCAGTCTGCCGCCTGCGTGAATCCATGATTTTAATGCATCAAACTGTTGATCACTGAACTCAATAGGGCCGGTCAGCAGGATGATTGAAAACAACTCATATGCCCGGGGTTCGCGCGGCAGCTGACTGACGGTATCGACGGAAACTCCCACAAGCACAGGTGCCTCGGGTGAGAGGGCCTTTGCCTGGCTGAGCAATTCTGTGATTCCGGGTGGTTGACCGACTGTCAGTAGAAAACGGACGTTATGTCGGTAGACGTGGAGGGCCTTTTGAACCGGATTATCCTCTGGTTCCAGAGTGTCTTTGGAGCACTGAATCAGGGCGGAACACAGTATCTCCGAATCTTTTGTATCTATCAGGTCAATCTGAAGCTGATCATCGAGCCGTCCGGTACGTCCGAGTCCGCTCAGTGACACACTGCCGTCAGGAGCCACTGTCTGTGTTTCACATATTCTAAAGACAGAATTACCTCTTGGATCCGGTGACGTGATTGTCAGAGAAACTGACTGCCCGGGGGATAATCCTTCCGCTGACGTCCTGATCGGCATCCAGCGGCCAACCTGAGCCTGTCGCTGGTATCCCACCTCCACCGAAGTGAATTCTGCGGCGCCGATTTTGTGACCGGCCAGCACAGCAGCCGTGACCAAAATTAACCGGAATCCGGCATGTCGGGATGTCAAAGTTCCGATCACGGTATCTGTTACTTTCGTGACTGGACGCATCTCTGGAGATTATCCGTCCTGCGTCGTGCGGCCCAGCGCGACATCAAAGTCGCTGATAGCAGGAATCAGCATGGCAATGGAGGCAAATCCATACGCGACACATATCCACAAACACACTCCAAGACTTCCACCAAGCAAATAATCCGTAATAGCATAGAAAGTGAGGAAGGGTAGCAGCATCGCTGCAAGGGTTAGAGCACCGGATGGGTTCTTATGAGTCATTGAACCGTAGAGACCGATGCTGCCCAGCCCGATAAACACAATAAAGCTCTGCATCTGAATCGCGAACGAACCGCGAGCTTCGACTAACAGCAGCATGAACACGAAAATGCCGATGAAGAGGAAAAACATTGTTCCCAGACTGTTGGCGATTGCATTCCGCGAATTTTCCCATGTGAGGCCGCCATGCAGTCCCAACATAACCGAAAATATGCTCAACACGAGATAACCGATGACAAGATAAACAGCAGATTCAATCGTCAGCCCCGCAGTATGGCCCTGTGCAGCAGTCCAGAACAGCAGCAGCAATGGAACCAGGATCATCTCCCGGGCATTCCATGATGCACCGACAATCTTTCCCAGCATAAATTCGCGTGCATTGAGATCTGTAGCGAGCAGAATGTCGAGGGTATTCATGTCTCGTTCGGTTGTGATTGAGGTCACAGCCAGAGCGTTGATCAACAGCAGACTGATCACCGCTGCACCCAGAAAGCCAAAACCGGCCGGCGAAACCATCCCAAGGATTAAGCTTCCGCTTGCTCCGCGACCGATACCCAGTGCAATCAAAACTGCCAGAATAACATAAGCCGCTTTGATCCAGATCATGCGTCGTCCGTAGCTGCGGGTGACGATCTCTTTCCACAACACCGGGTTGTTCCATACAGGACGATGCCGCATACGAGAGGCTGTTCTATTGACAATATCCTTTCGCGATTCATCTTCCTGTATTGCAGACTGACGGAGAGACTGGGAAGGATTCCATACTCTCATTCTGGCGATAGTGAACAACGCAAAACCTGCAGCCAGCCCCAGTAAAAATCCTACGGAGATCAGGGCCGGGGGCAGACCGGCCAGTGACTGTGCGTCGTGCAGAGGGTTGAGAATCTGCAGCATTGTACGCACCGGAGACATGTAAATGAGCCAGCGATGAACTAAGGATCCATCAGCAGTGACAGCCAGTGTTCCTTCGATGACGGCCAGTGCCATGACGACACCCAGCACGCTGATTGCCAGGGTCTGGAAGGTTTTTTCCCGCCAGAAAGCCACGAGGCAGCCCCAGCTTCCCGCTGCCAGCGCTGCCGCAGCGATGACACACTCCGACCACACGATTTGAGACCAGGTTACGCCGCCCAGAAGGCGTAATAACCCAAATACCGGGATGGACGTAGCCAGCAGCACGGCAACGATCAACAGACTGGCGAACAGTTTACCCAGTGCCAGCTCGCGATTTCGCATGTCCGTCATCAGTAGCAGTATCAGTGTTCGACGATCTTTTTCCTGAGCGACCCCCGCGGCGCTGAACAGAGTCGAGAAAAAGGTGGCCACCGTCAGTTGCAGGAATGCAAAAATCCCGAATACCAGCTGGCTGTATCCGGCCAGATCACCCGAAAACTGAACATCCTGAAATCCAATGGTTGCCTGGCGAACGGTGTACATCAGGATCAGGAGAAATGCGACATATCCGGACCGAAGCAAATAGTGCCGGGGACGGCGCGGCACAGTGAGAGCTTCTCTGGAAAAAATCGGCCCGGTTGGCACAAACGACTCCTGTGTGATCGGTTTGGCGGAGCCACTATCGTTTGCAGTAAACAGCGGATCGCGACGAATTGTTCAACAGATAAAGTAAGAACAGATGAACCAGTCTCAGGATATGCTTAAACGATGTCAGACATCATCACAGTGTACATCTGTCAATTCGTTTCACGCAGGAACATCGTCTCGACGTCGCGGTTGTACATGCGGTTTTTTGCAACGAACTGTTTGAGCGGATAATTGGCCGGTGGACTGGTTCCGTTAAGTTTGTGAATCTCCATCCAGTAAAGGACCGCCAGCATAGCGTTCATAATGGTGTCGTCATGGCCATTGACCTGGGGATGCCGTTCCAGCATCTCGGCCGTTTTGGCAATTCCTTTTTCGAAGAGTTCCAGTGCCAAAGTGAGGTCGGCGTCCAGGTATGCCTGTTTACCCTGATAGATCGCTTTGCGCGCCTCCACCGTCACCGGATCCTGTTCGCAATCCGCCACCTGCTGCCAAAATGTGTAGTTCACCATTTTTACACGTTGATTAACCATATGGTGCTGCAACGACAGGGTGACACCGTTCTGGATTGCCATTTCTTCCAGTTCTTCCGGCTTGTTCAGTGAATTCAGTTTGTATGTCATCCCGTCACGCGCTTCAAAAATTTCATTTCCGAAGACTTCACGCCATTCCTGACTCGCTTCCGCCCATGCATCTATAGAGTTCTGGAACTCTCCTTCACTCGTAACAGCAGTGGCGTAGTCAAACAGAGCCTGAGTCGGACTCTTACGAAAAAATTCACGTGTCATGCCCGAGACCGGATAATTGTCATCCAGTTCGTTGGCTTTCTGAAACCAATCCCGTGCCACGAGATAGTTGTCCTGGCTTTCCGGATTAACGACCGGGTCCGCACCACCCCCGTATTTATTTTCTTCTGGATCAGAAAGGAAAAATCTACGGAAGTATTTTTTCTCGTCCGAATAACCAATTTTGCGTCCGACAAACTCGCCAACGTTATGAAAAAGAATCGTGGCGGTCTGATTACGGTCAGTTCCTTTCTGCAGAAATTTCAGACCTTCTTTTACCCAGTAGAATCGGTCATCCACCCGGTCCCATTCTCGTGAAACATTGAAGGCGAGATTCCAGCCCTGAAACTTCCAGACTTCAACATAATGAGGCTGCAGCAGCAGAATCGAATCTACGGTGGTCTTGAGCTTGCCCCAGTCCTTTCGTTCCTGATAGTCAATTGCGCTCTGGTGCAGCACGCTTGCTGCCAGGCCTCGCAGGCCCAGCAGCATAAGGTTGGCTGCGGCGCTCGACGGATCGATATTGCCAAGCGTGCTCTCTCCGAGTTCCTGCTCATGCCGCATGCGGGCGAGCCTGCCTCCGGTGACCCCGGTTTTTGTTCCCGGCTGAACATCTTCTGACAGTGGGGCGCCCAAATAAACAATGGGTGCCAGCAGGACCAGAATACTGAGCGCAAAAACGATTTTGCGCTGACGAGACGTAAGTGAGTTCATTTGGCTTCCAGCTCACGAAACTTGAGGAATGCGGCGCCCAGAAGTACGCAGGGAATCAAAAAACCGAAAAATGTCAGAATCGCCGGAAGCATGACTGTGAACCAGGGTACGTCAAATCCGTCTTCAACGTACGTTGCAGATTGTGAATACAGATTGAAGTTTGGAATTATCTGACTTGTCCCGTAAAGCATCGCGGTGCTGACATTGTCTACAGATTCGATGATGGACTGCGTCCGTGTTGAGGCATCAACGCCGGCCAGGGGATTTCGCTGCTGATAGATCAGCATCCCTGATGAAACCAGACCGGCCCCCTGGACGTCTCCGGCCAGTATGTCGGACATGAACCCGTGAAATACCTGTCCGATCAGAAACACGCCGAAGGTGAGGAACAGAGCCACCGGGCCCTTAACAATCGTACTGGCCGTAACGCCAATGGTGACCACCAGGACGAGCATCAGAATCGTACACAGAAGGGCTTTCGAATAACCTGCAGCAAAACTGTTGTCGGGGAGACGGATGAACAGGTCTGGACGAGCCATGCCGATAAACATCTGGTCATCCAGACACGCCACTTCGACTCGTAATGTATCTCTGAAGATCAGATCACGGAATACGTCTGCGGTTAGTTGCCATGCATCACGCGAACTGAGACGTCCTGACCGGACAAGTTGGTCAAAATAGCTCAGCCATGGTCGTTCGTCGGCTACAGACAGCCTGGAATCTTCTGCCAGAAGGACTTCTGTATCGATTTCTTCCTGCAGGACTTCGATAAGTAATTCGCTGTTTAATTCTGTTAGATTGCCAGTCTCAACGAGCAGATTCGCAAGATCGTCTGTGAGAACTCCGCCTGAAACGACTTTTTGCTGCTCATTTAGCTTGGTGATTGTGTCCGCCAGAAAACGCGCAAGCGATTCATAGTCAGCCGTGTAGCTAAGTTTCCGGCTGATCGCGAACTGGTCCTGTCCTTTGTGATATTCCGTGACATGAAAACTGGGTAATGTTACTTCCAGACGCGGCATGACTTCGAGCAGAAGGTAACTGTGTTCCTGCAGTAATTCCGACAGCCTGGTGCAGGACTTGCTGAACTCGTCAAACGCGGCTGTGTTGTCTTTGTTTTTCGCGACCTGACTGGCTGTTTTCCCCGCCTCCACAAAGGCAGCTTTGATCTCGGAGACTTCCTCACCCAGGTCGTTCAGGATTTCACTGGTGACTTCAGTCGCACGATGAAAATATCGACAGTCACTCGACTGCACTAACTCGTCACCTTCGGTAATGGATTCGGCAATTTCACTCAGGCTGGCCGATGCATTCTGAAACTGCCCGGCAAGCAGTTCCTCACCGAATTGCCGAAATGCCGGAGAAAATGCGAATACCGAAAACGCTTCGGCCCGGAGATTCTTGACGAGGGTGAACTGTCCTTCCAATCCCTTCTCGACAGAGTCCGCTGACCCTTTGATCGTTCGAAAAGCCTCAAACCGCGACTCCAGATTAAGCTGGTCTCCGCCTCCATCGCCGTTGACGTCGTGCATCATGTTTTCATTGACGTTCTCAAATTCCCAGATGGCCCGTGCACGAGTGTTGCCTTCAATATATGACCGATAGGTCCAGACGTCGCCGGTGTTAACTCCTGTTGATGCAAGACCTCCCTGACGATCTTTGAAGTACAGAACTCCATACTTGGCGATTCGACATTTTAGCTGGTCCCGGACGTCCTCAGGCACCTGTCGCACAATCCAGATGTAACCTGCAATTCCCATCACAACAACAACGAGAGTCACAACTCCACCGAACCCGACAATGCGCCCAAGCACAACTTCAATTCGTCGAATCGGCTTAGTGACGACGGTGTGCAGAGACCTCATGCGAATGTCTTCCGGAATACTCCAGCATGATAGAAACATCGCCGCAGGAAGAATCAGCCAGGAAATAGCTGTCAGCAAAAACCAGATCTGAACTCCGGAACTGATGTCGTCGCGACTGTTGCCACTGGACATAAACCAGCCGGCAAACATCAACAGCACGGCAAACACAACGAAAACAACAAGTGCTTTGCGGCGAATGGCCTCTTTGAGTGTCAAACGTGCCACCGCCATCACGCGAGTCGGTGACATTGCAAACAGATCACGGACAAAGCTGGAAAATCCAGTCCGAAAGTAAGTCAGCCCCGACGGGCCCAGTCGCAGTGCTCCCAGCCAAGCGACACCCACTGCGACCGCAGCGATGATTCCCGTGACGATTGCCCACTGCGCTATCGCTAAGGCGACATTAAAAGATTCGAGTTCGTATTCCATGGGTGTGCGGATCAGTAGCTGACAGAACGGAGTCGGTGAATCTCGGAAACGCTTAAACTCAGAATAATTGCCGACGAAGTATCATAGAGATTCCCGACAACAGCGGGCTTCAATTGTAAGGGATTAGTCCTGCTTCTCACTGGTGCCAGGATCGGCTGAAGGAGCGGAATCATCCGTGTCGTCGGCAGTCGGTTGTGTTGCTGCCATTTCCTCAGCAGTAAATCGACGGCCAGGGCGTTCGCCACTTTGACGAACTGTCTCCAGGAACAGTTGTTCCAGGTCGGCACGTGGTCGCTGGAATGTGCTTTTTCCCGACGTGTGCTTTGCAAGAACAGCTCGGACTTCTTCGATAGCTTCGTCGCTGAGATGTCCCGTACGAATCTCTGTTTCGTTTCGAAGTTCCAGCAACTGTTCCACTTCTCCGAGAACCTTCAGCTCTCCCTGGAACAGTACGGCAATCCGATCGCTGACATCCTGTACGTCGGCCAGCTGATGACTGCACAACACGACCGTCTTGCCTTCGTCCCGGAGACGCAGGATCAGATCCTTCATTTCGCGAGTACCGATTGGGTCCAGGCCACTGGTCGGTTCATCAAGCAGCACGAGTTCCGGGTTGTTGATCAATGCCTGGGCCAGCCCGATGCGGCGAGTCATCCCTTTGGAATATTCTTTCAGCTGACGCCGGCGTGCCATGTCCAGGCCCACCGTTTTGATCAGTCGGTCTGCCCGTTCGGCTCGCTCTCTGGCAGGAATCTTGAACAGCTGTCCGTAGAAATCGAGTGTCTCATCGGCGTTGAGAAATTTGTAAAGATACGACTCTTCCGGGAGGTAACCGATTCGCTGGTTCTTTTCTACGTCTGCGGCGTTGCGTCCGAGAATCCGAATCATGCCGGAAGTCGGGAACAGCAGGCCCAGCAGCATTTTGATGGTGGTCGTCTTGCCGGAACCGTTTGGACCCAGCAGACCGAATACTTCACCGCGTTTAACGTCCAGGCTGAGACTTTTGACTGCCTGAACCTTCTTTCTTCCCCAAAAGTCACGATATACCTTGGAGAGGTTGCGGATCTCAATCACGTTGTCCTGTGCGACCATGAGTGCGTCTTCTGACCGGAATTCTGGGGGTTGACGGGCCGGAATCAGCAGGAAATGCTGAGAAAACAGTGTATTATGACCGGCATACTCCGGCTACGTTTGTCTTCCTCGGGACGTTTGTTGAATTCGCAGAAAACTCTGGCTTGCGGCGAGACGTCGTGCGGCAAAGTTGGCAAATCGGATCTTGGATCAACACTCGGGGAAATTTCCGGATCCCTGTGACATCTGCCACGTTCGAACCAGGGCCTTGTTTTAATCGGCGTCCTTCCGACTGTATCCGGTTCAATAGACAAACTCTGACGGGACTCACGGTGGTCCCCCGGCTGTTTCCTCTGTTGCTCAGGGATTTGTGTTCGATCTGTCTGAATTTCCGTGGCCCGGTTGACACCCATGGCACTCAGCAGCCAGAAAGACAGATCCGGTGACACAGATCAGACCGGCAGAGCCGGCCGCCGATTGGGCAAGTTGCAGCGACTTTTCTGCGGATTCTGCGGTTTGAATTGTGGTCGGACTTCTAATGTCGGCGGCCATTGCTGTCAGTTCTTTGGTCGGGCAGCTTCGTGGACTGCTGCGAATCAGAGTCAGGATTGCATGGTCAAAATGAGGAAGCAGAACTGCCAGCATTTTTCGGACATCTTTGTCACGGCTGGCTCCGAAGACCAGGACACGCGGTCGTTCGGGCCACAGACCGTTATTCAATGTGTCAATCACGGCGACTGCCGCAGCCGGATTGTGTGCAGCGTCCAGAATGATGACCGGCAAACCTGGAATCACTTCAAATCTCAGCGGCCACACAGTCTGCTGCAGTCCGCAGCGAATCGTTGACGTCGTGATTCGTGCATCCGACGTCGACAGATGATCCGCAACGGCGACGGCCAGTGCCGCGTTTTTCGCCTGGTGAGTGCCTGTCAGTGTCAATTCCAGTGACTCATGCTGCTGATGGGGAGTTGTAACCGAAACAATCTGGCCATTCCGAAATGATGACCGGACGACGACCTGAAGTTCCCTCTCCAGTCTGACTCGGGGTGCATTCAGAGTTTCTGCACGACGATCACACAATTCGACAACCTGGGGCTGATTGACTCCGGTGATCAGAGGCACACCAGGTTTGATAATGCCGGCCTTTTCAAAGGCAATTTCCTCAAGAGTGTGACCAAGAACTGAGGTATGGTCGAGACTGATGTTGGTGATGACGGTTACCACAGGACTGCAGACGTTGGTACAGTCCAGACGGCCTCCCAGTCCTGTTTCCAGAACGACAAGTTCGGCCTGCTGACGGTCGAAGTACATCCATGCCAGCAACGTTGCAACTTCGAAGTACGTCGGCGGATCCCTTTGCAGTTCACTGTCGGCTGTTTCCAGACATTGCTGCAGTTCTGTAACGAGAAATGTGAGTTCAGCCGGTTTGGGGTGGCAGCCGTCAACCGCCATTCGTTCCTCAAACAGTTCAATGTGAGGCGATGTAAACAGCCCGCATCGGATTCGGGATGCTCGCATGATGGAGTCGACCATGGCAGCCGTCGATCCTTTGCCCTTGGTTCCGGCAATATGCACAGCCGGAATGCGTTCCTGGGGAGAACCGATCAACGCCAGTTGGCGGCGCACACGTTCAAGCTGAAAGTGAGGCGACACCTGAACCGGAGGGATACGTTCGTAATCAATTCTTTCGTAGATCCAGCGGACCGCATCTTTGTAGGACTGCGTTGTATCGGACAGGATCCGTGTCATATTTGTGACTTTGAGTCAGCAGGGTTTCAGCCAGGACGGATCGTTCGAGCTCAGCTGAACTCTGAAAAGGGGGGCTGATCGGGTTATAAAATCGCAACCGTTACAGGTGACATGAGTGTCGGGCAGAGCTGATCGCTGTCTGGTGTTTCTTATGTGTTGCGTTACAGGCTGTACCAGCCACACAACGCCGTAATTTGATTCATCTTAGCCAGTTGTCGTATCCGATTCTTTGCCGAACGAGTTCCCAGTGCCGGAGAATAGGTGAAGTTGTGATCGACGGTTGCCAGTGCCGCTTCAGCGTCAACAAGTTGTATTTCCTGATTACCTCTTCGTGCCGCGCGCCATCGGGCCAGCCACATCGTTACCGGATACATCATCGCAAGATGACGGAAACCGTCCACGATTGTCATTCCGTAAGCAGCCACACCACAGAAGTGGATTCCCTGGATTTTTATCCGAAAATAACGTTCAAACAGTTGGTCGACTGCAGGCTGACGTCCTTGGTAATGTGATTCCAGCTCGGTAAATGTGGCCTGATTCTTCGGCAGCTCACCAAATGCCGCAACGACTGAAGTCGGTTCAGGCAAATTTGGGACACACCCGACGGCACTGCTGAAGCGCAGGACTGTGCTGAGCAGTCGTAAACGAGTGGCAAGACCTCCCTGAGCCTGTTGAGCCGTGTCGTGTCGAGCCAGTTGAGCTGTCAGCTGCCGAAACATGACGCGTGCAATCCGGGAAGGACGCAATACGGGCAGGTCATTGTCCGGTTGCGCCTGGCATGATGCGTCCAGCAGCAACTGGAGATAGTCAGTCAATCGCGTTCCCTGGACCGTCGTGAAGTTTGACTGCTCCACAACGTTCGTCCATTCAAGAGTTCTCAGCAGCCGAACAGCAAAGTTGACAGAGTCATCCTGGAAGGACGTATCCAGTGCTTGCAGGAATTGGGTTACGTCGGTCCATGACAATACTTCCGACCCGTGGACAGCCGGCGGCTTGGTCTCCGTCTGGCGCCCCGCTGTGACCTGGCCGCAAAGTCGTTGAAGTTCGGACCGTTGTTCTTGGATGCTCCGGCCGGCGTTCTGAACGACTGAGGGGCAACTGAACCTCAGGCTGGTTGTGATCCGACGGTCACCTGGGTGAAATGCATATGGATAAACCTGGCACGCCAGGGGCTTTTGTCGCTCGCCAAATCTCGTATGAATCAGACATAAACCCTGATCGTTCAGAAAAACACAGGAATTGTCGTCCTTATGTGCCAGTTGATATCGACCCGGGCCAATCTTTCGGATCACCGGGCGATCCATTGGAATCCCATCTTCGCGGGTCCAGCCCTGTTGCTCGATACGACGTTTTTCGTCTTCTGTGATTTCAATGAGATGTTCACGACAACAGCCACCACAATTGTGGCAGCTCCAGTTCTGAATCACAGGAAGCGCGAGACTTGTTGATGTCATGGCAAAAACTGACTGTGACGAAACTGAAGACGGATGTCTGTTCAGTTTTTACCGGGCATCGCCCGGAACGGCCATTTCGGAGAACCCGGAGGATCGGCCATCCTCGGCGATTTGCCGGGACCGTAGTCCTGAGGCGTCATGTTTGCATTTTTCCAGTAAGCCTGATCGCGGATAAAACCGTAGAAGCTGGGATAAAACGGATCCACAAAACGAACATCCGCCGCAGCAGGAACCTCTCTGCCGGTCAGATAATACGCCGCGTTGACAATCAAACGTCTCAGGTCATAGCTGAGCAGATCCACGGACGCACCCGCAGTTGTACAAAATGATTGTCCCTGTCCGGTTCCGTCCGGCGTTGTATATGTGTGCAGCCAGGCAAAGGGTTGCATCGGATCATTCCGAGGATCATCAGAAAGAATTTCAGACTTTGGGTCCAGTGATGCCGTCACGGCTCCCCGCAACAGGATCTGATCATCGGCAGTCAGATGAATGACACCGTACACATCACTGGGGGCGAACACATTCCGGACGCCGTTAAGAATTGCATGACCGGCGAATTCGGTCTGAATCACTCCACGTGCCCCTTCCTTCTTATGCCTGCCGTGATGACTGACCCATTGTTCTCCCAGTATTTTGCGGCCAAATTCTCCATAGCTGATGCTGCCAAAGGTTCCCTCTCCGCGGAACGCATGTGTTGCTGTGCGAATTCCAATCACCGGTCTGCCGGCATTCAGGTAGTCGGTGATGTACTCCGTCTGCTCGGGCGACGGTTGTCGGAATCGAGTGCCGATGATCATCAGGTCGGCAGACTGCAGGGCTTCCAGCCCTCTTAGACCCTGTTGGTTATTTGGATCCACATACTTTGCGCCGTCCGGGCCAAACGAAAACACAACTGTACAGTTGTAGGCATGGTGCCGGCTTAGAATTTTGGCCAGCATCGGCATTGATTCTTCACTTCGGTATTCCTCGTCGCCAGCGACCAGCACAATATGCTTGGTTTTCTCGCCGGCATTGGGAGTTTTGAATTCGAGTCGGTCACCGGCCGCAGCCCCGGCAGTAAAAGAGAACATCAATAATCCCGTTAGGACGGCGGCCACTCCGGAACGCAGATACGGAGACAAATGAATGTTGGTAATCATCACGTGGGGAATTTCATCGATTCACGTTGGAGGGAAATTTGTCAATCGGACAGTAGGAGTACTGCTCTTTGCGTCATCATGACGCTGGATCCATATCTGCGTCAAGTAACCTAATTCGCCTGGCCCGAGAGATTTGCTACCATCGTGGTCAAACCTGAATCGCCCGGCGCTGACTCCCAAGGGGCGCGGTTGTGTGAGACGTCTTATTCAAATCCCGCTGTTGTTGCTCACCGTGCTGCTGGCGGGGACATTGGGTCTCCGAATACTGACGCATCAGCCGGTTCTGGATTGTTTCTACCAGGTGGTCATTTTGATGACGACCGTCGGGTCTCAGGAACCTGAACCGCTGACGCCTGCGACGAAGATATTCGTTGTGATATTCCTAACCAGTGGTGTGGGGGTTTTCACGTACAGCGCATTTCAGTTTGGCCAGACAGTTGTCAGTGGTGATCTCCGCAGGTTTTTGGAGCGGCAACGCATGCAAAAGGTTATGGATCAATTGTCCGACCACTTCATCATTTGCGGCTACGGTCGAATGGGAGCGACGCTTTGTGAGTATCTTCACCGTCGAAATCAGTCCTTCGTCATTGTGGACGAGAATCCGGACCTGATGACCGACGAAATGAAGGCGGACGGCTGGCTGTTCATGCACGGGGATGCGACACAGGATCAGATCCTTATTGATGCCGGAGTCACACGTGCCCGCGGACTGACGACCGTACTGCCCACGGATGCTGACAATCTTTATGTGGTGCTGTCGGCCCGCCTGCTGGCAAAGGAACTGCAAATCGTGGCACGCGGCAGTGGCGAACGTGCAGCAGAAAAGATGCAGAGAGCCGGTGCAACGCGTGTCATCAATCCGCTGTCAACCGGTGCAATCCGGATGGCGAGGCTGATGTTGTCGCCAAGCATAGAGAATTTCATTGAAGTTGCCGAATCGCATGGCGTCGAATGGGAAATTGCTGATGTTCAGGTGCCGGACGAGTCACCTCTGGTCAACTGTCAACTGAATGAGACTCCTTTGAGACAGGCAGGAATTATCCTGCTCGGAGTCTGCAAACCCTCGGGTGAAACACATTTTCCGCCTGCGGCAGATCTGACCATTGAAGCTGGTGACAGCCTGTTTGCCTTTGGGACATCGGAAAAGATGCTGGCTTTTCCGATGTTGCTGGACGGGGAACGCGACTGCTGATGTTCTGACCTCCGGATCATTCCGGTCGTACGAAGGAAATGTTGTCATTTGTCGTTGTTTCAAACCGTATGTTACGGACTGTGGTCTTGCCGAATCGTTTACGAAAAGAAACAATGGTTAAACGCTCTGTTAGTCTGAAGGAGACGTGCGGATCCTTCCCGAATCTCAGCCCGCAACGGCAGTTCTGACTTCACACTCTGTGTAAAGGAATTCCCCATGGGAGAAAAACCGATCCACCGATGTCGAACACGAGGATTCACGCTGATTGAGTTGCTGGTGGTGATTGCAATTATCGCCATTCTGATGTCCTTACTGCTGCCGGCGGTGCAGCAGGCTCGTGAAGCTGCGCGACGTACCCAGTGTCGAAATAATTTGCACAACCTGGGGCTCGCACTGCACAACTACCATGACGTTTATTTGATGTTTCCTCTGGGAGGGATCATGGGGGTCAGTTCAGGCGCCCAGGTTGCTCCGCGCACGATGGCAAGTCCGCTGACGTCAATCCTGCCGTTCATCGAACAGAGAAATCTGTATGAGCAGTACGTATTCGAATCACCGTGGCAGAATCAAAACCCGGATATTGAAAAGCAGATCCTGCCGCTGTTTATCTGTCCAACCGTACCGGTATCGAATCCCGGGAATGTGAGGGGGCGTTTTGTGGGGCTGACACACTACGTGTTTTCCAAAGGAGTCAACGATGCGACCTGCGTTGAAGGCAACCTGCAGTCTGTGCTGGCGCAGCTTTACGGTGGTGGTACGAACGCCTCACCTACGTATGGAGATATCCCGTCCGGCGCAAGGGGCATGTTCAATGTCAATCAGTCAACTCGAATTCGTGATGTTGCCGACGGTACTTCAAATACATTTGCAATGGGAGAAGCGGCCGGAGGCCCTCTGCATCTGCTTTGCGCCGGACTTGGATGCACAGATCCCGCTACAGCCAACCTTACAGAAGCAAACGTCTCCTGGATGATTGGGGAGCCCGCCAACAGAGACGATCGCTCAAACAACAATTTCTCCTCAGGTTTGCTCGCTTCAACTGTGGAACGGCTGAATAAGAACCCGGTCACCGCAACTTATACTGACATTTCAGTTTCGTCCGGTGGCGGGGGGGCAGACCTCGCAGGTCTCGTTGATTGTCGCAGCAGCCTGAACGGCGGCTCTGACACCGTCAGCAACTTCCGCAGCGCACATGACGCCGGCGGTTTGTTTCTGCTTGGTGACGGGTCGGTTCAGTTCCTCAACGAGTATGTTGATTCGGCAACTTATCGTGCTCTGTCGACAATGGCAGGGGGGGAAGTTGTTACGTTCTGATCTGACAGATGTCAGCCGGACGTTTATTTTTCTCGGGCAGAATCTGTCGTGCATCGGAAGGATTTGGGACGTCGACCGGTTCCTGGTGTGATGGTGCTCAGTCTGCTTATGTTTGCCGTCCCTGCCGACGAATGCCCGTCTGACATTGTCGACTGTGCCTCAGTGGTGAGTGGTGAGTGGTGTCCAGATTGCGGGCACGTTTCTGGTCATGGTTCAATATACTGGATTCCGGAATCACTGAGGATCGCAGTTGCCGGAGTTCCACGTCCGTCCAGAAAGTGCTGCTCATTTTTTTCGGCGACAACGGTGGCAGCTTCGATCACCTGCACCACGTCACGCTGACTGGCGGCTGTGGGATAGGTTTCAACCAGTGATTCAGGAGATTCTCCGAGCAGTCTTCTTCGAATAATGGCCAGCAACCCGGAGGCAATTGAGGCCTTGCCATATCCGAAAAGTTCCGGGTGTGCTCCTGTGTGGTGCATGCGACCTCCGAATGACGGATTGCGAGTCCTGGACCCGTCTCCAATGACGGCTTCACGATAACCTCGATCCTGCTGATCGACGATGCCTCGACCGTAAATTCCATACAGCTCGATCTCCTGATTCACCGCTCCTTCGAACTCTGCAGGGTTGATCCAGTTGTTATTATAGTCGCCACGCATTCCGTCATCGTATGTTACGGCCACATCCACGCTGTCCCACGTGTGGATTTTATGCCGACGTCTGAACCCTGACGGGTCTGTTCCACGTCGACGAGCAACCTCAAGGTGATGTTCATCCCAGCCCTGCAGAAGCTGTTTCTGACCGGTTGCGAAGACGGTTTGGGGTTTCACCTTCAGATAATGATGTACCACGTCCAGCCAGTGGCAGCCCACATAGGCGAACGGGTTGCTGTTTTCGGCCCAGGCAAAGATCTCGGTACTAACTTCCAGAGGTTCTTCCAAAACGGCACGCACACGGTTAATTGTTCCATACTTGTGGCGGGCATTAGCCATCATTTCGCGAACAAACGGATCGAATCGTTTGTGCATGTCAACGGCTACAATTCGTTGAGCCTGTTTTGCTTGTGTGATGATTTGGTCCGTCTCTGCCAGCGTCAGGCAAAGTGGCTTTTCGGTAATCACGTCACATCCGGCCTGGAGCGCATCAAGAATAGGTTGGGTATGAACGTGGTCAGGAGTCGCGACGAACAGGACGTCCGGTCGATGTGAATCAAGAATTTCTTTCCAGACGGAGTTACCGTAGCAGGCGTCGATTCGAGTTTCCGGGAATTCTTCAGCAAAACGTTTAACGATCCGGTCGGCTGTACCGGTTTCTTTGCTCCTGGTGCCGACTGCCGATACCCGGATCTGTACATCAGCAACATCGGCGGCCAGGTGACTCATGCCGATACTTGTCAGAGCTCCTGAAATGCCGCCCCGCATAAAATCCGTGAAACTCTGTCCAATGATTTCATCAAAGAACATGCCGCCACCGATGATAGCGACGTTAAGGGATCGTGGTGAGTTGCTCATTCCGTTCATCCATCGTCTTGCGGCTCACGGCCTTGTCACCGTCACGCTGTGTAGTGAGTTTTCGACAGAGGATCATAGACCATCGCTCTGTCCACCCGCCACGGATCGAAATCATGCGTGGCAGACAATTTTCTGTGGCAGGTTCCGCGGACCATTGCCCCGTCAACGAACCCTGCAATACATTGGAATTTATAGTTAAAACGCTACTGGAACGCTGTTTTGGTGCTCATGTCCCTTGATGTTCAACTGATGGGAGACTGGTCTGTCTGTTTTTCGGCAGACATCTGAGATTCTCCATAAACGGGTCGCTGTTTGATACGCTGAATCGCTTCTCAAACCATTTCAAACAGGGTGTTATTGCACTGAGCTCACGGAACACAGTGGAAAGGCCCGTTTCACGGTTTATTCAATCTGCCTTTGATTTTGCAGTAGATTGCTAGCTGGTGTTGCTATTCCAGGCTCGTATGGGTAGCGTCACCAAAATGTGAATTTGATATTGACTTCAATTGAGGTGTTTTAGAGTCAATTGGTGTCGTAAACCTGCTTCGGACAGCTAAGTTTTGATGACTCCGGAGTTGGTGAAAAGCAGGCCACACGACGTTGTTCTTCAAACGAAGGCAGCGTTTCAAATTCCTGGTTTCAATTGTTGCTGTGTGGCAGTAACACGGTTGTTTTTGTAGCTGTGTAGCTCAAGGGTTTGGGAATGAGTAAGAACATTTTTGTTGGAAGCCTCGCGTGGGCCACGACGTCTGAAGGACTTGAGCAGGCATTTGCTCAGTTTGGCGTTGTTACGTCAGCCAAGGTTATTAGTGATCGGGAAACCGGACGATCCAAAGGGTTTGGTTTCGTGGAAATGGACTCCGGCGGAGACGAAGCGATTGATGCTTTGAACGGTTCGGATCTGGATGGTCGTCAGATTGTTGTGAACGAAGCTCGTCCTCGTGAAGATCGACGGGGCGGTGGTGGCGGAGGACGAGGTGGTTACGGCGGCGGAGGAGGACGCGACCGCTACTAAGCGGATTGATCGCCTCTTTCTGTGTAATCAAATCAGCAGAAACTAAGCCCGGCCAGTGCGCTGACTCCGGCGTGATTTTACGTCGCCGGAGTCGCGGCTGATATTAGGTGCGCATGCGTTGCGCTGAGCGTTGCTGGATATGCCCTCCGTAATGCCTCATCTCAAAGGGTTTAGGCAGAGCGATTCGGTGGCCTTCATGTGCGGGAGGAGACCACCGAATTGAAAGCTGTTTCGGATCATTGACCCTCGTTACGTGAATTTCGGTGCAACTGTTTCATGTCGGTTGACCATCTTACTGCATTATTGAAGCAGTTTAAGTTTGCGTGTGGTCTGCCGGTGCGTTGACTGTATTGTGCTGCCGCCTGACAGGTTTGTGGTTAACAGCTGAACACAGACCGGACGGGACACTGGCAATCAGCACGTGCCGTAAAATATATCGGGTCTGTTCCCCTCGAATCAGTTTGCCAGCTGCGTTTCTTTTTGCCACGTGTCCGTTGTGATGTGCGCAGCTGCAGCCCCGTAAAACTCCTGGATTGATCTCCATCACACGTTGTGTGATGACTTAAATCGGACGACCTTCCCCAAGTTTTTGTGCAGCAATGCGTTTTGGCATGACGTTGCCACAGTCTTGCTTTGATCGCAGAACTTGACTGATGACAGGATGCTGTTGGGCTGCAAAAAGGGCTGGATGTGTCGGCTCTTGGTGAAGTAACGCAGGTTACGGTAACTGATCTGCAGTGATGTGAACGATGAAGATCTGTGCGTATAAGGCTCCAGATCTGTTGTCCGGCAGGATTCGATTAAAAGCGATTGCGTTTCCGTTACGACTCCAGACCAGTGCAAACGGGCTGGCGAGTGATTGCGACGTTACCCTGCGAAACGCCGAGTTTTCAACATTCAACAGCACGATTGTGTTGTTCTGGACAAAGCACACATGAGTGCCGTTCGGATGCCATCGAATATCGGACTGTACGTTAGACTCGAACGACGTCAGTTGATGTCTGCGGCCATCCACCGGTGAAGCCAGAATGACCTGATCAATACCGCGTTCGTCCCTTGCGCGGCAGGCCAGCATCGATCCATCGGCGTTCGAACGAACATTACCGCTGAAGCCTGGGAACCGACGGTCCGTGGTGTATGTCAGACGACGCTGGGCCGCGCCAGCAGGGGGCATTGGCATGGTGATAGTTGTGCCTTCCAGCGGCCCATAGTCTCCCGGCACTGTCAGATCTGAAGGAATGTCGACCACAAACAGTTCTGAAACTTCTTTGCGGGAGAGACTGATGACGTTACCAAGGAAAGCCCGGGCCAGCTGTTTGCGTCCATCGGCGGTCGTATATCCCTGAGTTCCGATCCAGCTGTCGAACGAAGCTCGATTGATTTCGTCGGAACCGGGGGACGGATTCGAGGTCACTCGAACAACCAGTGCCGAAGTTCCGTTGCCGGAAAAATTGGCTCGATCTCCTGTTCCGATGATTCGGGTCGGACGGTCAAGTTTGGTGACGCCAATCGTTCGCAGGCTGTATTGTTTGCCATTGGTGGCCATCAGGGCGTCATTGTACGTGAATCCGATCCACTTTCCGTCCCCACTGAACTCATGCCGGTGTGTTCCACCTCGTAATGCACCGGGAGTGAACGGTGGTACGACGTCTCTGGCGTCCACGACAATGGGTTTTTGGGGTCCGGTTTCATCAATCATCATTCCGAATCGCCTCCACCAGTCATAGGGATGCGATTCGGAATGATTTGTAAGTCCGTGGATGAATACGACCCGGTGTTTTTTTGGATGGTAACTTGCGGCTGCAATCCCTGGTCCCGTTATCGTGGGATTTGGGGCTCTGTAGATCGTGGCAATTTTTCCTGACGGCACATGCACTTTTTCAATGCGCTGTCCCATTCGAATACCGCCATCGTTGGGGCGAGTGTCATAAACCAGCCAGCGGTCGTCAGGTGAGAAATTGTCGTTGTTGTCGAGTCGGTGGTTATAAGCATCGAAAGTCAGCTGCACTTCGTGCGGACGATCATCAGGCTCAGGGCAGTCGGTCAGTATGACTGCCGAAAGAATCATGAACAGGAATGTTGTCATATCGATACTCGATCGCAGCTGACGGAATTGAAATAGGCACCTTAGTTGTCCCTGTGCCGTCGACGCGGATGGAACGGAGGGGCGGTGCCGTCCCCCGGGCTGAATCCATTTTTATCGTGTTGGTTTCCCGTTGCAGTTTCTTTGATTGAATCGACCCTGGCTACCGTTTGGATTGATCTCGTCAGCAGAACTGAGCGCTCGCAGCCCGTGGTTCATTTCTGCCGAACCGTATGCCCGTATTGTGTTGCTGCAGTGGTATGGTGCGTGCCCGCACAGTATGTGTTTCGGTAAATTTGTATCAGCGTTTTCTGTTGACGGATTCTCTTTCACCATTCGTTCGGGCTTGTCGGATTCAGTCAATCGTCTCTTCACGCAGATCGTTTCGGATTGTTTTTGAAACCGGACGGGATCAAATTTCGGATCCGGCTCCGAAAAAAAATTGATCCGGAACTCTCGGAAAATACATTGATTACTCAGATGTTTCAGAGAGAGAGTTTTCGGTATTCCGTTCAAAAAACGTCTGTTTACCGGTGGGATTCATGTTGCGTTTCGACTGACGAACAGAGACTGCAGTGACAAATATTACATTACGAGTAACTGTCTTCAGTCCGGCAGCGTTTGGCTGCTGCCAACAATGCCGGACTAAAATCTCGTTGCTGCTGACTTTCAGTCTGAGCAGGGTTTCCTGACGGGTCGATCGCCTGGTGGCATGTTGTGCGGCGGCCGCACATACACACTAGGAACCTGTGGTAATTGTTCGGTGTTGGACGGGGCTGAGTGATTCGGTGGAGGAGTTCAACGCAAGTGGTTCAAAGTGTTCTGCGACACACCGGTCGTATTCCTCTTTAGCGACGGCTCTGGCCATATTGTGTTTGGCCCGTTCCACCATCCAAAGAACCTGTTCTCCACCGAACAGGTCTGCCAGAGCACCGGCCACAGTGGGGGTCACATAGGAATCACGCATTCCTGAGATCAGTTTTACGGATGTGTCGTCCCGATGAATGGTCTCACGCTCCAGATGAACATAACGGCAGTTTCGAGCAGTTTCGCTGTACCGCATGGCCTGTTTTAGCGTGATTTCGATATGCCAGTCAGGAAGAATTTTGAAGATCCAGCCAGGGATAATCAGACGGCCGAAACGTTTCACATAATGTTGTGTCATTCCCATTGTGCCAAATGCACTATCTGCCAGAACAGCACGAATCCGAGGGTAGCGGCAGGCGGCGGCAAGGGCAGCGGCACCCCCGCGGCTCACACCAAAAGCAGCCAGGGGCAATGTACTCAGGACCTCGTCCGTCTCAATGAATTCCAGTGCCCCGGCGATGTCCTGCATTTCATACTCGGTCACCCAGTGGATTGGAACGTAGCCGTCCTGTGAATCGCTCTGTCCCTGGTTGCGAAAATCAAAGCTCAGGACAGCAAAGCCATTGTTTAGCAAACTGTGACAATAGTGAGTCGCCATCCAGTGGTTACCACTGAGCTCCGGGCAGAATATCACCAGACCTCGCGGGGGCTCTCCCGACACTGGCGAATGCAGACTGCCGGACAGTCTCAGTCCATCGGTCGACCGGAAGGAAAGCTGCCGGGCACCAGGGGAGAATTCAGCAGGTACTACGCCAAAGGGCGGGACGTTTTCAAAGACATGCCTGATGCGTTTCGCCGCAAATTGACGAAATATCAGTTCGGCCAGCACGACAATACAAACAAGGCCGCCGAAATAGAGGGGGATCGTCACGACGACAACTCCGGCGAATCAGCACACAATCGGTTGGATTCAGCCAACGATCGCGGGCTTTGTAACGGTGTTCAATTCGTAAATCACAGTGAATTCCTTCCATCCTGCAGCACAGATCCGTATTGGTCAATGGAATTCACTATGCCGCATAGGCAGATACGATCAAAGAGACATTCTGACCGCCAAAACCGAAACTATTTGACAGTGCCGCTTTCAGGGGGACCTCACGAGCTTCGTTGGGAATATAGTCCAGATCGCAATCAGGATCGGGGGTTCCATAGTTGATGGTTGGCGGAAGCACACCGTCCCGAATGGCCATGAGACATGTGATCGCTTCGACACTGCCGGCGGCAGCGATCAGGTGTCCCATCATACTTTTGATGCTGGAAATCGGCACGTGTTGAGCGTGATTACCTAAACCACCTTTGATGGCCATGGTTTCGACGCGGTCATTGACCTTTGTACTGGTACCATGAGCATTCACATAGCCGATCTCTTCCGGGGTGATTTCTGCATCATCAAGTGCCATTCGAATACAGTTGATTGCTCCTCGACCTTCCGGATGGATATCGGTTATCCGAAATGCATCGGCTGATGATCCATAACCACGAATTTCTCCGTAAATTTCGGCTCCGCGGGCCTTTGCATGCTTCAGTTCTTCAAGAACCACCATGCCCGCACCTTCACCAAGTACGAATCCGTCTCGTGTGAGGTCGAAAGGACGTGATGCCGTTGACGGACTGTCGTTGCGTTCCGAAAGAGCCGTAAGCAGATTAAAACCAGTGAGACCGAATGGATGAATCATACTGTGGGCGCCGCCGGACAGCATTGCGTCTGCGTCGCCGCGACGAATGATTTCGGTCGCTTCTCCTATGGCCTGGCTCGAGGCTGCGCAGGCGGTGAGGCAATTTAGATTTGGCCCCTGAGCATTGAACAGACTGGCCAGATGGGCGGCCGCCATATTCGGTTCCAGTTCGATTTCGAACTGTGGATTCATGCGGTCAAGGAAGTCATGCGTGAATTTTTCCTGGTTGACGATGCCATTATCCTGGCTGTCCGCCACCAGTTCCATGAATTGCATAAAATCCTGCTGTCCTTCACCAGCGCCCAGATAAACACCAAATTTCGCAGGATCAAAACGGGCATCTTCAGTCAGGCCGGAATCCGTGATCGCCTGTGTGGCCGCCCCAATTGCAAAACGAATATTTCGACCGGCGTCAGCAAAACGTTCGGTGTCATCGATGTAATCCGCAAGACGGTAATCTTTGACTTCAGCTGCAAACTGTGTCGGGAATCCGGCAGCGTCGAAACAGGTGATATGGTCCACCCCGGAAACGCCTTCCTGGAGTTTCTCCCACATTGATTCGACCGTGTTCCCCAGCGGGCTGATACACCCGATTCCTGTCACCACAACACGACGTTTCATTCTCTTCTTCCTTCATTGCCACCCCAGGTCATTCTGAACACCCTGTGCCGGTTTTACCGACGTCCATGATATCCATCAGGTTCATGCGGAAGACGAAGTTCTTTTGATCAATTCGACTCAACTGAGGATCGTCAGAGCTGAGATGTACGAACATGATTTCACCATCCGCAACCAAGCGATCGGCCACCGTTGCTCTGACGCTCACTGAGCCACCTTCTTCGCGAATGTCCTGGAGTGTTGCCGCATAGAGAAGCTGGTCGCCAGGTAACGCCCAGCTGTGAAACCGGATTTTGGGAACTTTGGCGAGGATGACGTTGTGTGCAAAATTGTTAACTTCGCCCAGAAGAATTCCACCAGTCTGAGCCATTCCTTCGATAATGAGCGTTCCGGGCATCACAGGGAACCCCGGATAGTGATCGTGCAGGTGTTCTTCCGCGAGTGATACATTCTTCACGGCTGTCGCATGGCGGCCGGATTCGAATTCGACAAATCTGTCTATCCAGTACCATCGCATTTCTGACTCCGTTTGCTCCTAACCCAGTCTGGCGTCGATGTATTTACAAATCATATTGACGGTGAACAGATTCGGAATTGCGCTGACCTGCGGGTCCTGGGCAAATCTTTCGATGTCCGCGTAAGGCATTTTCTCGCGAAGCTGAACCAGGCCCTGCTCGGTGATCCTGTCATCTTCAACGAAGCCGGAATCTGCAGCTGCCAGATTTTCGGGAAACAGTTCACCACGAGGAATCTTGATATCGAATTCTTTCTCCAGACGAAACACGATATCCAGAAAGTCGATCGATTCAGCCCCCAGATCTTCAATCAGCGTGGCTTCCCGCGTCACTTCGTCGTCATCCAGCCCAAGGGCATCGATGAGGGTCTCCCGAACCTTGTCGAAAACTTCTTCACTCGACGGCATGTTGATGTTTCTCCTGATTCGCACATTACGTTTTCAGACACTGTACTGAACTGATGTCTTCACAAACACTGTGAACGCACAAGGTGTGTGGTTTGCTTCACCACAACTGATAATTCCGGTTTCAGACAGCTAATTTCCTGAAACTACCAATTTCAAAATTAGAGGAAAGAGCAGACAGCGTACAACTCCTGTCTTTGCCACTATCGATCCTGAGGCACCGTACGGCAATTGTAAATACACGTGTTTTTTATTGCGACTGATGTCGAATGGCCGTTTCGGCGAAACTGGCAGTTACAGCCCACCCAGAGTCAGCCCGCCGTCAACAGTCAGAACCTGTCCGGTAATATATGACGACTCCTGCTGTGCCAGAAAGCGTACTGCGTTGGCAATATCGCTGGGAGTCCCAAGCCGCCTGGCCGGAATTTTCTTTTTGATCTCCTTTCCGGCTGCGCTCACAACCTCCTTGGTCATATCTGTTTCAATGAATCCTGGAGCAACGGCGTTTGCCGTGATTCCTCGGCGGGAAAGTTCTGCAGCGATACAGCGAGTGAAGCCTTCGACTCCTCCCTTACTCGCAGCGTAGTTAGCCTGACCGGGATTCGCGACGCTGGCCGCAACACTTGACATATTAATAATTCGGCCATAACGCTGAGACATCATCTGGCGCGTAACGGCCTTACAAAAGTTGAAAACGCTGTTTAGATTTGTAGTGATGACGTCCTGCCAGTCCGATTCATTCATCATCGCCAGCAGGCCGTCACGGATGATGCCGGCATTGTTGACGAGGATGTCCACACTGTCCCACATTTCAACAACATCAGTGACAATCCTGTCTGCTGACTCCCGGGAACGGACATCGGCCTGAATCGCGACGCATTCTCCGCCTGCCGCCTTTACTGCATTTACGACTTCGTCAGCAGCGGAGGAATTTGAGTTGTAAACAAAAGCAACCCGGGCTCCGTCTGCTGCAAGGCTTTCCACCACGGCCCGGCCAATGCCTCGACTTCCGCCAGTGACAATTGCTACGCGTCCTTCAAGACTCATTCGCTTCATTCCGTTTGTATTTGTATTGGTTTAGCTGAGCCAGACGAGGGATGAACTGTTTGGCTCTCGGTTTTCCCTTGATTCTGCGATGTTTCCAATCAACTCGCATCTGGCATCATTTGAGCATACTGATCTTTCATTGCCGCGATTAGTCGTTGATCGTTTGCAGCCATATCCGGACGCTGGTCAGACAGATTCTGTTTTGACAGGACGAGACGTGCGCTGACGGCCGATTCTCCATCCACCGTTCCGGATGCTGTAAACGACACCTGATGATCATCGTTTTTCCTAAGCGTCGCTGTGACATTCAGGGTTCGTCCGGGTTTCAGAAAACTGTTGAATTTAACAGCCTTTGCTTCCTGCAGGAGCACCGCGCTGTACTTGAACTCATCAGTTGCTCGTGAGAGCCAGGCGCAGGACTGAACCATCACTTCAACCATCATCACGCCGGGAAACACGGAAAATCCCGGAAAGTGGTCCTCCAAGTACTCCTCGGCCAGCGAAACGTTCTTAAGCGTCGCGATCGATTGGCCCGGAATAATTTCGATGATCCGGTCGACGAGACAGAATTTCATGGAATGCGACTGCTTCTCAGGTACGAATTTTCCGCCACCGTGACTCACGGCAGGTCAGAGGAAGACTATATCTGCGGACATGATTGCGGACAACGGCCAGAAACCGGAACTCGAAGCCAATCCTGATCGCGAGAGCGACTTTGTGAGATCTGTTGGTGAATGACCACGTGCGTCATTAATTCTTTTGAAAATACTCACGGATCTCAGCAATTTGTCGACAAAAGCACAACTATGCGTTCCTAAAGCACTTTATTGGTGAAAAGCAGTATATTTTATAAATATCTGTTATGTGTCCAAAATGGATGCATGCCACGCATGTCTCCTAAACGTAACGTATTGTTCATTTTTGTTGCTCGTCGTAAACGCCCCGTGTTATATTTGGGTAGGCCGATGGTGATTCGATGGTTGCTGAGCAGCCGGAGGACATCTGGGCATCGTAAGAGGTTAGGGGGGCTGTCCGGCAGGGGGTTGAAAGCTGGCGGTATGTGGTTTCGGAGGCGTTCTCTGGAAGCTCATCCGTTTTTCTTGTGAATCATTGCGATTCAAATTAGGAGTTGTAGAGACATGCGGAATGTCTTGTCATTCGCAGTGGCCGTCATGATGGCTGCATCTGTACAGGCAGGCTGCTTTGGCGGCGGCAAAGCAAGTTCGTGCTGTGCAGCCCCCTGTACCTCGTGCTGTAGCCCATGCGGTCTCGGCGATGGTGGTGCGGGTTGCGACAGTGTGAGCAGTTGCGGGTCTTCCTGCAGCTCTGATTGCGGAACATGGGAAGCCGTTGAAAAGACAATCATGGTTCCGGAGATGGTTACAGAATTGCGAACTGTGACCGTGATGGTTCCTCACACAGAAGAGCGTTCGGGAACACG
>JAKVAZ010000015.1:0-39768 GCA_022447225.1 Fuerstiella sp. | reverse complement strand
GACCGTCTGCCGCACGGTGTGTGAAGATGTTGAAAAAACATATACGGTATGCGTGCCTCATCATGAAGAAAGACAGGGGACTCGAACTGTCTGTCAGTCCGTTCCTGTAAAGAAGACTCGGACCGTTTGTCAGGACCAGGGGCACTGGGAAGAACAGCCCTGTGACGGTTGTCAGTCACCGTCCTGTGGCGACTGCTGCAGCAGTTGTGGTTCTTCGGGCTGTGACGGATGTGCTTCAACTGCCTGTTGCGGGACTCAAAAAGTCTGGGTACCCAACATTGTTCAGACGGAGGTGGAATACACTTGTTATGAAAACCGGATGATCGAAGAGCCTTGCACTTACACTGTGACCACTTACAGCCAGGAAGAGCGAACGTGCACTGTTAAGGTTACACGTGAGGTTCAGGAAGAGGTTCCTTACACATATTGCGTGACTGTCTGCAAACCGGAACAGCGAACCTGCACCGTCAACGTTACACGTGAGGTTCAGGAAGAGGTTCCTTACACATATTGCGTGACTGTCTGCAAACCGGAACAGCGAACGTGCACCGTCAAGGTTGCACGTGAGGTTCAGGAAGAGGTTCCTTACACGTATTGCGTGACTGTCTGCAAGCCGGAAGAACGGACCTGTACTGTTCAGGTTGCGCGTGAGATTCAGGAAGAAGTTCCCTGCACGTATTGTGTGACTGTCTGCAAGCCGGAACAGCGTGAAGTAAAGGTTCAGGTTTGCCGCATGGTTGAGAAAACTGTCACATGTCAGGTTTGCCGATCGGCATGTGATGGTGGCGGCACTCCGTCCTGCTGCGAAAGCCACTGTGATGGATGCCACTAAATGAGTTTCATGCGAGGCCTGTTGCCGGCAGACGTCTCATTATCGAAATGATTCACCTCGGCGGGTCTTCCTGCCGGGGTGTTTTCGTTGAACCTGGAATCAAAACCAATACGCTGATGCAACCAAAGAGGTGGTGGTCACAGTATTCGGTCAGATATGAGTTGACGAAGACTGTCCGTGACTCCTGGACTCGGACGCCGGTGGCAGTTCGGGTGGGGGAGTCATCTGTGCCTCCGAATCGGAGTTGCTGTTTTTGTTAAGTGGGCGACGTTCGATCGTGCCTGTCGGTCCGGGCGAAATGAATTCGGAAGGTTCGGTGTGCAGATGAGGATTGGGGGCGGCATGACTTCGTTCGGCCGCGTGAATGGCAGCATCGCACTGGGCGTCGTTACACCACTGACCTTCTGCAAGGTAGATTCCATTGTATTCCAGCAGAGAACCGGTAGCCAGATTCAGATTAACCAGTGCCTTATTGTAGTTAACAACCTGTTGGTAGTATGCGCTTTCCGCTGCTGCAGCACTGGCCTGAGCACGGAGCACCAGATCCAGAGTGCCTGCTCCCACCTGTTCTGTATAACTGAGTTTTTCAACGCGTTCCTGTGCGGCCTGAAGACGTTTGTGATGCGATTGAGCTGTCGCGAAGGCTGCTGTGACTTCCTGAATTGCAATAGCAATCTCGTGTGACACATTTCGTTCCTGAGCGGCCAGCACCGCCGTGTCTTTGGCCAGTTGCAGTTCCAGGTTCCGGACTTGGCTTCTCTGGCTTCGATAGCCAAGTGGTATCGTCACTTCAACTCCGGCTGTCCATGTTTCCAGTCCCGCCCTTCCAAAGGAACCATAGCCGCTGCGAATGGGCAGTCCCGTAACCGGTTCGATAATGCCGTTGTCGAGTAGCCGGTCACCAAAACCGTTGACATCGTAACTGCCGACGGCGTTCACTGTCGGCCTGACAAGACTTCGAGCTGCCTTGAGCTGTAGTTGCAGGCTTTTGATGCGGAATTTCTGGGCTCGAAGTTCCGTACGAAGACTCAACCCCTGATGAAGTGAGAAATCCCAGTCAGGAATGTATTCCGCGATGGCCGGTTCGTCTGACGGTCTTAGAACACGCCCGTCGTTGACCGGAAGTCCCATAAGCCGCCGCAGTTCTGATTCTGCCCGAAAAATGTTACTCAGCGACTGCTCAACATCTGCCTTTGTTTCGTACAACCGATCCTTGGCCTGCAACTCATCGGCAGGATTGAGGATCCCGACATCTTTCTTGTCCTTCGATTCCCGCCAGGTCCTTCTGGCACTGCGGTGAGCAATGACCGCGGTGTCGAACGTTCGGTAGGCCAGATACAAATCCCAGTACGCGTTTTCAATATCCCGAATCGAGTTGCGAACAGCCAGTTCAAAGTTCGCGATCGATATGTCGTTATTGATTCGCGAAATGACTACCCCCTGGCCCACACCCGTAATGGCTCCAAAAGCAGGATTCTGCGGACCGGCAATTCTTGTGAACTCAACTCCGCTTCCGGCGAGCAACGGCTGACGAACAGAAAGACCAAGGCTCCCGGCATAGGCAGAGGTGAGCGGGGTTCCGACCGGAGTTCCCAGATAGTTCCAGTTATGCGAGAGCGCTACCGTTCCACCGGTGGCAAACTGTTTGCTGAGTGCAGACGTGAAAGCTCCGGTCTCACGGGGAATCAGACTGGCGGAACTGCGCCCCCAAAGTGCTGATGTTGTAAACTGAGTGTCAAATCGCGATAGTGCGGCTTCCAGTCCCAGTCCTGCCCCGAACAGAATTCCGGACTCCTGGATTGCAGGATCATAGACCGATGACGCAAAACGTGGGCTGTTGAGAACAGTGGAGCTGCCTACTCCTCCCGGTGTTGCCGTTTCCACAATCTCGTTATTAGACAACGCGGTCCGAACGGCTTCGTTGAGTGACAGAGTGTGAATCTCTTCTTCCACTCGTCGAAGTAGGTTCCTGGGTTCAATGGTTGTTTGCACGGCTTCGGCGGTGACGTTGTCCAGACAGACGTGTTCAATTCTTGCGCCGTATCCGCGGTACGATGCTTGCTGATGGGTGCTGTCTTCAGGCCACGACTGTTCGGACAATGGTTTGCGAACTGTTGCGCAGCCGGAAATGAGAGGGGCTACTACAATTGCAAAACACCAAAGTGTGACGAGAACCAGACGTTGTCGCGGGGCAGGTTGGTTAGATGTCCGGCGAGCTTGAATTCGGATAGGTCGACCGGATGACAGCCGGCTCTGACACACGAAGCGTTTTGACGTTTGACGGACACAAAGATCCGGTGGAATCAGCATAGGACATCCCTGTCACAGCAACACCACCTGTACGGAATGCCGCAAGCTGTGTTGCGGGCGTCCGAATGGACTTCACCGGAAAGATCAGCCCAGGCGTTGCGGTCAACGTCACCGGTAGGATCCAAATCTTAGGGTCAGCCGGCAGAGTTGCTATCGGTTGATGTCTTCGATGGACTTGAAGAGGGTCTGCCGGGCGCATACTCGTTATAACGCATCCCCAGTGACTTCTTGATAAAGACGACCTCACCCGCATCATTTCCCTCAATTGCGTGACCGACAAACTGCAGCAGATAGCCGCTGGTGAAGCAGCCGAGTACGTAATACCAGGTAGCTCCTTCGATCAATGCTGCCGGTGTGCCCACAAACGTCAGTGGTACTCCCACCAGATGCAGCGCCCTGTTGACGGGATTCGTGTGACGAGGCAGATAATTCCTTAGAAATCGCCGTATCATGTTCGTTTTTAGATGCGTTGACTGTGTTGCTGTCGGAGCTTGGGACTGCGGGTAAACGAGAGCGACGGTTTATTCGGTTTCGTCCGGA
Source organism: Fuerstiella sp. (assembly GCA_022447225.1). Taxonomy (NCBI): domain Bacteria; kingdom Pseudomonadati; phylum Planctomycetota; class Planctomycetia; order Planctomycetales; family Planctomycetaceae; genus Fuerstiella; species Fuerstiella sp. The sequence goes on along the minus strand of JAKVAZ010000015.1, from coordinate 36,086 downwards.
TCCGAAAGTGATTCAAGTGATCGGTCTTCACCCACGGCACGTACCGGGCGACGAAAAATTGCCACAACGTCTTCGACAGGTACTACGTAGAGCAGATTATCAGCTTCAAAATCGACTGGAATGGCGTTCTTAGGATGAAACAACACCTTGTCGTATTTTCGAATCGGAAAGTCTTCATCACGATCAATCTGGACACTGATCTCAACCACACGACCGGTAATCGTGGGGATCTCCGATGTATCGGGTAACACAATGCCACCACGAGTTTCCTGACGGGATTCGTCTTTCCTAATCAGGATTCTCAAACCCAGTGGTTCAACATATTCACTCACGATTCGTTTTTCCGCTGAGACCAATGCTTCATGCAAAATCTGCCGGTTTCCGGGACAGCAGAACAGGCAGTCACGTCGGTGCTACCCACCTGACCATCTGCAGATTGTAACGCAGACGTGTTCACCGCAGCACTCGCAAAGTGATATGCAGCAATGTTTAACTGATTGAAAGGGCCAGTATCACTAAGTTGAGCGAACAGAAACAGGATTCCCTCTGATTCTGAACGTTTGAAACCAAATCAGAGAAACCGTTGTCTGGTTCGTTGGTTGTTCCGGATTCGGCAGCGGCGGTGCCGATTTAGCAATCGCGGAACCTCCTGGTTGGAAATCGTGGCTGTGTCATGGTCATGATGGTTCAACGGATTGGTTGAACTCTGGTCGAGCATCTTCAGCAGAAGGACCTATTACTGCTGCCGGTTGACTATTTACGGTACCTACTGTGGAAACCGAATATAAATGTTCCTTTCCCTGCTGTTTCAGGACAGATCGCTGAATCAGAGTTCCAAGAGGCCCAGCCAGTAAGGCGGGTAAAAACACAATATCGGCAACCAGTGCCGCAAAAATCAAAGCCGCGAGCATCCAGCCGAATCTACTGATTAACAACAATTCTGCGGGCAGAAGGGCCAGCATACCTAGACCAACGACAGTGCTGGTCTGCCACATCGCCGGACCACAGTGTTCCAGTGCCCCTGATACCGACTCCGGAATTGTCCTGCCGCGTTTGAGAAGTTCCTGAAACCATGTGATTAGGTGCAGGGTGCCGTCGACCGCAATCCCTAAAGCAACGGATGCGGTGATCATCGTACCAATGTCGACTCTGAGCCGGGCCCAGGACAGTAGTCCAAACACCATGATCACCGGCATCAGATTTGGCAGCATTGTGATCAATCCTGCCCGGACACTGCGGAGTAGAATCATCATTACGATCGCAATCAATCCAAAGGCCAGTCCAAAACTGCTGATGAGACTCTCCAGGACGGCCTGCTGTGTCCGTAGAAATACGGGGATAAGTCCGGTCACCACATGACCAACGCCCTCAATTCTTATTTTTTCACCGCCTTTGCGTCTGACTTCCACGTTAGCAAGATGGCGTTGGGCAATTTCGTCCAGCTCCGCAGTCAATACCTGCAAATCGACGTCTGACAGAATGGCAGCCTGAGCAGAAATTCTCCAAAGCTCATCTCCCGCGGCATTCAACGGCGGTGCGTTTGGTATCTCCCCTGGTGTCTCAACTTCGGGCAGGGCCAGCAGTGATGCAATGGCCCTGGTCGTGGTGCTTTCCTCTGCAAGTTCTTCACGCAGTCTGTCCTTGATCGTTTTTTCGATCCGTTGTCGGGCACGTCGCTGTCCAAAATTCAGTTCTGAGGATTCTCGCAAATCCATAAACGAAGCCAGTGACAGCGTTCCACTGATCTCCTGATGTTTACGGATCTCTGACTGCAGTTTCATCACCGTGCGTGCACGTTCCAGAAACGTCATACGGCCGGGATCTTTATTTCGTCCGGGAGCAGCCTGAGTCTCTTTACTGAAGCGAACAATTGTGTCGACTGATACGATGCCCGAAAGGTTGTCTTCCAGAAAAACGTAGTCCTGGTACAGTCGTGATTTTTCCGGGAAGTAACGGATGACTTTCGTTTCGGTGCGGAATTTGTACAAACCGTACCCACACGCTGCAGTCCCGATCAGGCACAGTGCAGCGACTGGATAGCGAACACGAGTAAGCCATTGACCAAGCGTCTGCCAGTGACGAGTGTTTAATTTTGCGAAGTCAGGAGGGCACTGCTTCCAGTACAGCATCAGTGACGGCAGCAGGTACAGCACCATGAAGAACGAAATGATGCAACCGACTGCAGAATAGACACCAAAGTCCTTCACCGGAATCAGATTGCTAACGAACAGTGATCCGAGTCCAATAGACGTTGTCGTGCTGGCTAGGATGCATGGCAGCCACGCGATAGAGGCTGCTTCGACCACTGAGCCCTGCTCGTCACGTGCAGAGGAATGTTTCCAGTAATTGGCCAGATGAATTGCAGCTGAGGTGGTCAGCACGGCCAGTAGTGTTGGCATCACAACCAGTACCATATTCATACTGCCGCCGGTGACCGGTACAATGGCGACCGACGCCAGGACTGTCAGCACTGCCGCAACCTGCACCAGAATCGCCAGACGCAGACTCCTCAGCATCCAGAGTGACAACAGAATGCTGATTAGTGTGGAAAACAATACGGGTGAACGGCGCGGAAAATCCCAGAGTTCATACTTGCGGTTCCATCCGGCACGCCCCACGGCCCGGTTGAGCTCTGCACCCACGACCGGTCGTCCGCCGAGTCTGAGATTTGATTCTGTGACTCCCGATGCAATGCAGGCCTGACGAATCACAGCCAGTGTGTCTTCGCGTTCGGCCATTCCGGTTTCTGAAAGAGTGATCGTGAGTGCCGCCTGTGAACCCTGAATCAGAAATACATCCTCGACGTAATGCGGATAAACGGATTCACTGCCGTCGACACCAATTTTCAGATTCTTCAACGCGTCGATGATCTGTTGCACTGACGCCCGATCTGCATGCATATGAGGCCAGGTGGCAGCCAGATCGAATTTCGGCTGTTCGTTCACCCAGTTGGTCAGTAAGTCATTCAGTTTCCAGGCAGACGTGTTGTCGAGCGGAATGTCAGTTGATGGTAGCGGCAGTTCTGCATTAATCAGGCGAGCATGCGGGTGATTCAGTTCTTTGATGACTGCGAGGAGTTCGGATCGTAGTTCCTGCCCGCGGGCGCGACCGGAATCGGTTAGTCTAATCCGCAGCGGACCCGGCCCCAGCAGCAGTCCGTTGATGCGATCGATTGCGGTCTCAAACGGGATGTTTCGGTCCAGCATTCGACGCAGAAGTTCAGACGGCAGTGAAACTGACGAGATGAAGGGAGACCCTCCTTCGAGTCTAGCGTCTTCTGAAAGCCGGCCTTCCAGTTTTTCCTGCACCAGTTTCAGGCGGGGATCACTGATGGAACAGTCGTCCCAGGATACCAGGATTCTGTCTTCCGTAGGAAAGCTGCTTCGATACCACGAAAGGATCCTGGCCTGAGGATCGTCTCGCGGAAGCCAGCCGGCAACATCGTTATGCATTTTGATCTGGCCAAGCGACCAGTAGATGGGCGGCAGCAGCAGTACGACCAAGGCAATGATCCATACGGCCATTCCGTGGCCCCAGGGATCGCGTCGCATTAGAAATGGTTTCTTCCCCGAGGCTTCCATGTCCCGTTTACTTGTGTGCAGAGTGAAAAGTAAGTCAATTCGCCAATTCGCGGACTGCCGATAGTGTTCAATGAGTTACGGAAGTTCCAGGAAGAAGCCGCATTCTATCCGTCTTTGATGATTTCGTCATGGGTAGTGGCGACACTGAACCCCCAATCCCTGCTGTGCACCGTCAAATTAATACGATTATGTAAAACGCTTAATTTGCAGTGGTTACGATAAATGCGATGAGTAACGTCGGCGTGTTCTCATCGTTGCCATATTATTATACGTGGTCGTTAAACTCCGGGCGGGCACAGGACAATGAGCCTGTTTCCGTCGCCCCTCTCTCCCGATGGATCACCTAGTGGCGATGTCGCAGACCGACAACCCGACGACAGACAATACCGGAAATCCGCTTGCCGAGGGGCAGCTGGCGGGCCAGACCGGTTCATGCTACGTAGCAACCGGTCACAGACGCTTACTGACGATTGCCCGGATGGGCTGGTTTCTTTCTCTCACCATCCATGTCATCGGCTATTCCACTGCGGCCTCGGTGTTTGCCTGGCTGGGACTGGCCGGCACAGCCAGGCAGACCCCAATACCGATTCCTCCAATCCAGGCGTCTCTGGGTGATGAATTGCGACTTGATGACCTGCCGGCATTACAGATCATTCCCGCCCCTGGTCCGGAAGTCGATCAGACAATCAAAAGTCTGCAACAACTTGCCAGCAGTCTTTCTGTGACCGAGCGAGGCCAGTTGGATTCAGTGGTGGCTGATGCAAAGCTTGCGTCGATTGGAAATAGCGAAGCGGAATCCGGGAATCAGGGAGAGAGTCCCTTTTTTCGAATTCCCGAAGGAGGACTGGCTGTGACCAGGGGGAGTTTTACCGCCTGGACAGATCCGGCAAATCCGGAAACTGGTGAGCAGTATCAAATCATTATCGAGATACGGCTGCCGGACGGGACCAAACGTTATCGGCTCTCCGATCTGTCGGGAACAGTGAAAGGAACAGACGGTCACCGTCAACGTTTGCCGTTCGACCGGCAATATTTTACTGCTTCACGCGTCACCGGTGGGGCAGAGCCCGAAGTTGTCACCAAAAGAACCATTGTGGATGTGTCCGGTCGAAAGCTGCAACTGGCAATCAAAGTTCCGGGAGCCCGGGTTCGTTACGTGGATGGGCGACCGGTGCAGGATACGATCAGGATTAAATCCAGAAGGCTGCGAGAGGAGCAGGAACTGGTTCTTGTTTTTGGCAGCAATCGAAAAGAGTCGGCAGTGGGTCTCCGCCAGGAATAATCAAGGGGAATGATCCCTAAGTACAAGAACAAATCAGCCGCGTCCCCCAATTGAACAGGGGCGTTCTGTCGCTGGTCGTAGTTTGCGTGTCAGGTTAAATGCCTCCTTGAGCAACAGCGGATTTCCTTCAAAAATCGCCCGTGCCTCGCGGTCGACAGTTTTCATGTGTCGCAAATCGCCCGGTAAAGTGTGATCTGACGCAACACACAGCGGCGGACCCTAAAAAGGCGATGTATTTAACGGGTCGGTAACCGCGACCAACGGGTCAAAAGTGGAATAAAGCAAAAAGAGCGTCCCCGGTTTCCCAGGGACGCTCCGATGCAAGGCCGGAACAGCAAGGCGGGCCATTGCTTGCCGTCACGACATCGGATTTTGTTTACGCAGGTTGTGTGCCAAATTCAAAATTTTGTGAGCAACAGGGAATATCCTTTAAAACTCCTCCGACTCATGCAGTCGGCAATTTTGAACCGTAGCAAATAGCCCGGCAGGGTGTCCTGTTCTGCTGCACATTGAGTCCGGCCGTGCAGAAATCGATACGGTTTACGGGCGGTCCGAACCGATACCATTGAGCCGGCACAGAGATCGTTCGTGATGTGAAGTCGAGCGGACTGACGAAACTGAGATAGACAAAACAGCGTCACCGCTTCTCACTTAAGGAACAGGGACCGTCGACCTTGCAGCGTGATTGTTATCCGTGATGGCTTGAACGGGGCCTCGTTCCCAACTTTTGCTGAACTTGATTGATTCTGATCGCACAGTGACGGTGTTGCCCATCTGAAGGCGTGTTCCGACAGCCACGGTTGGCTTATTTTGGAAATGTTTGTTTCAGATTATTGCAAAATCAATCATGGAACGTCATTATGGGCTGTTGTTTCTAGCCGTTCGTTGAAAGTTTTTGATGTTTGTTGATCAAAGGCGATCAAAAATATTGGGCCTTACCGAGCGAATGGGGTTTGTGTCCCTTCAACAACTGGCCGCAGCCGTCCAGGCCAGCGAGTCGACTGTCAGGCGTGACCTGGAGTACCTTGACGCACAGGGACAGATTCATCGCACACGTGGCGGTGCTGCCTATTCCGGTGAGTCACTGACGGATCTTTCCGTTCGGGAGAGTCGTGCTTCGGTCGAGAAACAGGCAATTGCCCGTCATATGGCGGGTTTGATTTCTTCGGGAGATACGGTGCTTCTGGATGGTGGTTCGACCACTCTGGAAGTTGCTCGACATTTAACCGGTAAAGTTTTGCAGGTTGTGACGAATTCGTTGCCTATTGCCTCGCTGATGATGAATCAGGAACGGATCGAGTTGATTTTTATTGGTGGTTACGTTTATCCGAAAACTGGTGTCGCTTTGGGCGATCAGGCGGTTGAAGCTTTGCGGAATATATACGTTTCGCAACTGGTGATGAGCGCAGGTGGGGTGACTTCGGAAGGACTATTCAACAGCAACGCTCTGCTGGTCGATACCGAACGACAGATGATCCGTGCTGCCGAACATGTCACGCTCGTCGCTGACCACACCAAGTTTGGCCAGAGAGCACTCTCTCACCTTTGTCCCCTGAGTGAAATTGACGAGATTGTATCAAACGCCAGTTTGGGGCAGGAATGGCAGCAGATGCTGCGGGACAAGGGGATTACGTTGAGTTTGGCTGAAGGTGCTGAGCAGCCTGTGTGTTGATCGGGCTTCGGACAACTGAAGACATATTAACAGAGATAATTATTGCCACTGAGGGCAATACAATCATTGGTCACACGGATGTGTCCTCCAGTAAGTTCCGGGACATTCTGTGATTTCCACTTCATCGATCAGTCGAAGCGACATCGAACGCGTCGTTCGGGACGTTTTGACACAGCGGACAAACACCATCCGGCCAGGGGCATCCGTCGGCATTCCGGTGCTGAGAGATACGACCGGCTCGAAATCCGGTGCGGATGATACTGCCCAGGATAACACTGCCGGAAAAGTGGATCGTAACCCGCTTGTCGTCAACATTTCCGCTCGACATGTTCACCTCACACAACCGGATGTGGAGACTCTGTTTGGTGCCGGGGCGTCACTGACCCCGGAGAAGGATCTTTACCAGGACGGATATTTTGCGGCAAAGGAAACGGTAGCGGTAGTCGGTCCTCGCCGCCGAATGATTCCCAACGTTCGGGTCCTTGGTCCCTGTCGGGATGAATCACAGGTGGAGTTGGCATTTACCGACGGAATTTCTCTTGGCATCAATTTGCCGGTTCGCATCAGCGGCAATGTTCAGGGGACGCCTGGCTGTGTTCTGGTGGGGCCGCATGGTGTCGTGGAACTGCAACACGGTGTGATTCGTGCAATGCGTCACGTGCACATGGGGCCCGCGGACCTGGCCTACTATGACGTCGCTGACAGAGACCTCGTTCATCTGCGTGTCGAAGCGCCCGGCTGTACGACAATTCTGGAAGATATGGTGGTCCGTGCCGGAGACGACATTAAGCTTGAAGTGCATCTGGACACGGACGAAGGCAACGCGATTAATCTGGATCATGCAACGCATGTGGAATTGGTTAAACCGGCTCTGTGTGCCTGTCACAGTTAACATAAAAAATACACTATTTGAATTCACGGTGGCAACGGAAAGCCGCCATACGTAATTGCAGACGTGCTGGCAGGACACCAGTGACCGATGCCGGAGAACAATTGACATGGCGAAACCGATGGAAGCGTTGGGGATGATCGAAACCAAGGGTTTCGTTTGCCTGCTGGAAGCTGTCGACACGATGCTGAAGGCAGCCAATGTGGAAATGATCGGCTGGGACAAAGTCGGCAGTGGTCTGGTGACCGCATTTGTCGTGGGTGATGTCGGCGCTGTGAAGGCGGCGGTTGATGCGGGTGCTCAGGCTGCATCCAAAATAGGCGAAGTCGTCAGCGTGGAGGTGATTCCTCGTCCGCATGAAGAGCTCAGCAGCGTTATTCCGCGGCGTACGCGGTCAGGCAAGTGAGTTTTTCCAGATCGTTGGACGTTGAGATTTCATCCGCGACTAACAGGGTTCCAGAAAGTTCAGTCCTTTTTTATTTTCGAACGGGAACAGAAAAATGTCAGAAGCAATCGGTCTGATTGAAACCAAGGGTCTGGTCTGCCAGGTTCAGGCCTCCGATGCCATGCTTAAAGCTGCCAATGTCAGTCTCGTAAAACAGGTTCAGATTGGGGGAGCCTTTGTGACCACTGTCATTCGTGGTGACGTGGGGTCAGTGCGTGCCGCTGTGGATGCAGGTGCGGCTGCAGCATCGCAATCCGGCGAACTGATCAGCGCTCATCTGATTCCCCGCCCGGAACCGACAGTGTTGGAGCACTTCGTCTGATTGTTATTCGTCTCTGCTCATTCGGATAACTGTTTCGGCGATCTGCGTCCTGTTGTCAGATCCGGCCATAAGCGAACTGTCCGATCTACGGACCTTCTGTGTGTTGTGGTTTCAATGAAGATTCTTGTTGCCAATCTGGGTTCCACAAGTTTCAAGTACCGCCTGTTTGACCTGTCGGACGAAACTCAGCTTGCGCGCGGCGGAATCGATCGCATCGGAGGTACCGAAAGTCATTGCTTTGCTGCGGCTGGCCATCACACAATGGAAACACAGCAGCAGGTTCGCGATCACGCCGAAGCTGTGCAGTTGTGTCTGCAGCAGTTGACAGATCCGGAGCACGGTTGTCTGGACACAATTAACGACGTCTGCGGCATCGGATTCAAAGCCGTTTTTGCGGGAAGTATGAGCGGTGTGCGGATCGTGGATGAAGAGTTGCTCCTGAAAATGGAAGCATGTTCGGTTATTGCCCCGGCTCATAATCCGCCGTATGTCAAAGCCATGCGTCAGTTGCGAGCGGCTTTTCCTGACATCCCGTTGGTTGCTGCGCTGGAGACGGGTTTTCACGAGACAATTGACTTCGAATATCGGGCATATGCAGTTCCGTTCGAATGGTACAATTCACTGGAAATTCGCCGATGGGGATATCACGGCGCAAGTCATCGCTTCATTGCCGGACGTACAGCAGAGCTTCTGGGACGGGATGATCTGAGAATCATCAGCTGCCATCTGGGTGGCAGTGCATCCGTGTGCGCGATTCGCAACGGTCAAAGCGCAGCCACATCGATGGGAATGAGTCCTCAGGGGGGGCTCCCCAGTAACAACCGTGTTGGTGAATTCGATCCTTACGCGATTCCCGCCATCATGCAGGCCACAGGGATGACACTGGAACAGGTTTTGACAGAGATGTCATCCAACGGTGGTTTGCTGGGAGTGAGCGGGCTGAGTGGTGATTGTCGTGATCTGGAACAGGCCGCCGCAACCGGACACGATCGGGCTGAGAAAGCCCTGCGACTCTTTGAAGCCTCGATTCGTAGTCACATTGGCTCCTACCTTGCCGTTTTGCGAGGTGCGGACGCGATCGTCTTCACCGGCGGAATCGGCGAAAACAGCGAACGAATCCGTCGGTCCGTCTGTGAGGGGATGGGATGGACAGGTCTGAATCTGGATACGGAACGAAACTCAGCGGTCAAACGCGATACAGAGACAAAAATCAGTACGGATCACAGCGGAATTGAAGTGTGGATTATTCCCACAAATGAAGAGCTGGTAGTGGCTCGGCAGACGGCGGCTGCTATCGGATGAGAATGTAACGAGCGGCCTGTTTTATCGGGGGCTGCATGAGTATTCACGAGAACAGGAACGACGATCATGTTTCTTGGCAGAATCACGGGCAGCATTGTGTCGACTCAAAAAGTTGACGAGCTGGTCGGCAGCAAACTGCTGATCGTGGAACCATTGCGTGTGAATGAAAAAGACCAGAGTGATCTGCAGCCGACCGGTCGGTCCTTTATTGTGGTGGACATCGTGGGTGCCGGCGAAGGCGAAGTCGTGTTGTGTGTTCAGGGCAGCAGCGCCCGGTTCACTCCACAAACGAAGACGTTGCCCATTGATGCAGCAATCGTAGGTATCGTCGATACCGTAACTGTGAAAGATACCCAAATCTTTGCCGGCGGGGAGGTTTAAGTCGTCATGCAAGCAACAGAACATGCCATTAGACAGGTGGTCCAGGAAGTGCTCAGCCAGTTGTCACATACGGGTGGAGCGAATGGCAGCGTCGTACCACAGCAAAACGGCGTAAACGCCGGCAACTTCGGAGTTTTCGACGATGTTGACTCTGCCGTGACCGCAGCTCAGTTCGCGTTCGAACAACTCAGCGATGCTCCCGTTGATACGCGTCGTATTGCGATCGACATCGTCAAGCGTATCTGTGAAGAACAGGCCGATGAGTTGGGTCGGCTGGAAATGGAAGAAACGAAAATCGGTCGACTTGATCATAAAGTCGCCAAACTCAAACTGGTCCGCAGTATCCCCGGAGTTGAATTTCTGCGATCAGATGCTGTGAGTGGTGATCACGGTCTGACCGTGACTGAATATGCTCCGTTTGGTGTGATCGGTGCCATCACTCCGGTGACGCATTCACTTCCCACCATCGCCGGCAACTTTGTTAATATGGTGGCAGCCGGAAACACGCTGGTTGTGAATCCACATCCTTCGGGAGCAGGAATTGCGTCTGAAGGAGTACGTCGTTTTAACCAGGCAATCCACGAGGCGACGGGTCTGCAGAACCTGATTACGATCATCCGTACCCCGACTGTGGAGTCAGCTCAGGCGATTTTTGATCATCGTGGAGTTCGAGTCGCTGTGGTGACCGGTGGACCCGCGGTTGCACGTGCAGCGCTCCGGAGTCCAAAACGAGCGATCGTGGCCGGACCAGGCAACCCCCCTGTCGTGGTCGATGAAACTGCCGACCTGGACAATGCCGCACGGTCGATTGTTACGGGAGCTGCTTTTGACAATAACCTGCTGTGCATTGCTGAAAAAGAAGTGTTTGCGGTCGCCGGCATTTTTGAACAGTTGATGACTTCCGTTGGCCGTCAGGGTGGTTACCAGTTAAATGCGCAGCAGATTGCTCAACTGACATCACTTGCGTTTGCACCCCCAAAGGAACCGGACGGGCATCCTCTGCTTAATCGTGATTTTATCGGTCGGGATCCTTCGTGGCTGGCGGGGCAGATTGGAGTGACGGTGCCTGCGGAGACAGGAATCCTGTATGGGGAAACAGATGAACACAACCCCTTTGTGCCTGTCGAGCAAATGATGCCGTTCGTGCCTTTTGTTCGCGTGAACGATGTGGATACGGCAATTGCCATGGCACAAAAATATGAACATGGTTTTGGTCACACTGCCATCATCCATTCCAACAACGTGAAGACGATCACAAAGATGGGGCGGATCATGAACACAACCCTGTATGTGAAAAATGGCCCGTGTACAGCGGGGCTTGGAATTGGAGGCGAAGGTTATCCGTCATTCAGTATTGCGACTCCCACCGGTGAAGGCGTTACCAATCCCATGACATTCACTCGTCAGCGACGGTGTGCAATGGCTGACGGACTCCGAATCATTTGATCACATCGCGTTTCCTTACGCATTGATTGTGTTTCACTCGTATGCGGACGCGATGACAGACCAGGTTGTGTCGACATTGACAATGAGTTTTGTTTTTGCAGGACCGGCGTTAACGGTAATGGAAATATGTTGAATAAGGGTTTGTGTACCGGTCGGTGCACTTGGCGGTGAGTGTCATGAGTTCACCTGATCAAAGGTAAGGCCGATGCCGGATGTGTTGAAAACAGAAAAGTCACAGACCGAAATGTGTCTGTACGTTTTGGGACAAACCGGATTCGCAGGTGGGTTCGGTTGTGTTTTTCCGGCTTATCCGACGGTTAAAGAAAACACAATGGCTGAATCCAGCCTGTGACGCATGGATGTTGCTGTTTTTCTACGTACTCGATTTTTGAATCATGCAGGCTGCCCGCGTTATTGGAACAACTCACGCTACGGTGCGACATCCCTCTTTGGACGGGTGGCGGCTGCTGGTCGTGCTGCCGCTTGACATCCATGAGAGCCCAGACGGATTTCCGGCGCTGGCAATTGACAATCTGGGAGCCCGTTGTGGTGACCTTGTGTTTTTCACCAGTGACGGCAATGTGGTGCGGGAGCTGGTCGGACAGAATGACTGTCCTGTGCGTTTTGCCGTTCAGGGCATCATGGATGCCTGATCCGAATCTTCCTGTGTAATGTTCTTTTGTTACCTGAATTATTCGAAATGACCATCAACAGCCAACTCGTCGACGAAGTCGTTCGAAATGTCATGCGGCAACTCAGCCTTCCGCAGATGTCTTCGTCTGAATTGATGCCGTCAGCTGCCGGTCCGGTTGAACTGGCACAACGCGTCATCACCGAACAGGTTCTTGCCGGTCAGGTGTCTGAGGGCGGGGCAATTTCGATTCCTGTGGGGGCGGTCATTACGCCTTCCGGGAGAGACTATATCCAGCGGCGTCGCATTCACGTTTTGCACGCGTCGCCGGCTTCCGACACGTCGAGCGGCGGAGTCGTATTCGTCGTTGGTGAGCCGGACAGCGTTTCTGCCTCCGCAACGTCTGCCGGGTGGGCGGTGATGTCCGCTGCCTGCAATTTCGATGCGGCGGAACAGATCGCTCAGGGGTGCCCCGATCGTTCCGTGGTCTGCTGTTCTTCGCAGCCGTCAGTGGTTGCCTGTCTGGTTAATCGTAACAGTCGGCGACGGGTTGCGGTGGTGAACTCTCAAACAAACTTTTCTGATTTACTCGGTGAAATGAATCCAGACACAGTCTGCCTGTCTGTTTCGGGATGGTCCTTTACAGAATTGTCACGAATGTTGAAACAGTTGAGTCATCGAGACACAGCGCTGCCGACGAGCTGGAAGGAGCTGGTATGAGAATTATGGAAGCGATCGGCACCGTGACGCTTGCCCGTTGCCACCCTTCACTGACATCCGCTGTCTGGAAGCTGGCGGTGCCGCTGATGTATGACGGATTGTTGGGAGATGAATCGGGAAGAACGGAGCCAATCGTGATCTTTGACGAAATGAATGCCGGGGACGGCAGCCTGCTGGCGGTCAGTGAGAGTGCTGAAGCAGCAGCTCCGTTTCATCCGGATACAAAACCAATCGACGCCTACAACGCGGCAATCCTCGACACGATCAATGTCGAGCAACGTTGAAAACGGATACAGAGGTTCAGGGGGCGTTTTACCGATCCCGCAGTCTGTTTCCGATCATAGGAACACTCACTGGAAATGACAGGACATACTGATGGCGAACTGGAATAGTGGAATTCACAATCGAGCACTCAGGGAAGAAATCTGTGAGATCGGTCGTCGCGTTTACAGCAAAGGCTTCGCGGCCGCAAACGACGGCAACATCAGCATTCGTGTCTCCGACAATGAAGTCCTGTGTAGTCCCACCATGATTTGTAAAGGTGACATGAAACCCGAAGACATCTGTGCTGTGGACATGGAGGGCACGCAGATCGCCGGAAAGCGAAAGCGAACCAGTGAAGTCCTGCTGCATCTGGAAATTATGAAGAAACGCCCGGATGTAAAGGCGGTTGTCCACTGCCATCCGCCCCATGCAACCGCATTTGCGATCGTGGGCGAACCTATTCCTCAGTGTATTCTGCCGGAGGTTGAAATTTTTATGGGAGAGATCCCCATGGCCCCCTACGAAACGCCTGGCAATCAGCAGTTTGCGGAGACCGTGACGCCGTTTCTCGAATCAAGCAACACGATTATTCTCAGGAACCATGGTACAGTCAGTTTCGGCAAAGACCTGCGGGAAGCATGGTGGAAGACGGAGATCCTCGATGCGTATTGCCGCATACTGCTGCTGGCTCGACCGTTGGGGCAGGTGAAGTATCTGCCGGAACAGAAAAACCGGGAACTTCTGGACCTGAAGGGACAACTGGGCTTCGACGATCCTCGCTTTCACAACGAAGACTGTGACCTGTGTGGTAACAGTTCGTTTCGGGAAGGCTACCATGAACAGGTTCCTGTCCAGCGAGCCTTTCCCAAAGCCCCCGACTATCCGGGCTATCTGCATGAGCCCTGCGGCAGCAGCTGCGAACCACAACCGGCGGCAGTCAACGATGATCTTGTCCGGATGATTACGGACCAGGTCGTTGCTTCGCTGGGCACCTCGGCCGGTGATTGATACCCCCAACGCTGAGTTAGATTCTGTCCGGACACAAATCCGCGTGTTTTCTTAACAGAAAGTCAGTAGCAATATGAAAGTCTCGATCATTGGCGGCGGTGGACTGGTTGGCTCCTGTGCCGGTTTTTCTCTTCAGGCCGGCGGCATTGTCAGGGAAATCGCACTGGTCGATGTTAACCAGGAACTGTGCGAAGGTCAGGCGCTGGATTTACTTCATGGTTCGTCTCTCACGGCTCCGCAGACGATCACTGCCGGAGGTACAGAGCAGGTTGCAGACAGTGATGTGGTAGTGATCACAGCGGGTCTCCGCCGCAAACCCGATGAAAGTCGTCTGGATCTGATCAATCGTAATGTCGCGTTGTTTCGTACGATTCTGGAAGACGTTAAGAAGCATGGACTGCGAAACGATGCGATCGTGTTCGTGGTGTCCAATCCGGTGGACGTGCTGACCTATCTCGCTGTCCAGGCCCTGTCACTGCCTGCCGGGCAGGTTATTGGTCTTGGTACAGTGCTGGATACGACGCGTCTGCGCAGCATGCTGGCGCAGCGACTTGGTGTTCCATCGACTCAGGTCAATGTGACAATTTTGGGAGAGCACGGTGACAGCATGGTACCTGTCTGGTCGCAGGCACAGATTGCTAACCTTCCACTGGAAAAATATCCCGGAGTGACACAGTCAGTGATTTCGGAGGTTGAAACCAAAACCCGGGGCAGTGGAGCAGAAGTGATCCGCAAAAAGGGTGGGGCCGGATTTGCTGTGGGAGTCTCGATAGCCGATGTGGTTCACAGTATCGCGCTGGATGACCGTCGTATCCTGCCGGTCAGCAGTCTGCAGAACGGAGCTTACGGTCTGCGTGATGTCTGTTTGTCAGTCCCGACCGTGGTGGGGCGGGGTGGTGTTCTTAGCCATATTGAAGTGGAATTGTGGTCCAGGGAACGCACCGCTTTGGTCAACAGCGGCAGCGTTCTGCGAAAGACCATTAACACTGTGATGAACGACTAGAGCGAATGCTTTTTTACAGTAGCGCCATTACCGGCAATTGAGTAACCTGGGCACCTTTCAGGGCGGTGTTCATGATGTATTCGTTCGAAAGAACTTCGGCGTGAAGTGGTTTCGGCCTGCGATGCCGGAGGCGGAACGCGGGAAGTTGCTACTCGATTCAACGTATCAGAGTCGTGGGTTCGCCGCATCAAACAGCAGCGTCGCGAGACGGGTAAGACGGCTCCGAAAACAACGCGTGATCGGACTCGCATGTGGGTCGCATGGAGTAGCTGGCTTCGGGACAAGGTGGCCAAACAACCGGACATCTATTTGCGGGAACTTCGTGTGGCATTGAAGGATGACTTGAACGTCGATGCATCCCAACAAACGTTGTGCACCGCCTGCCGGGCGTTGAAACTCACTCGAATAAAAAGACGTTAATCGCCGCCGAACAGAAACGTGAGGACGTTTCAGCAAAGCGCTCAGACTGGAAACACGGCCAACAGAAGATCGATTCGGATCGGGTGGTTTTCATCGATGAAACGTGGGCGAAAACGAATATGACGCCGAACGTACGGCCGTTCGGCGTGTGGGTCACGGGTAGTCGAAGGCGTGCCGTTTGGCCGCTGGGAAACAACCACATTTGTTGGGGCGTTGCGTTCAACCGGTTTCGTGGCACCCATCACGGTAGACGGTTCGATCAACGGTCGCGTCTTCCTTGCGTGGGTGGAGCAGCATCTTGTTCCCACATTATCTCAGGGGGATATCGTTGTGATGGACAATCTTTCCTGCCACAAGGTGTCCGGTGTCAGCGAAGCAATTACGGGGGTGGGTGCAGAAGTGCGTTATTTGCCTCCTTATTGGCCGGATCTGAATCCGATCGAACTGGCATTTTCGAAGCTCAAAAAACTGCTGCGTGATGGTGCCGGGCGAACGGTTGACCACCTCTGGTACCTTTGCGGAACTCTGCTCGACCAATTCGCACCTGACGAATCCAGAAACTACTTCAAGCACTGCGGATATCGCCACGATTGACGCGGATTCGCTCTAGTCCACTGCTTATGTCGTCTCCAGCATTTTGAACCGGAGGGTTTGTCGTTTTGGTAAATCCTGCCATCGGACTCCTGTTTTCAGAACACGGATGATACCATCGTGAAACGCTTGCGAATCGGTTGGGGCGTCCTGGACCCTGTCTTGTTCGCACGTCGGAGTGGCGGCCATATCGACAGGGAAATGACCATGTGAATGTCGCCTTTCCCTCACAAACATTTGCAACTCGCACACCAATTCAGATGGTTTTGAAACTACCTGACGGCAGTGGAAAGTCGTTGCTGGACTCGCCACTGCCTATGTGAAAAAATTGTACTATGTGAAAAACATGTAAACTCACATGAATCCGGTACTGGCTTTGGTTGGACGGCAGTCACACCTTGAACACGACCTCCAATACGACACGTCCGGTTCTGCAACGTCTTCACTGGAATCAATTTCGATTCGTCGTTGCTGCATTGATGTTTACAGCCGCTGTGACCAAGGGGGTCAATATGCCTTTGATCCTTGCCGGTGACGGCCTGCTTGGCACACTCCCGCGACTGCTGTTTGTGATTGCCTTTGAATCGGCAGCAGCGACCTATCTGGTCATCGGCAGTTTGTGGTGGTCCTGGCTTTTGACACTGGTGACATTCACGATATTTGTGATTTCATCGTTGTATGCGATGGCAACGGATCGCTCCTGTAGCTGTTTTGGAGAATGGCTGGACGTCGAAACGGTAGTGGTCATTGACACGGTCGTTCTGCTGCTCACCGTGTGTCTGCGTCATGGGTACTCGCGCGTTGCGGCCGGACGTCTGGCCACGCATCTCCTGATCGGGGTGATTGTTGGCGGTTCCGTTGTCGGTTTGGCGCTGCTGCGGCATCAGTCATTCCGTCGCACCCAGCGCGAGCGACTTATCGTAGCAGACGTATTGCTGGGGAATCCGTGGCCCATCAATGAGCAAAAGCACCCTGCACTGAAGCCGCTCAGCAGGGGCCGGTGGATGATTGTGATTGTGAACCGGGACTGTAAGCGCTGCCGAACCCTGATTCGGAAACACTTTCAGGATCCGGAATTACACCGAGTGGGAGAAAGGACGGCCGTGTTTGCTTACGGTCGGGACAATCCGGAATGGCAATTCCAGATTGACCGTATTTCGCTCAATCCTGAGTCCGAAACATTCTTCAGCTGGCCCGCCGGCCGGCCACTGGTTGCCAGTCCCGCCGTGTTTTTGATTAATGATGGATTTGTAACAGACGTGGCTGAGGGAGCGATGACTGATGAATTTTTGGGTTCGCTTTTTTCCGATGCCGGTCGGCTGCCACCATAGCAATGGTTATTAAACGGCGGTTGGCGTTGGTCTTTTTTGCGTTTTTTAAATGAGAACCTTTTTGGTCAAAAGAAGGAAAATCTGATTTTTGTGGCAGAATTGTCCAACGAACCTGGTTGACGCATGGAGGCGGTTCACTAATATCAGCAGATTGGGCGACGGCTTAAGTAGCCCGTCGTTGTTCTGTTTTTTTTTTGTCGTATGGAGGAACGCGTTATGTCTTTGAAGAGGCGTGGATTCACATTGATCGAGTTGCTGGTGGTGATCGCCATCATCGCAATTCTGATCTCTCTGCTGTTGCCTGCCGTGCAACAGGCTCGCGAGGCAGCTCGTCGAACACAGTGTCGGAACAATCTCAAGCAAATTGGATTGGCCCTGCATAACTATCATGATGCACATGGGTCATTCCCACCTGGTCGCATGGCACCGGCTAAGACCGGACTTGGTGGAGACTGTTGGGTTGGTTGGGTTGGCCCTAGCTACCACATCCTGCCGTTCATTGACCAGGGTAATCTTTACGAAGCTATTGACCCATCTCAGTTCCGTTACCGCACTGGTAGCCCGCTGTGTACAGCCAATGCGTTCACATTTACGACAGAAGTACCGTCATACGAGTGTCCGTCCGATCCCGGGCATGCACCTGGCGTTAACACGAACAGCTATCGTGCTAACATGGGTGTAACCGTGTGCGGCGGAATCAACGACGGCGACCAGGACCAGGAAGACCCGGTTCATACTGCTCGTTGTAAGGCTGAACTGTACGGTACCCTCGGTGGAATGTTCCATGACAATGGTGGAGTCAAGATTCGCGACGTCTCCGACGGAACTTCCAATACCGTTATCTACTCTGAACGGATCATCGGTGCCAATGCTGACCCTGTGGTCAAAGATCCTCAGTTCTACTTCCACCCAAATAATCCATACAAAGTGGACAAGAACGACCACGCAAACACCACCGCAGTCGTGTTGCAAAAGTGCACCGATGCTTACGCCACTGCACAGGCTACTAGTAATGGTAGCTGGAGACCTGAATTTGGTTTCTCCGGCGGGGACGGTCCTGCTTGGTTGTACGGTAGCTATCAGCACGGTCACTATAACCACGTGCTGCCTCCGAACCCGGATCTGCCAGACTGTGGTGCCGGTAGTATCCCTGACAGCCCCCATGAGTATGCTATGGTAAGTGCTCGAAGCTATCACCCAGGCGCTGTTTTCGCAGCCATGGCTGACGGTAGTGTTCGCAGCTTTAGCGATCAAATCGCCACTAGCGTGTGGCAGGGTGTTGGTACTCGACAGGGTGGGGAACTTCTTGGTGAATACTAAGATATTCTCATAGCGTTGTAAGTAATTAGTTCACCTCGACTTGGCGTTCTCATATGAGGACGCCAAGTTTTGTGACTTCGAATTCCTTCTGATGGCCCAATGGCGGTCAGAAGGAATTTTTATTTTGAACCGAGACGGTGTGGGATTGATTTGCGGGAAAACTATACCCTGTGCTGACTGAAACGATAGCAATTCTGAATGGTATTCAATTCGTGAACCGCAGGTACTGACAGTTTCTCTAATCAGGCGTCTCTGCATTGCGGTTTCTGCACATTGTTTGATGCACCTTCAGAGAGGTTTGGGTACGCTTTTTAAGACGCTGCTATGTATGTTTAAGGAGTTTTGTACACGTGATTCGGAATTCGCGAAAAAGCAGAAAAATTTTTCAGTGCCAAAATTTTCTTCTGAGTTGTGCTGCATTGGCCGGGATTGGTCTGCTGGCTGGATGTGGTGGTCAGGGCGTACCTGCGCATCAGAATAAAGACTGGTTGTTCGGGGAGGTTTGTCAGCAGGTCATTGACCTCAATCAGAATGTGTCCAGTGAATTCTATGAGGCTGAAGACGAACCGATTGAGGATCCGCTATACAATGCGATCCTGGGCTGGCAGCGACACGAAGATCGTGATCCGGCCTACGACGCGTACGCTCAGAAGTTGGTTGAACAACAAGATCAGATCATGGACATTTGGAATTCGGCTGACGGCTCGATCGAGGAAATCGTGGAAATGGCTCAGCAGATGCAGGACACCGTCGACGAGGTGAGGGACCAAATGGGTTTGTAGCCCGGCGTCATCTGTCACGACTCGTCGGTTCACCGGACAATAATTGACATGTTATTGGGGCGTCCGGGCCGAACGCGATCGCGAGTTATTAAATGCGCGGACCAGATATTTTGGGAAACCCAAGTTTCCTGACTTCGTTTTAATTCCAGGCACGCAGTCCGCAGGGGGGCAATGATGTTCGGGTGACATGAGTACGGGTTCGTGTCGAAATTTACTGAGAACCGGTTTGTGGATCTTCCGCTTTGCTTCAATGCTCAGTGTGCTCCCGTGAAGTGGGGACACGAGATGCTTTCGAGGTGCCTCAGTCGGAATTGGTCGGCGTACGTTTTTCCTGGACCGTTTAAAGCGTATTGTCTCTGTTAAGAAAATTTCCTGTTTGGTCAGACACAGCGGTAGTTTTGAAGACGGTGATGGTTTGACAAACTGGTGTCGGAGACTGATATCCTGTCTGAGTGGTAATGTCTTGATGAATGCTTAGCGACGTGTTGCGGCTGATTTGATGACCGCGAGGATACCCCGATCTGTTTTTGGTGATTTGCAAACGGTTGACAGGAACTGTATGCGACCAGCAGAGCGGTATGTTAATTCAATGCGATATGGCTTGGGCAGGTCGCTACGCCACGTGGGATGGTAAAGGATATACCTCCCATCCCGGGCGCGTGCGGCAGGTTTATGGTGCCGCTGCTGACGGACCAATCAACGTGGTGACAAGCGATGGCGCCGCCAATTCGGTCGCGGGCTACGTAATACAGGCTCCAGGGAATGAAATGCGCGAATTACGTGCAGTTCGTTTTCGAAAGAGCGTGTCGACATTACATAAAGCACATATCCATCACTCGAAGTTTGATGAACCGCTTCCGGGAGTCGAAGTCCTGCACAATCAGCTGCAAAATTTCTACGGAGCAGTCCTGCGACTGTTCTTGATAGAGTAAAACATTCTTGTCGGCATTCGTTTCATTCCGCGGGATCGGCATCTGAGCCAGCCGGCAACTGTTCTGCAGTTGGTGTTTCCTCTTGCGAATCTTCTTTCGGAGCTTCTTTGTCAGCCGCTTCTGCCCGTGCTATTGCAGTTTCAAGGATCGAGACTGTGTCAGGATCAGTACGGAAATATTCAAATCGCGGTTCAGTCTTCAGACGTTCTGCGTCACTGAATCCTATTTGTATCAGAGTTTTGATGGCGATTCCAAACTCCTCTTGTTGTGACCTGTAACGCCCCTCCATTCTCGCGCGATTGAAATAAACCTCCGTTAAAAGTTGCAGCTCTTCTTCTGACAGATCTTCATAGAGGTCCCTCATGTCACCGCCCAGGGACGCAGCTGTCCGTATGTCCACGTCTGATTGGTGTTGATATAAAGGGTCGAGTTCTGTGGCCAGATATCGAGCCAGCCGAGCACGAAGAAATACGGACAATCCTTTACGGTGCGTTCGATGGAAATATAACGCTTTCATTGTGAGATCAACGGCATTGTCAAGTTCGTTAAGTTTTTCTAGTTCAGTAGTCGCCTTTTCTGCGGCTTCAAGCGCTTCTTCTGCCGGGGGCAGCAATTCCTCACACTGCGCAATTTTCTGTTGAATCTGTTCCGGAGTGTCCGGTGGTGGTACCGGAAATCTCGCCAGCGCTTCTTCAAGTTGTTGTTGTTTCACTGCAGATTTTTCTGCCTCTAAGGCCGCCGGGTCATCCATGCACCCGGACGCGATGAGCAGAACGGTTGCGACGAGAATCTGCATCGTGGTTGCTATGTGACGGCATGGATGTGATTTGGTGCCGGTAATCGTGTTGGATTCGGTATTCTGATCTGCCGAAACACAGCGAGAATTCCAGCGTGGGAACTGGATGTTTTTCTGCGCTGTGACAGTCGAATCCAAGGATTTGTATGACACAGTGGGTGACTCCATGTAAACGGTTCAGCAGTGAGTGTTGAGTATCGTTCGATGAGATGACGAGCTGTCAATGAAAGTACTCATTCTGGAATTATGTTCCTGCGGGTTCATGTGTGCAACCGGCGAAAGTGACTTTCTGCACAGCAGCTGAAACCGGCAGCAGCATTGTTGTGAAGATCGAATTAGCTTCTGTCCGCACACAATGACACGAGTGGAGCGGATATCAAACACTGACGGGGTATGTACTTCAGATTCAATCTGTTGATTGGTCTTTCCGGCAGAACCCGATTTGAACCGTTTTCCTGTCAGGGTGTGTTCCCGTTGACCGGTATCTGATGAAATGACCCAGAACCATCGGTGTTCGTACCTGCGAGGCAACTTTGACGTTGCCCTGCCATTTGCAGGACTGTTTGTGCAACTGGTGAGACTTCTTTCCCTGTGTTCCGGCATCTACGGCACTGAATTCCGTTTGTTCACGCAATTTCCGGATGCGCGGACTCAGCCGGCTTCAATTAATTTTTGAGCGACCTCTTTGCCGATCTGTTCAGCATCCCGGCAGTCACCGGTCTCTGATGCCTGCATTCGCGTCGCACCGTCAATACTCAGCAATACTCCGTTAAGCGTCAAATGCTCTCCGTCGATGACTGTCCATGCTCCTAACGGAGCATGGCAACCGGCTCGCAAAGTTCTCATCATACTGCGTTCAGCCGTGACAGCGTGAAGAGTGGGCTGGTGTGTAATTTGAGACAGCAGTTTCAGCACTGGTTGATCATCACTACGGCATTCAACTCCCAGGGCACCCTGACCGACTGCGGGCAGCATCTCGGGAGGGCTCAGTGAGAGACTGATCCGGTCGGCAAGATCCAGTCTTCGCAGTCCGGCCTCCGCCAGTACAATGGTGTCGTATTCGCCGTTGTCCAGCTTGTTAATCCTTGTTTCCACGTTGCCTCGAATCTCTGTCATCGTCAGATCGGGACGCAGGTACCTTAGTTGTGCCTGGCGACGGGGGCTTCCGGTGCCAACGACTGCTGTTTCCGGCAGTTCCGAGACTGAAGAAATGCCGTCGTGACCGCGTGGCAGGACAAGCGCATCGAATCTCGGGGCTCGTTCGGGGACGCAGGCCAGACTCAGGCCGTCAACCAACTCAGTTGGCAGGTCTTTAAGGCTGTGGACAGCAACATCAGCTTCTCCATCCAGAACCACGCGTTCGACTTCACGAGTAAACACACCGGTGCCGCCAAACTCTCTCAGGGGAGACGTTTGATTTCCGTCACCGCCGGTTCGCACGTGGACCAGTTCCACAGCGGGAGCAGACGGGAGCTGACTGATGTTGGCTGCGATATAGTTGGCCTGCCAAAGCGCCAGCGGGCTGCTGCGGGTCGCGATCCGAATCTGTTCAGGTGGCATTAATAATATGTTCGGTTGACATGAATTCTGTGCGGCCAGGAGGTGTTGAGACTGACCGGGATTAAGAAGTCGTGAGATCGTTGAGTTCGATGCCGGTCTCTCCACCGTCTACAAACTGCTGCATTTCGTCACGAATAATTTTCAGATGTGTATTAAGCTTCGCATAAACCTCGCCTGCGAATTCATCTGCCTGAAGCACGTTCTGCATGCGGTCAAGCATTTGCTGATCGCTGACTTCAATTTCGTCAAAAACTTTACTGGCGGAACGCAGGTCTCCCAGTCTTGGCAGGTATGACTGACGAAGGTGCTCGCTGAGCTCGCGGGCGTAGTATTCTGCCTTCTTCAGACGTTCCGACAACGGTATGTGGTGTGAAGCTGTCATATGGCAATTTTTACTGCGATCGAATATTCAGACCTGCTCATTAGAACCGGCGGAGGAGGCATCCGTCAATAAAGATCAGTCGATGTTGAACGTTCCAAGCCGGACCGCAGACAGAAAATGTATCCACTTCCGCACGCTTCCAACAGTGAGTCTCGGCCGGAAATTGCGACCAGGGCGGCAGGATGAGCTTGAAGAATCAGTTCGAGGGGGCTGACGGTGTTCAAAAACCGGTTGAGTCATCCAGAAGGCCGGCAGACGACTCAAAGAATCGACGACGACGGACCTGCAGCCCGCCCGCGTTCTTACTGTGTTCCCGAAGATCCTCGAGGTTTGCCTGGCAAAGACGACAGCCGACTGTCATCAAATGAAAGTCCAGATACTGAGAAGCCTGGGCCGAAATCGTACCAAGCAGGTAGCCCCCCAGTTCACTTCGGCCGGGACAGCTCAATCCGGCTCGATACCAGATTTCACCAACACTGTGTCCACCCTGATCACGACGTCGGAGAAGGTTGGAAAGACGAATTTTCAGAGAGTCATCGATTCGAAGTCGCTGTTCAAGTTCTGACATTCGTTCGGCCGGTAGCCGTTCGTCGAGCCAGGACACAAGTTCCAGATCGGTCCAGATGTGGTGCTCTGAGTTCATCAAATCTTCGGAGATCACGACAGTTGTATCAGCGGCCGTTCAGTGTCTTATTGTGTTCAGTATATCAACTTGCGACATTCGAATGCGAGCGTTAGAGTGATGAATGTTACCCGACATGCAGGCCCTCGCAGCGCACATTGTGATTGTTACGTGTCGGTGAGCAAACGGACAGAGGCCGGACGAATGTCGTTTACCCGGCATGAAATACCTGGACCGTTGAATAGCTGGTTTGTACCCGTTGTGCATCGCAAACGCTCCCTGACGTGGTTGACTTTCGCACATTTCAAAACACGGATCCTCCACGGCTTCTGCAGTTGTGGGATTCGTCGAACCTTGGACCAAGTGCTGCTGAAGGATTTCCGAGTGATGTTCTGGAACTTGCGGTGTTTTCGCGACCATATTTCGATCGCAACGGTCTGATTTTGGCGACCGTTGATGGTGCCGTGGTGGGCATGGTTCATGCCGGATTTTCGGCGACAGCAGATGAGTCAGAACTGGATTTTTCGAGAGGTGTGATTTCTTCGCTCATCGTTCAGCCCCAGTACCGCCGCCGAAAAATCGGACGCCGGCTGATCGACGAGGCAGAGAGTTATTTGAGGTCACGCGGAGCACGTGAAATCACAGCCGGTGCCGGGGCTAACGGCAACGGTTTTTATCACTCAGTTTATGGAGGTGTGGAGCCATCCGGGTTTGCGCTGGAAAGTGCCCCGTGGGATGAATTCTTTAATTCATGTGGTTACCACATGGGCGAGGTAACCACCGTGTTTCATCGTGATCTCGACTCGGGGCGCGATCCGATTGACTCTCGACTCATCCGCAACCGACGACGACTGAATATGCTGATCACCGACCGCTTCACCAATCATTCATGGTGGTGGTCGGCCAGACACAGTCACCAGGAAACGCTGCAGATTGAACTGGTCGAACGCAGCAGCGGACAAACAGTGGCGACAGGACGAATCGTCTGTCTGGATCTTTATATTGCCAAATGGGGAGTTCGGGCTGTCGGAATTCGTGATGTGGTTGTTACGGAAAATTACCGTCGTCAGGGATACGGTTTTTCACTGTTCGTGGAAACCTGTCGCCAGTTGCGCCAGCAATCGGTCCGCCTGGTCGAAGTTCAGATTGGTGCAGGCAACCTCGCCGCCCAGGCCCTGGCAACGGAAGCGAGATTTGTACCCGTGGCGAAACTGAAGACATATCATCGGCAACTGGTCGAAGCGTAAACTGAGTGACGTTTTGCTCTGTCGTACTAGTTTCATCGGACGTTGCGTCCGATTATGCCAGGCTGATTTGTTGTCTGTTGACCATCAGGTTGTTCGGGGTTTGAAACGAGTAAGGCACTCAGGATGTCAACGGTATTGGCTTTGTCTGTTCAGGAGATGTTGTGATGGCGGTCATATCTGTATTTTGTGGGAGTCGGACGGGTAATCATCCAATATTTGTTGAAGAGTCGCAGCAGTTCTCTCGTGGTCTGGTCAGGCGAGGACACACAATCGTGTACGGAGGTGGGAGTACTGGAATCATGGGAGTGGTTGCTGATGCAGCCCTGGATCTTGGTGGCTCGGTGATTGGCGTGATTCCGGAATGCCTGGCCACTGTCGAGTTAATGCATTCAGAAGTGAGGGATATGCGAGTTGTTGCCGACATGCACGCACGGAAACGGTTAATGCATGAACTATCAGACGCTTATGCCATTCTTCCCGGAGGCTATGGGACGATGGAAGAAGCGTTCGAAGCAATGACGTGGAGTCAGTTGCGGATCCATCGAAGTCCGGCCGGTGTATTGAACTGTGGGGGCTGTTATGACGCGCTGGAGTCGCTAATGAACAGTATGCTCTGTAACGAATTTCTGGATAAAGCCGATCTTGGTCTGGTACATTTTTGCAGGAAATCGGACAGGTTACTCGACTGGCTCCAGCAATCACTTAGCCAGACCTCTGCTTGATAAACGAAATTGCATTCCGGGTCAGCCTGTTAGTGTTTCGCGACCGCGCATAATATGCGCAAACGGGTACCGCTGGCGAGAAAGCCCAACAATCCTGGCTGCTGGTCATCGAGATGTTGAATAGAAGCTAAGGACCGTTAGGATTGTCGTTTCGGTAGATTCAGCATCGACAGTGTGTTCTGAGGAACACCAAGTCAGTGGTCTCTCATGTGGCAAGTTGTGTGTGGTACGGTATTTGCAACAAATTGTTAACAGCGTGCTGGTCAGACCACGGTTCTGTCTGGACTGATGAAATGGTCTTTCAGGTTACATGGCTGTATCAGCCTGCCGCAGCTTCTTTGATGTGTAATGGTGCAATTTAACTCTCACGAATCGCTCCGGCGTTTCTTAATTGAATCGCAGCTGGTCAGTAACCAGGACTGGGAGCAGATGGTTGCGCTGTTTCGTAATACGGACGATATTGCCGGAATTGTCGATAAACTGGCTTCAGCAGATCTGTTGACACCCTTGCAGCGCAACCGAATTTTGGGAGGTGAGGGCGAGAGTCTGTTGCTGGGGGGGTATAAACTGCTTTACCGAAACGGATCGGGCAGTTTTGCGAGAGTTTTTCGGGCCGCTACATTGGACGGACGACGAACCGTGGCCTTGAAACTGCTTCGGGACCGGTGGAGTCAGGATCCCGAAGCGGTCAGGAGTTTTCAGCGCGAAGCTCGAATCAGTCAGCGTTTTCGACACCCCAACATCGTGCCCATTTGGGACGTTGTCTCGGATGATGATTGTCACTTCATCGTGATGGAATTCATCGAAGGTGGAAATCTAAGAGATTTCCTTCGTATTCGTGCCAACGTGACACCCGCAGAGTCGGCTCAATGTGTCTATGACATCTGTTCCGGACTGAGTTACGCGAATTCGCTCGGTACAACTCATCGCGACCTTAAACTTACGAACGTACTGATGAGTAGCGATGGTGTCGCCAGACTGGTGGATTTTGGACTGGCTGGTGCCCATGCGTCGTTGCACTCATTGCTCGGTGATGACGTTCACCGTGCAATAGAGTACGCCTCGCTGGAGCGAGGGACGAATGCACCCAAGAATGATCCTCGTAGTGATATTTTCTTTGCGGGGGCGATTCTTTACGAATTGTTGTCGAACGAGCCAGCGTGGCCGAGGACACGTGATCGCGAAGAACGCAGACAGATTAGCCGGTACACTCAGATTCGTCCGCTGCATACTTTTCGTTCCGATCTGCCGAAGTCTATACTCGACATCACCGCTCAAATGCTGGCGGTCAGCCCCAGTGAACGCTACCAGACTGCGGATGAAGTATGTGCCGATCTGCAGACTGTGTTGCAGGAATTTGGTGTATGGCAGCAACGACCGCAGCCTGCTCTCAATGGGCAGGTGTTGCCGTCCGAGGTCGATTTTCATCTGCTAATCGTGGATACGATCAACAAACGTGTCGAAGCTTTGCAGCAGTACTTCAGCAGGAAACACGGGTTCAGGCTGACGGTCTGTGATGATCCATATGTCGCTCTGAACCAGTTGAAAGGACGTTGCCCTCCGGCTGGTGTTTTGTTTCTTGCCGATACGACGCGCGACACTGTCCTGAGCATTTTTCCTGAAGCACAGGCTTGGGGACGTACTCTGCAGGTGCCGTGTCTGGCTGTGTTCTCCGAGGACGACGAAGAGCTGATTCGCCAAACCATCACATCGACCCGATTCGGAACCACCATGTTTCAGCCGGCGACGCTGCGTGATATTCGCAAATATTTTGCGACGTTTGGTGATGTTTCTGTCGACACCAGGGACGGTTCCGGCCAAATCACCGAATAAAAGTTGGCATTGAACGTGGGTTTTACATAATGCAACAGCCCGGCCGGATAGCCGGTCGGGCTGTTTGTTTTGACTGAACGGTGTTGTTGCCGCTGTTTCTGCCCGGACCGCGGACGACCCTGGCGGAGCAGCGAACTAGAAGACGATAATCTGTTCGCAACAGATCACAGTGATTCCGACAATGCCGGCGGTGATCTTCAACGTGAAATTCATCCGCATCGAATCTAGATTCCGTTCGACTGTCTCAACCTTGATAGAACGGGTGTTCGGCGGTCTCACGCTGTCCAAGCATGTCGTCCGCTGTTGGCTCGTTCTTCATGGCGCGTTCAATGGACTCTTTAGTGGCCGCGTAGTTGTATTCATAGATCTTCTTGTCATCTTCAGCCTGCCAATGAATGAACACTCCGCAGACGATGCACAGATTGTCACACTGATCTTTTGGAATCACGCCGGATTTGACGCAGTCGGCCACGGCATCAGCAACGGCTTTTTGAGCCGGACCGAACATTTGGACAGCCTGACGGGCTCCTTTAATCGTCACCTTAGTGATCATTACGGTTGATGGCTTGACAGCCACATTGGGTGTCATCACAGCCAAGAGATTACTGTGACCCATTTTTTGGTCAGCCAGAGCATTTGCGAAGGCGACTCCAACGGGACCGCTCTTGTCACCGATCAATAGATCGATATGAGCGACTTCATTGCCATCACCGACGAGAGATTCGCCAACGTACATCGACATTCCAATTTTCCTTTGAAACAAGACCTGTCAGATAAGTCGACGGTTTATCCATCGGCGTACCTGTCTGCGGCAAAAGCCGCCCTGCGATCAAAAAACAGCTTTGGTCGGAACGCACCTGCGCCCGAAGCTAAAGCTTCCGTAGAACCACAGCATCGCGATTTTCACCCTGTGATTCAACTCAGGAGGTCAATCCAAGCGGTGGTTACAATTCTAAATGATGATAGAGACCCGTAATTCAGGGGATTCATGACGAACTCAGTGATTTTGGCCGGGGCGAGTGTGAGGAGTCTTGCCGAGTCTGCTGTCGCTGCGGGGCTGACCCCGTGCTGCGTGGATATGTTTGGCGATGCCGATTTGCAGTTAACGCTGCGTAACCGTGGTTGTGCGACAGCCAGACGAATTGAGCAGTTCTCGTCGATTCCAGGGGTGATTGAGGATCTGTCGTCTGATATTCCTCTGATCTGGACCGGCGGACTTGAAAATCATCCGCAGGTACTGCGATGCCTGGCGGATCAGAGACCGGTGTACGGCGTCACCGTGGACCACCTGCAGCGATTCCGTTCACCACCTGGATTGAAATCACTGGTTCAGGGCTCCGGATGCGATGTCCCCGATATCGTGGTCCATTCAGCGGACAGACACAGACGTACAGAGGAGGGGGACTGGCTGGTCAAGCCGAAGTACGGGTCGGGAGGCGTGAACATTCGAAGGTTTGATCCTGGATGTCAGATCGGCAGGAATGAGTATCGGCAGCGTTGTGTGACTGGTCTCTCGGTCTCTGCCCTTTACCATTGCCAAGATGGAATCACACACATGCTGGGGACATGTATCCAGATCACCGGTGAACCGGAACTTGGTGGAACCGGATTCCAGTTTTGTGGTACTGTGGGGCCGGTCCAACTTCCAGTTCAGACGCGTGCAATCCTGCGTCGTGTGGGACAACGAATCAGTGAGGCGGGCATTGGCGGGATATTTGGTGCTGATTTCGTGGTCAATGCCGCCGACGTCTGGTTAATTGAAGTTAATCCCCGCATTACAGCATCTCACGAATTGTATGATTTTGGACGGGACAGCCTGTCTGTTCTTCAGCGTCATCTGGCTGCGTACAGTGGTGATCAGATCCGTTGTACGACGCGGTCACAGGACATCATCCGGAATCAGGCTGTCGCGAGGCTGATCGTTTATCTGAGACGCGATCGCGTTGTTACGGACACCGACGTAAACCGACTGCTTAGATTTCGCCGGTTCTTTGATCACCAAAGATCCCGGCAGTCGTGGCTTGCTGATATTCCTTCGATTGGAAGGCTTTCGGCCGGAACGCCCTTCTGTTCCGTCTATCATGTCTTGCAAAAGTATGGTTCCAAATGGAAAACGGACACGGGACATTCGGGCGACATAAAACTCAATGAAATCCTGTCCGAGTACACAGGAGTCAGAGGTGTCAATACGTCCGCAACAGCGATTCGACATGTCTGCCTTTTCGAACAATCTTTGCTCAGCGACAATACGGCAAGTTGATTTTATCCTGCGGTTCTGGGCCAGATTTGCCGTTCTTCCCGGTTTCCGCTGTGGATTTTAACGATGTCCTTTAAGACTACCGACGTGCGGATCATTGAAAGTTCAGTCACCTTTGAGCCGGTGGAGTTTCGTCTTCCGTTGAAATTTGGCGGTCGTACTATCAATGAAACAAAACTGATTAACGCTGCTGTACGTGTGGAAACTCGTGATGGTCGTAGAGCGACCGGCTATGGAAGTATGCCGGTTGGCAATGTCTGGGCCTGGCCGTCAGAAGTGACAGCCGTGGTGGACCGTGAGCGCGCAATGATGCAGTATGCGGAAGACGTGGCGGAATTGTTTGCCGGCTTTCCTGACTACGGACATCCACTTGAAATTCAGTATGCTGTCGGAGCTGAATTCGGACATCAGGCTGGTCAGGTGGGGCGAGTTATGGGACTGGTGGAGACTCTTCCGGTCCTCGCGCAGCTGGTAGCTGCTAGTTCCATCGATGCCGCACTGCATGACGCCTACGGGCGAGTTCACCGTAACTGCTGCTTTAACCTGCTGTCGGCTGATTACCTTAACGATGACCTCAGTTTTTATCTGGACGATCGCTTTGGTGGAGAATTTCCCGATCAATATACTCGTCGTGAACCGACACCACGATTACCGCTGTACCATCTTGTCGGAGCACTGGATCCGCTTAGTCCCGCCGAGACAACCGGTCTGACAGCGGACGGACTGCCTCATGCACTCGGAGACTGGATCGCTGCTGACGGCCTGACACATCTTAAGATCAAACTCAGCGGTGATGATCTGGACTGGGATGTTAGCCGCGTGGTTGCGGTGGAGAGCATTTCCGTTGAGGTTCAGCAGGGTCGAGGTTGTGATCAGTGGTATTACAGTTGCGATTTTAACGAAAAATGTGAATCCGCTGAGTACGTACTTGAGTTCCTGAAGTGTGTCTGCGACCAACGTCCACTGGCTTTTGAACGAATTCAGTACATTGAACAGCCGACCAGCCGTGATCTGCAGTCAGCATCGGCGGTACGAATGCACGATGTGGCAAAGGTGAAACCGGTTGTGATCGATGAGGCTCTGGTTGACTACGATTCGCTGCTGGTGTGCCGTGAATTGGGCTATTCGGGAGTTGCTCTTAAGGCCTGCAAAGGGCTTTCTGAATCTCTGTTGGCCGCTTCGGCTGCACAAAAGTTTGGAATGTTTCTTTGTGTTCAGGATCTAACGTGTCCTGGATTGTCGTGGCTGCAATCATGCAGTCTGGCCTCCCGAATTCCGGGTATCTCTGCGATTGAGGGCAATGCCCGACAGTATTGCCCTGCACCCAACGCAGAATGGGCCCGTTTGTATCCGGGATTATTTGAAATTTCTGATGGAACCGTTGATACCAGCCAACTTGTTGACCACGGTCTCGGTTTCCGCACTACAACCAGCCGGATCGACAGTGTCGTCAGAAACCCGTCCTGATCATGTGTAACGTAAGTGGATTCCCTGAAACTCGTTAAAGCGTACCGTAGGCACGGTCACAGCTGCGTGCGGAATCATGTTGGAATGGCAGCGTTTGGTGAAGATCTGACGTTTTCGGTGTTTTGAAGTAACACAAAGAGTATTCCAGAGCTGTCACTTGACGCGTTGTTTCGGCAGATGCTGCTGATTCCGGGGGTTACGTTCTGGAGTTCACTTTTCAGACAAGGTTAAATTGGTCGAGTATAAAGAACAGTTGTATCTCCGGCTCATTCTTAAGAGCCAGAACGCCCTCTCCGACAATCCAGGAACACCGGAATTCATTTCCATGTTGCAGATTCTCAGTCGTACTCTGAATGTCGTCATCGTTGTGCTGTCGCTGAACATTGCCATTTCAGTGGAGGCGGCCGTTCCCCCGAGTGCTGCCGAACTGGAACGGATC
The DNA here is from genome assembly GCA_022447225.1 of Fuerstiella sp. NCBI lineage: Bacteria > Pseudomonadati > Planctomycetota > Planctomycetia > Planctomycetales > Planctomycetaceae > Fuerstiella > Fuerstiella sp. The sequence continues at coordinate 4,439 of JAKVAZ010000015.1, read as the reverse complement.
GGTCTGCAGTTGAACTGGTCCGGTCAGGCCGTGCTGGACCCTTCCAGGGACACGATTCGTTACCTCACGAATGACGAAGATCTTGTGTATGTGCAGTCTTCGGGGGGCGTTGTTTCAGCATTCAACGCCGAAGTGGGACGCAGGATGTGGGTTCGGCAGGTCGGTCGCAATGATGCTCATTCGATGCCGGCGGTGTCTAATGCTGACCTCGTTGTGATTGTTTCCGGTCCGGATGTATTCGCTCTCGACAAATTTACGGGAGAGGAAATGTTCAGGTACCGACTTGCCCGACATCCATCGGCGGCTCCGGCGATTGGTGATTCAACTGTCTATATACCGGTGAGTAACAGGACAATTTATGGGTTCTCTATCAAGACCCTGATTCACCTGTCTCGCTATGAGACCTTACCACCGGGGGTAGCTCGGCCTTATTTGTGGCGCTGGGCTGCCAACGAACGAGTAGAATATCCGCCGGTAGCGACAGAAAACGTGATTGCTTTTGGCACTACGTCGAGAAACTTGCATGCCGTTTCGCCTGCCGGTATCAGTTATTACCAGGAATTTCTGAATGGACCGCCTTCCGCTCCGCTGGCGGTGGATCACCACAGCGAAAGACGAGCGATTGTTGTTGCAACAAAAGATCGCAATCTCTTCAGCTTCGATCTGACCCGGGGATCACTTGCATGGTATCTGCCTCTTGAGCGACGTGTCTCACTGCAGCCACTGATTGTAGGGCACCATGTGTATCTGGTTATGGATGCTGCGGGGGTTGCATGTGTTTCGACACGATCGGGGGATTACGAACAGATTGATGACAGTATTGGGGCAACAGAACGCTGGTTTGTACCCGGCGTGGAATCACTGGTCGGTGTCGCTGGTGATCATCTCTATGGCGTGGATCGCAATCGAAGAATCGTGGCCGTGTCGACAGCTACGGCAGGTGTGGACGGACGGGCGCCGATGCGCGGCTACAGCGTCCACCTTCAAAACTCGGTGACCGATCGCATCTATCTGGCATCGGAAGCCGGTGAGTTGATTTGCCTCAAACCGATCGGCAGTGATTTTGCCACCTATCACCAACGGCCGGACGAGCAGCCGCTCAATATTGACGTGCCGTTCAATGATAATGACGTTGATTCGGAAGATGCCGGCGTCCGCAGTGAGTAAACGAGGTCAGTGCCGACCACACACGACAAACTCCTGTAAAACCAATACAGGAACACGATTCCGTAAAAGACTACCTGGATTTTTAACCAGGAATTACCGGACGCCATCGGCCAGGCATGAATAGCTCATGTGTTTGTCAAACAGGCGTGTCTCACCACCGTTGACGCCCAATTAAAACCAGATGGCGTTGGTTATTCCCCTTTGCAGAATCCTCGTTTTATTCCATGATGACCGTGATGAGGTGGTAGTTTTCGGTAATGGTCATGGGGACGGTCGTTACACACTACTCGGTATAATCGAGGTGTTGTCGGAACAACTGTCATCATCCTTCGGCGTGACGGGGAAGTGTCTTTTTCCGGGTAACGAATCAGGTAGCGGAAGACCTGCTTTGTGCTGAAGCCAGGGGAATATCGCGGACTGCCGCAGATTGCAGGGCTGGGAACGGTATCCTTTGTGAATGAACGCCTCTTTTGAAGTAACTCCAGTGGGTTGCGAGTGTCGGTTACCCGGATTTCTATGTCGGTGAGGGGTTTGCTCAGATTCCGAGGGCTCCACATTGAAGCGGGCAGTGACCTGTACAGCGAAAGACTTCAGGAGAAGGCCGCTGTGCGACGGTGTTGTTCACTGACTGTTGACGGCAGCAATACCGGTCCGTTAGAGAGTCGATTGATTCGGTTTCCAGTTCTCTCAAAACTGCGAATTGAGTCGACATGGCAAGCCGTCCGCCCAACAGTCGGAGGCCTGGACACCTGGTCGTTTCGGTTCATCACGCAGCGTTGTTCAGTTGGGTCACCGTTTTAGATTCAATTATGCTTTGTAGATGGCTGCAACCGATATAATTTACACCAGTTGTGCGTATTTCCCGGAATAGTGGCTCCAGCCGGGACAGAAAACGTAGCGCGTCTGAGGAAATCGAACAGTCTGGTTCTACTGTGTTTTCACAGGCAGTAAGCCCAATGGTACTGAGCTGATGACTTACGACCCCGGGACTCAGTTGTTCACGTCTTGTCTGATTATCTGACGGATATTGCCATGTCTACATCCACGATTTCCGATTCAGTCAGCGATCAAGGGGACAACGAGCTTATTGTGCGCCAAATCAGTGCTGCGCAGGGACGAATCAGATCAACGGACGTTGTGACTGCAGCGGTTACCTGCGGGATTCTACTTACCTGCTATGTTCTGGGATTCACGTTAGCCGATCACTGGCTGATTCCCGGTGGTTTTTCACCGTGGACGCGTGCAGCTTTCCTGATGGCGGTGTTGATTGGAGTCATGTTTTTGGCATGGCGACACCTGGTTCATCCTTTGTCAAAATCAGTGACTGCGTTGTATGCCGCAAGAACTTTGGACAAAGCCTCATCGTCCGGTGGTGCGTTGCTAAGTCTTGTTGATCTGCAGGAGGCCGGTGTGGGTGCTTCCGAACGTGTTCAACGGACGATTGCAGGTCGTGCTAGAACTCAGTTGCTTGAAACGAGTCTGGATGATGCCATTGATCGAAGCCGGTTGATTCGAATGGGCCTTGTTCTGTTTGGGCTTGTTCTTGTCACCTGTGTGTATTCAGTCCTTAGTCCCAAACCAATAAGCCTGCTTCGCCCCCTGACGCTGATGGGGCAGGAAGTCGCGACCCGAACGCGAATTATCAATGTGATGCCAGGAGACGTCACCATCGCATTGGGTGAGCGAGTATCAGTGACGGTGGACATTTCAGGAGTGATTCCTGAATCCGTTCATCTGTTGTATACCACCGCAGATCGACGCGATCTTGATGTGGAATTGTCGATGGAACCCGTTGATGAAAACGGCCGGTACACTGCTGTCATTACGGGTGATGAACATCGTGGTATTCGACAGCCCACCAGCTACGTAATTCAGGCGGGAGACGCGCGTTCGGACATGTTCTCCATTGAGGTTGATATGCCTCCCACAGCGACCGTACGTGAGCTTCGCTATCAGTACCCAAAGTACATGCAGTTGCCGGACAACACCTCAGTTAATCCGAATATCGACGTATGGGAAGGAACAATCATTACCGTCTTTGCCGGTGCCACTGTGCCGGTTGTCGACTCTACCGTCGAACTATGTCCATATCGCAGTTTTCAGGCAGATGTGACGCGTCACCCGATGACAGTGAGCGACCAAGAGCTGACCGCGCAATTCAAGTTGATAGAAGTGGACCTGGACAAACCGATTCGTTTCTATCGCATTACCGTTCAGGATGCTCAGGGGAGCCGCGATCCGTCGCCAACCGTCTATTCCGTAAATATTCAGCCGGACGCATTACCGGTAGTCGAAGTGAAAGATCCCTCAGGAGATTTGAATGTAGCCGCGAATGCCACAGTGCCTATGTTGATCTACGCCAGTGATCCGGATTTTCTGCTGCGGTCGCTGACGCTGAATTACTCGGTCAATGGGTCGGTGGTCGAACACGGAGAGGAACGTGTTTTTGACGGGGACGACGTTGGATTTCAGAAAACCTGGTCAGGGACCTACGATTTTGAACTGGCATCATTGGACCTCCAGCCAGGTGATGTCGTCAGTTATGTGGTACGCGCTTTGGATAACCGTTATCCACGGGGACTGGCATCCCAGACCCGGAGTCAGAAACTGCATGTCCTGAAGTCTGACAGTCCCGATCGGTTGATGGACGAACTGAAAACGGTACAGCAACGTCAGGAGCGAATGCTAAAACATCTTCGTGAAGATCATCAGCAGACCGATGATGGATCCGGAGTCGCAAATAGTGGTCAGGAGCATCAGACGCGGAATGATAATGAAAACGAAGATAATTCATCGGAAATTGCGAAAGACGAGGATGTCGGTGAGGCAGCAGGTCCGCATTCACAGGAAGAGGCTCAACCGGGATCCGCACAAACAGGTTTCGGGAACGAGACATCATCGACGACTCAGAAAACTAATGGTCTTGATGAGAGACGCCCGGAACGCGGTCCTGAGAGCCAGGACAAAGATGGCGAAAATAACGGATCCGGAACTCAATCCAAACTTACAAAACCGATGGATGAGGAAGAAGCAATTCAGAAGATTGTCGAGGAGTATCTGAATGATCCGAATCGTGCGTCGGACGGTCAAAGCCAAGATGCTCGGATGAGTGAGCAAGTGCCGAATGATCTGGACGGACGGAACGAAGGAGAAAATCAGCCTGCCGATGATCGAGCTGGACAGGGTGAATCGGGACAGGGTGAATCAGGCCAGGGTGAATCAGGCCAGGGTGAATCAGGCCAGGGTGAATCAGGCCAGGGTGAATCAGGCCA
>JAKVAZ010000014.1 GCA_022447225.1 Fuerstiella sp. | reverse complement strand
CCGGGAAGTCCGTCGGTGGGCTCCTGGGTCGTATACGGACTCGGCACTGAGAACTCAAACCTGCCGGCCTTCGTTGTGTTGCCGGACGAAAAAACAATGATGTTTGGTGGCGCCGCCAACTGGTCCAACTCCTATCTGCCACCGGCCTGCCAGGGAACGCAGCTGAACTCGGTCGGCCCGCCCATTGTCGATCTGATGCCGGCAGGCGAAATCAGTCACCAGCGCCAGCGCCGGAACCTGGACCTGCTCCGTGACATCAACGGTGAGTTCCTTGACTCCAACCCCGGAAACGCTGATTTGCTGGGCCGCATGCAGAACTATGAACTGGCCTTTCGCATGCAAAACTCGGTTCCGGATGCCGTGAATCTGGGGGATGAATCACGCGACACGCAAAAGCTGTACGGACTGGACAACAAGATCTCCGAACCGATGGGACGTCGGTGCCTGATGGCCAGACGACTCGTCGAACGTGGCGTGCGTTTTGTCCAGGTTTACTCGCTCGGATGGGACTCACACGGCAACATCGCCAAAGAACACAGACGGCGCGGACAGGAAACCGATCAACCGATTGCCGGCCTCATTCAGGACCTCAGGGAACGTGGCCTGCTGGATGAGACGCTCATCGTGTGGGGTGGTGAGTTTGGCCGTACGGCCGACAACCACATGAGTTTCTTCCGCAGCAATCCCGGACGCGACCACAACAAGAGCGCCATGCCCTTCTGGTTAGCCGGCGGAGGTGTCAAGGGCGGAACGGTGCTGGGAGCCACGGACGAACTGGGGATCAAAGCCGTTGAGGACGTCTATCATACCCATGATCTGCATGCGACCATCCTGCACCTGATGGGACTGGACGACTACGACCTGACGTACTACCACAGTGGTCGTTTTAAACGTCTGACCGATCTTGGCGGTCGTCTCATCTCCGAAGTGATCGCGTAGAGGGACCACACTCACCTGTCCGATTTAATAGTACGTGGCAAGTTCCACGCGGGTCACTCGCAATGGATGGTCGATTCCCGGTGTGCGACGCCGTAATTCCATCGTCAGATGATTGTGTCCTGCCTCAAGAAACTCCGGCGGCACATCAATCCTCAGCCCGGCGAACGACACATCGAGCGACTGCGTCGAGGGAAATCCCAGTAACCCCTGCCCTGCCGGTATATCGATCTGCTGATTGACGGAACCCATTTCGACTCGGTCATCATCGTGGTGAACAGCAAGTCGCTGTCCATTCAGTGTCAGCTCAAGCTCGTCACTCTCACCGGAAAACTCGAAGCCGATACACAGCTCGGCGGTGCTGATTGAAGAACGCCCCGGGGATGCATCGTCCGCCAGTGGAATCGCCATCTCGGCCACGCTTCCGACGTTGAGGTTCATTGGCACGGGCGCAGCACGCGACTGGGTATTGAAGCGGACATAATCGCCACCGGGCTCACGCCGCGGAGCCTCGACACGCTGCACAAGAACGTAGCGTTTGTCACGACCCGCCAGGCGGGCCGGATCAGCAATCTGCCCCAGCAGCGAACGACGCCAGTCACCGTGAAAGAACCAGTTGAAGGTGGAAAGACCGTCTGCCCCGTCGCGCCACAGGTTGGCCGCGTTTCCCCGCACCACATCTTCCGGATAAATGCGGTATCCGTTTCCGTATGTCGTTACACAGGGATAAATCGGCAACTGCCGCGCGGTCATTAACGTTCGAAATTCACTCAGAGTCGGCAATTCGGTGAGCCCCTGACCAAGAATCAACATATCGACGAGGTCTTCTGCGATCCAGGTACGGATGTCGAATCCACCTTCCAGGCACCAATCCACCCGTTCCGGGATGCGAACGGCAATTTCGATGGGACGCCCGCGTTTGTCAGCGCGCTGCCGGAGACTCTTTCTCACCTGACGCATGAATGTGTTCAGGTGATGCGCGTTCTCGGCCTCGGTGCCGCGGGGAAAATGCATCGTGTGCCGCAGCCAGTCGAGTTCAATGCCATCGAAGTCCCAGCGATCGAAAAACTCCTCAATAACACGCAGCTTCAGAGCTCGCACTCTTGGATGGGCGTAATTGAGCGCACTCCACATGTCGAGGTCCGGTACCAGCCAGTCCAGATTCTGTCGTTTAAAGGTGGGCAGTTCGGGATTGGGTCGCACACCTTTGGCGTGCTGTCCGTCATGACAATCATTCATCCGCAGCGACACGAACGCGTCGAGACCCCGTCGATGGCATTCCTCGACGACGACCGCCGGCGGATTCGCTCCGGCATCGGCCAGCGCCCTGGGGTTGCGGTACTGATCGGCCGGATCAACCTCAATCCCACCATGCCAGGTACGGGCTTCGGGAAAATTCAGCTGATCGGCCTGACCGGGCCACTCCAGCACGTTACTCTGGTACTCCGCAACATTGCCGCTGCCAAAGCTGAAGAACAGCGCGTCAACCGCCTTTTGGTCGAGCGGCCTGAAAACCAGCGAAACAAACTGCTCGCGAGTCAGCGGACCTTCCGGATTTCCCAGGGCCGCTCGCCCAAAGCAGTGAATCATCGACCCGTCCCAATTGACGAGTAGACGGCGCGAGGCTGCCGCGGGAGGCTGCGCCTGCAGAACGCGGGCCAGAGGCGTCGTCAGAGTACCGCCGGCCGCCAGCAAAAAATTTCGTCGATCAAATCCGTACAGGTGGTCCACAGGGTAAAGCATAGGAAGCAACGAGAGGATGAGTCCACCGAATATTGTCCGCAACCTGCGTAAACACGGAAACAGAAATCGGCGCGAGGTACTGACGGCGGACCAGGTCCGCAGCGCATTTGAAAACGTAAATTGCAGTGACGGAGACTCCGCCGTGGAAAGTCAAAACAGCCAGAACCGACGAACCTGACGATGCCTCAGTTATGTGAGCGGCGAAGACGGGATGTCACTCGGTGGATTCACAAACCCGGCCAACCGTTCATTCGAATTTCGCCGCCAGATAAAACCATCAAGGATATAGTGCGTGATCTGAGGAACCGCCAGCAGCGGTACCAGCAGGCCGCTCCAGTCGTCCAGACTCCACGCACTGCCGAACAGCCAAGGCCGTTCGTGCCAGACACCGGTGTCCCACAGCAACTCCTCCACATACGCCAGCAGCCAGATCACCCCGAAGAATGAGCCAATTCGGCGAAATGGATGGCGGGATGCACCTGCGGTCTCAGTTTTGTTCCAACGGTACCAGTACACCAGCACCAGATACGGAATGCCGTGAATGATGACATTCGTCACCGTGAACGCGTAATCAGAATTGAACGAAATGATGCCGACGTACCAGCAGACCGCAGTGGTGACAACAACCACATCTTTACCCGGACTGCAGCGTCGGAACCACACGGCCTGGTATACCGACCGACAACAGTAAAGCAGCATGACGCCCCAGTACACCGGCTGAAGAATCTCAGCCACCAGCACCGGCAAATGAATGAAGTCGTCTTCCAGAAACCACCAGAAATTTCTGGGCAGATGAGCATGCCAGTAGACCAGTGGATACATCGTGGCCAGGTAGATAGTCAGTGAATCAATCCATTTACCGATCCGATCACGCTCGGCAGCCCTGGCACGATACAGAGCCACCCAGCCATACTGCTGACGAATAAAATGAAACACGGCCAGATACGCCAGGATCCGCCAGAACCACACGGGGCTCTCTGAGTGCAGCGCAATCCCGATTACAAACGACAGCAGGGGAGCCAGAGCATACAGCCACGGACGCCGTCGCAATTCCATTTTGTCGAAATAGACGCGAAACCCGGTGGCATAAACATGGGCAACATCAATCATCAAAATCGAGGTGATCCACAACCATTCCGGAGTCTCACTGCTTAGCCAGCCGCGTGCATGGCCAACCCACAACAGGCTGAGCGCCGTCAATGCACTGCCCAGAAATGTGCACAAATCCACTGCCGGGGAAAACAGCCACAGACTTTTGTGCAGCATGCCCCTGGAGGTAACCCGACCGGCTGATGATGACATGTTTGACGATTGCATTTTTGAATCGATGCAGATCCGGACTCAGCGAATCAGTTCCACGTCGGTTCCGAGTCATCTGCCCGGACAGATCCGGAAAAATTCGGCATTAAAGAAACCTGGAAAATAACGTATCCCGCGCGGTCAGAACTTCTTCCGCTGCTCGAACCCCGTGATAGAACGCTTCTTCCATCAGGGCAATTCCACTCAAATCTGTACCCGCAAAATGAATCGCGCCTTCAGCAGTCGCAGCCCTCTGCCGTGACTGGCTCCAGATGAAACCAGGACGTGCCTGAATCATGGCATGTCCCCACCGCATCACGTCCACACGAGTGACCAGGTCCCGCACATCCGGATGNGCCCGTTCCAGATCGTTGATCACAACCTCAGCCCAGTGTTCCCATGTGAGATCCAGCAGTTTGTGGCGGGCATCAGACGGCCGTTCATCGCAAAGTGGCAGATACCACGTCCAGACCGTCGGCCCGTGATCGATTCCCTGCTGATGAGTCGCCACCACGTACCCCAAAGACGGACTGTCGTGAATCACGTTGTCCCAAGACAGCGGAAAATCGGGTTCCCGCGGCCGGTCCGAAAGATGCACATTGGCAACCACCCACGCCCCGTACCGAAACTGATCTGAATCCGTGACTCGCCCGGCAGCTCGATTCAGAATCAGATAACGGGCCAGAAACTGAGGAGCCGCAAAGATCACCTGCTGAGCCCGAATTCCCCACATTTGCTTAGTTTGGCGATCAAGCACAACAATTCGGACACCATCCGTATTGTTGGGTGACTGCTGTATTGACAGCACCGCCTGTCCGGTTTTCAGGCGGGAGCCCGCAATCCGGCTGAGATGCTGAACGATGCGGCCGTTGCCTTCCGGCCAGGTGAGAACCCCGGGTGAAACGGAGTTCGAGTTTTCCCGTCGAGACGCAAAATAAAACAAACCAGCCCAGGCGCTGGTTTGTTCAACCGTCAATCCGTAATCATCACGACAGCAATAATCCACCCACCAGAACAAAGGTGCTGAATCCCATCCCTCCCGGCGCATCCACTCCCCCATGGAGATCTGATCCAGAACAAGCACGGCTTCGTCGGCAGAACAGCCGGCCAGGGGGATGGTGAAAGCAGGTGTCCCCCGATCATCCCGCCAGTCGATCCAGTGCGCGATCCTCTCCTGAAACGACGTCCACTGGCGGAGATCTTCATCGGTGGCCACACTGTGCGGATACAGACCCTCTGCCCAGTGACCATGGACGAATAATCGTTCGTGTGGTTCCCGACACAGAATGTGTTCGTGAGCCGAATACACGCCCTGTGGGTTTTGTGCAGCCGCTCCCATCTCTTCCAACAGTCGCCACAACGCCCGATTGTCGGAACGGGGAACGGGCACGTAATGAGCTCCCCAGGGATATCCCGATACCTGGCTCTGTCCACACCGCGAAGTCCCGCCAATCACGGTTTCCAGTTCCAGCAACGTAAAATCATCCACACCGGCATGATCCAGCCGCCATGCGGCGGTCAATCCACTGATGCCGCCACCCACAATCACCACACCTGATTCCTGCCAGTTTGTCACTGCGGGTTCAGGAAGATCGCCGTCTCGGATACGGTGCCCCACGTCGAGCGAGGGACTCAACAGTTCACCGGTGAATGCAGCGTTGGCCTGAGAACATCCCGGCAGCAATACAGAGGACGAACCGGCCAGAGCGGTCAGCAGAAGTTCACGTCGATCAAATCCGGTCACGCCGGCTCACTCCTGTCTCACTGCCAGCGACTCCATTCGCGATCGTAGTAGCGCACCAGAACCTGATTGTTCAACCGGTTAATATCGGTTTCAACATGGCTCATATCCTTTGGTATGATGAACAGGTCGTCCAGAACCGTTTGATCCAGAAATTTCAGCTGCTCACTGACCTGTGGTGACAGTTGAGGAATCGGCGGCAGATCCTCCACGGCCGCCAGCGCAAATCCCCAGACACCAAACGTAGGAACGGTTGCCTGAAAAGGTCGTACGCGAAAACCGGACTGTTCCAGTGTGTTGATGACACACCAGTACGATTTCGGCGACACCAGCGGTGAAGAACACTGAATCGTGACAACCCCCTGCGGGGCCAGTCGCTGTCGCAGTCGGGAAAAGAAGTAACTCGTATAGAGCTTGCCGACTGAGTAAGTTCCCGGGTCCGGAAAATCGATGATCACGGCATCGAACCGGGCCGTATCATCGTCAATCCACAAAAACGCGTCCCGGTTAATCACAGTCACCCGCGAATCCCGCAGTGCGTTACCGGTGAGTTCCGCCAGAGGCGGAAAACGATCAGCCAATGACGTCATGGCGGGATCCAGATCAACCAAAGTGACAGACTCAACCGTTGCGTACCTCAGAATTTCCCGCACGGCCAGACCATCACCGCCGCCCAGTACCAGAATCCGGCGTGCGTTGCGGCACGACGCCACTGCCGGATGCACGAGAGCCTCGTGATAGCGGTATTCGTCTGCGGAGTTGAACTGAAGCTGGCCGTTAAGAAACAGCTGAATCCCGGTGTTGTTCTCTGCAATGACAATCCGCTGGTAGGGTGAGCTTTCCGCATGCACGACAGTGCCGGCCAGTTGGTTTTCTTCGGCAACGGTGGTAATCGCGTCAGCCTTGATGATTCCCGTGACCAGCAGACCGACCACCAGTATGGCTCGTCCCCGTAACCCGCCCAGACCTTTGGTCGACAGCAGCGGTCGCAGCAGATGCGTCCCCCATAATCCGACCAGTGCATTGATAATACCGAATATCAGCGACGTACGGACCAGCCCCAAATGAGGAACCAGCAGAATGGGAAACAGCAACGCGGCCAGTAAAGCTCCGATGTAGTCGAACGTCAGTACACGTGACACCAGATCGGAAAAATCGACATGTTCCTTCAGTAACCGCATCAGTAACGGCAGTTCCAGTCCAACAAGAACTCCGATCAGAAACACCAGTCCGTACAGCAGCGGACGAAACCAATCGATATAACCGAACGCCAGAAACAATAACGGGGCCGACGTTCCACCCACCAGGGCCACGGCCAGTTCGATTTCAATAAAACAGCGGGCCAGCCTTTCTTCGACAAACGAAGACAACCAGGCACCCACACCCAGTGCCGAAAGGTAAATTCCAATCACCAGCGAAAACTGGGTGACGGAATCTCCCAGCAGGTAACTGGCCAGAGTCCCCGCGAGCAACTCATAGATGAGCCCGCAGGTGGCTATGATCAGCACGTTCAGATAGAACAGAAATAAAGGTGCCCGGTTCATTCGGACGACTGCTTATTGAATGACGGATTGAACGCGCATGGCCTGTGTGGCCGGCGGAAACGATGGGAAGCCGTCGCTGGCCGACTGCAGCAAAGCGGCCTCGATACTAACCCTGAATCGACGCGGCAATGATCAGGGAAATGCCGATCACCACAGATCCCATCACGAATCCCAGTGCCAGATTCTGGTCTTCTTCAATTTCTTTTTTGAGTGAAAACGGAGAGAGTTTCTCCATCAGCCAGAAGCTCAGAGCCAGCACAAAAATGCCCACGACCGCGAACACAATCGCAGCAATCAGAGGCCGTATCAGCGAACCCGCATCAGCAGATTGCCCCAGAAGCAGTACACCGGAAACAGCAGACAGAGCAGCCATCATTTTCCTATCCCCCAAAAGCCACCGGTACTGCGTCCGCCGCCGAAACCGCTGGCACCAAAATCCATGCTCGGCATTTTCCATCCGGCGATCGCACCGGTGCCAAAAAACAAACAAACACTGATCCCCACGACCAGGTACAGTTTGACGAGAGTCGATTTGAAATCAGGCATCACCTGTCCGTCCTTCGATGGAACGAATCTTCCAATTGCTTAATCATCATTCAGTCGCATACGGACTGAAGTCACTGTCTTTCCAGCGATTTACTTCGAACTGATATTTGTAAAACAAAAACCCGATCGGAATCAGCGACGCCAATCCCAGTGACGTAGCGAAAAACCACTGGTCGACACCCTGCTTCAAAGTGGCCAAAAACAACAGATCCAGCAGACCCAGTACCACCAGGAACATGGCCCACAGCTTCATGACGTCACCGGCCCGGGGGGCCGGCTGAATAACTCCAACACCCCACGGACGTACGAGGTCCGTAATCCCAAACGCCTGTTCGATTTCTTCCGTTGATTTGTAGACACCTAAGGATACGTTTAATTCCTGCGAATCATCCGACTCAGAACGTTCAGAGGACAGCATCAGTGGTGGTGCGATATAGTCAACGGTGTGCACCATATCCCCCACTGTGACTTTCCAGTAGAACTCGCCCAGTACAAATCGGACGGTCGCTGTTCCCAGGTCATAGCGGGAAAACTTCTGGTTGTCGTAGGTCGCCGAACCCATGAAAGTCGAAACCTCATGGGCAGAAACCGGTTCGACAAACGACCAGTGACGTTTGTTGCAGACCAGCCAGCGATACCCTGATCTTTGACTTCGCAAAAGGTACTCCGTCCAGGGATAGTCGAGTCCCTGGTAGCGAGCGAAGCGTTCCATGAAACCAATCACGGTGTACTCCACACCATCCAGTGTGCCCACGGTTCCCAGTGGAATCTGCGGTTTTTTTCGCCTGGTGTGCAGCGTCTGCAGATACTCCAGCTTTCCTTTCTGACAATCCAGCAGCGATGCACATGACGGACAACAGACCCGCTGCGTCTCATCGGGAGCATGCAGCGTCAGAGCACCTGCACAATGTGGACAATTCACAGAGAGTGCCTGCACCCGACTTTCGTCGTGCTGACTGACGCCTGCCGGCACTCCCCCGTACCAGCCGGTCTCCGAAAGTCCCAGTTCATCCAAAGTGAGTTCCCGGCCCAGAAAGAGGCGGGGTTCGCTGAGCGAATAGTCCAGGGTTCCGAATGTCCTGCCCTGCCCGCGAAAATCGACGAACCGGTGTGGAATCCCTTCCTGAAACGTCCAGGGAATCTCTCCCTCCGCCGCTTTTGTGACGGCGACTCCGACTTCCGTGACAGTCATGTCCTCCTTCTTTCCAAGCTTCAACCGTCGACCTGGTTCAAGATCATCAAACTCCGGGAAATCGAGTTTGTGGAACGCCTTCTTTTGGGACATCAGATAGTATTTACCCTGAGCCTCCGCCAGCCATCCCCAGCGCCCGTTGGAGAACAGCAGATACCATTCATCCCACACGCCGCCGGCAGGATGCTGATACTGCACACGCCCAACCAACTCAAATTTCTTTCCGCGACACTTGCCGGTGACCCCGCGACTTAAGGGAGAATCGGTCAGAACCAGATCGGATACTTTTCCGTGATCCGCCACCGACTTGTCTGCTCGAGCCACCACGCACTGACAAAAATCGCAGATGGTGACCAGTGAGGTACTCACCTGAAATTCCACCGGCCCGCCGCACGACGGACAGTTGGCGACCCGAACTTTCATACGGCGTCTCCGGAAGAAACAGAATCTCCCGAAGGCAGAATGCCCCGGTCCATCTTTCTCAGCACAACGTCAATCGCGCCCAATCGACGTTCCAGCTGACTTGTCCAGTCCCAGTCAGCATGATCGCGGCAGCAGTACAGATTGACGGTCAGCAGTTGATGCTCCGGAAAGGAATGACAGGCAAGGTGCGATTCACTGAGCAGATACAGGCCCGTAACTCCTCCCGGGGAGGGAAACGTGTGCCATTGCGGAGAGCCGATTACATTCAACCGATTGTCTGCAATGATGGCGTCACAAAGTGACTGCAGGACCGGTTGCCGGGCCAGTCTCTCCGGATCACAGCCGGTAGCGTCCACCACCCATTCCGATCCCGTTGAGAGCAACTCACCGCAGAAAGTTTTCTCCGGATACCCAGGAACAGGGATTTGTTGTTTCTGAGGGACCGTCTGACTCAATAGGTTGCTCCGCCGGAGTGCGTGGCAATTGAGTAAAACACCGTAACAGAACGAGGAATCAGGGGGAACCAACTTCCCCTGATTCGAAAATCGTGTTCATTGCCGGCATGGCTGAATCCGGTTCCGACAGACAGCTTCACAACCGGGGTAGTCACGTCAGGGGAATGCTGCTCATTGATGAAACGATCGAAGCGGAGCGTCAGGGACAGGCAGTTCCGGACGGGAGCCTGAGACGGAGGAAAAAAGCCGGTACTCCTGCCTGGAGGCATACCGGCAACGTGGAAAGTGCTGCTCACCGTTGACGAAAACATCTCTGTTTTGCAAAATCAAAGGAACTGCAGGGCCGTCAGTTCAGCACAATGCCAGTGAGTGCTGTTTCACAAATCCTGCCGGCAACTGCTGGATGTCGACGAACTACTACAATGGAGATAGAAATGGTGCAGACGATTTCGTCAGTACAGCAGCAGAAGCCAGACAACGGCTCCTGATCAAAAACCCGCGACGCGGATCAGGTTAAAACATGGCAAGCGTGAACTCAGCCTGGGAGCTGTAAATTATGCAGGGCATCTATTTCCTGGCGGTCGTGCTGGTCATCGCCCTGATCTCGAGCGTCATTCTGGTGGCGATCTACAACAGGCTGGTTCGCAGCCGCATGCTTGTTCGCGAAGCTTTCAGCGGTGTCGATGTACAGCTGAAACAGCGACACAACCTGATTCCAAACCTCATCAACACAGTGCAGGGCTACGCCGATTTTGAGCGGAGCGTGCTGGACGAAGTAGTCCGTTTGCGGTTACGAGCGATGGGAGATCAGTCAATCTCCGACAAGCAACGCGATGAGAACGCTCTGTCTGCCGGCTTAAAGACCCTGTTCGCCGTGGCCGAAAACTATCCCGAATTAAAGGCAGGGAACAATTTTCTGGACCTGCAGCAGCAGTTGTCCGGTATTGAAGACAACCTGCAGAAGGCGCGCAGATACTACAACGGTACCGTGCGCGATTTCAATATCCAAGTGGAGTCGTTCCCGTCAAATCTGATTGCCGGTCTGTTTGAATTCACGCCGGCTGAGTTTTTTGAACTGGAGAGTCTGACCGAACGCGAACTCCCGAAAGTTGAATTCAAAGACACCAAATAAGAAAAGGTGAACGATGTCAGTTCGTCAAGCCGTTGGATCGCTTATCGCCGGGCTCGTCGTGCTCACATCAACTTCGATCACCGTCGCGCAGTCGGAGAAAATTCACAGCTTCCACAGCGACATCGACGTCCTCAGGGACGGATCGTTACGAGTCACCGAGACAATCACGGTCACCTCCGGGCAAAACAGGATCAAACGCGGCATCTATCGTGACTTCCCCACCCTTTACAGGTCCCGGTACTTTGTCCGAATCGAACTTCCGTTTGACGTTGTCTCCGTTAAACGTGACGGCACAGACGAACCCTATCACACCGAACAGCAGTCAAATGGCGTTCGGCTTTACATCGGCCGTAAGAACTACACTCTACCACCGGACAAATACACTTACGAAATCATCTACACCACGAACTACCAGCTGGGGTACTTTGAGGAACACGACGAACTGTACTGGAACGTCACCGGCAATGGCTGGGAGTTCCCGATTGAGCAGGCCACGGCCCGGGTGCGGCTGCCGTCGGACGTGCCGCGGGATAAGCTGACCCACGAAGGTTATACGGGCCTGCAGAATTCCCGGGCGAAACATCTGACATCGCAGGTGGACGAAGCAGACGGGACCGTCAGTTTCGCCACTACCCGCGTCCTGGGACCTCGCGAAGGACTGACCGTTGTCGTCGGTTTTTCCAAAGGCTTTGTCGATGAGCCCACGAAAAGGGAGCGGAGCAAACTGTACTTCAAAGCCAACCTCGCCCTGTGGGTGATGCTTGGCGGGTTGCTTGTGGTGTTTGTCTATTATATCTGCGCGTGGGTCGCTGTCGGACGCGACCCGCCCGGCAATACGATCGTTCCACTGTTTCAACCGCCGCTGGACCTGCCGCCGGCATGTATGCGTTTCCTGCACCGCTGCGGCTACGACCGCAAGTGCTTTACCGCAGCTTTGCTGAATATGGCGGTTAAGAAATGGCTGACCATCGACGAGGAGGACGGTGAGTACACTCTGCGGCGCAACACCGATTCACAAAAGGGCAAGCTGTCACCCGGCGAGCAAAAAATTGCCAGGACGCTGCTGAATTCCAGCTCGATCAAACTTGAACAGAAAAATCACTCCAGGATCGGCAAGGCCATTGAGAAACTGGGTGAACGACTTTCCAGTGAGTTTGAAGGCAAATTGTTTTTCAGGAATCGCTGGTGGCTGTTGCCTGGCTGGTTGCTTTCGGCTCTGGCCGTGATGGCGGGAGCGGTGTGCAGCGGATGGCAGGCCCTCGGCATCGTTGGTTTCCTGGGCGTCTGGCTTTCCATCTGGACCTGTGGGTGCGGCGCGCTCGCGGGCATGGTCGTCGCAACGTGGCGAAGTGCGCTGGCATTAAGACGCAATACTCAGAAACGCCTCGGATCCTTCGGCGGAGCACTGTTCCTCACGGTCTTTGCCATTCCGTTCTTCATCGGTGAAACGTTCGGACTTGTCATCCTGGTCCGGGCGACAACCATCTGGATGATGCCGATGCTCGTTGGTCTGGTGGCCCTCAACTGGACTTTCTGGCATCTGATCAGGCAGCCAACCGTGGAAGGGCGCCGGATCATGGATCAGATTGAGGGGTTTCGAATGTACCTGGGCACCGCTGAACAGGAATACCTGCAACGGATGCATCCACCGGAGCAGACGCCTGAGCTATTTGAAAAATACCTGCCGTATGCACTGGCCCTGGATGTGGAAAACAAATGGGCGGAAAGATTCTCCGAGATCCTGCAGGAAACTTCCATCACCTCAGGTCAACCAGGGGACTACCATCCTGACTGGTACCGCGGTCGCTACTGGAATCCTTCCTCCCGTAGCGATTTCGCATCCATTCTGGGCAGCTCACTGGGTCAGGCGATTTCGTCGTCAAGTACAGCTCCCGGCAGTTCCAGTGGCAGCAGTTCCTCCGGCAGTGGATTCTCCGGCGGCGGGTTTTCCGGTGGTGGCGGCGGAGGTGGCGGCGGAGGCGGGTGGTAGCCTGTGACGGAGGGAAAAATTGTTGTTGGCGAGATCGCTACTGCAGGACAGTTATCGGAAGTGTTATTTTCGTGACAGTTTCCTGGGGCATTTTGCCACAACATTTTGCACGCACCGTATTGTTTTCATGCAAAGCATCCGATTCGGTCATTGTTTTCAAATTTCGGCGACTCACTGAAGTGGTACGCAGGTTCATTCCACAGAACCTTAACACCCTCCACTTCAGAGAGACGCCCCATGAAACGCTGCATCGCAATCCTGACCCTGACCATATCTGTGGCCCTGTGTGCTGACGAGGCATCTGCGATCAGTCCTGAAATGGGCCTGTGGTTGGATTTAGTGGATGCCGGATACACCGCAGACGAAGCCTTTGACATCGTCGAAATGGTTGTGGAAAACGACCAG
The DNA here is from genome assembly GCA_022447225.1 of Fuerstiella sp. Lineage (NCBI taxonomy): Bacteria > Pseudomonadati > Planctomycetota > Planctomycetia > Planctomycetales > Planctomycetaceae > Fuerstiella > Fuerstiella sp. Next base: position 180,162 of record JAKVAZ010000014.1, on the reverse strand, counting down.
GGAACATCAGGAATTTTTAACTACGACTTCAGTTACGAAAAAGGGAACCGGTCCGGTCGAAATGGCTACAGATGCTATTCATGTGGTATCTGCGGAGATTAAAGGTAAATCTGCGACATCCGGAACAGGAAGCAAACGCGCCACTTATGTCTCAAATCCGGATCTAATACGTGTGATGCAACAGGCAGACGCTGAGGCATTAATCAAAGTGTACACCCAGCATGCAGCAACGGCAGAAGGGAACCGGCGGGCGCAGAGGTCTGGTGCCGGTGTTGCAGGTTTTTGCTGCGGCTTTTTGCACGCACCGTATTGTTTTCATGCAAAGCAGCCGATTCGGTCATTGTTTTCAAATTTCGGCAACTCACTGATCTGGTACGCAGGTTCATTCCACAGAACACTAACTTCCTCCACTTCAGAAAGACGCCCCATGAAACGCTGCATCGCAATCCTGACCCTGACCATATCTGTGGCCCTGTGTGCTAACGAGGCATCTGCAATTAGTCCCGAAATGCACCTGTGGTTGGATTTAGTGGATGCCGGATACACCGCAGACGAAGCCTTTGACATCGTCGAAATGGTTGTGGGTGAAGACAGGAGCGATCCGTCTGCCATTTATTACTCCCCGGACGATCCTGTGTTTTACAGCCACCACGCAAACATCGACCGGATCTGGTGGTAAGCAGTTAGAATGCGGCCCGACATGAAGCGATCATTGTGTCTGATCCGCTCCATGTTCTTTCATCTCGTTCCGAAGCTCCGGCTTCGGAACGCCGGGCCGGGAAGTTCCTGCATCCACGAAGACCACCGACGGCCAATGCTGCCGGGTGATGAAAGATTCCTCAGTGATGGAACGCTCGAAGCATTGAGGACAAACAGTCCCTGGCCACAGCCCGATTTGATGTTTCTGCGGAATGCCGAACGTCAACGCCTTGCGCGATCGCCCCAGCCACCGCCACCGGAACTGTTACCTCAGTCGCAGGCTGCGGGATTCCACGGTCACCTGATCCTGCAGCAGGTTTTGAGCCGCCTTGAAGTCACCCGCACCACAGCCCAGTTCGCTTCTCAGCGCTCGCATGGAAACCTTGACTTTGCCGGACTGAGATTCTCGTGTGAGGATTTCCACGATCCGACCGGCAATCAGATCAATGTCGGATGACGGAGCTTCGTAAGTCGTCAAAGACGCTGCGGCGGAGGTCACCGGTAAACCCGCAGGACCGGGCGCTCCCGGAACCACGACTTTGGATGCCCCGCCTTTGCGTTTCACGACCTGAACCTGAACCGGAATGGCATCCGTCATCTCCGTCACATGCGAAATCACGCCAACTTTGCGGCCCTGTGCTTCCAGATGCATCAGGGCATTCATCGCCGTATTCAACGTCTCCGGATCAAGACTGCCAAACCCTTCGTCAATGAACAGCGATTCAATTCGCATGCGACTGGACGTCAGTGACGCCAGACCAAGAGCCAGCGACAAAGACACAAGAAATGATTCACCTCCGGAAAGTGAATGCACCGAACGTCGCTGGTCTCCCATCAGTTCGTCAATCACGATCAGATTCAGTGACTCCGGCAGGCGTTGCAGACGATACCGCACCGCCAGCTGGTTCAGCTGCTGATTGGCATAGCTCAACAGCACATCCAGCGTGCGTCTTTGAGCGATCATACGGAACTTGTCTCCCTCCTTTGAGCCAATCAGATCATTCAGCTTGATCCAGGGCGCGGCAGTGGCTTCTCGCTGTGTTAACTCCCGCGCCAGCGCCGCATTCTGCTCACGTCGCTGATCGTCACTGGTCAAGACCGCGGCCGCACGGGTCTCAGCGGCTTTGCACTGTTTCAGTTCCTCGACCAGCTGATCACGAGACCTGATCACGGTCTGTTCCTCTTCCGGCGTGGGTCGCTGTTTTTCGTGGTGCTGAATTCGGTCCGAATGAACATTCAATGCGCTTTCAGCAGCCGTGACGTCGTCATCACGCTGTTTCAGTCTTTGCCGCTGATCACCAATCCAGTCCTGATCGCGACTGAGCATCAGCTGAAGTTCGTCCATGCTCAGTTGTCTGGAATACTGCACGACAAACCGGTCGATCCATGTGGTGAGCCGATTTTTTGCGGACTGAAGTTCGGCTGCGGTGGTCGTCCTGAGACTTTTGGCCGATTCCAGTTGCTGCATTGCCGACTGCTGCTGTTTGTCGGCACGATGATAGGCAACCGCTGTTGATTCGGCTGCCTGCTCCGCGGTACGCACCCCGTGCAGCAGTTCGGCTTCCACGTCATCGGCAGCCCGGCCACTCAACAACTGCTCACGCTGCTTCAGTAATTCTTCCTGAGCCTCAGCGGCCGCTTTGTACTCAGCTTCACCGGCAACCAGTGCACGACGGGATTGCCGGACAGCTTCTTCCAGCGGCCCCATGCGGGCAACCTGAGTCTGAATGGTCTGCGTCAGTGAGTTCAGTTCGGAGGCAATCTGCCCGCAGTCACGGGTGGACTGTTCAAAGGTCTCACAGAACGATTCTGAATCCGTTTCATATTGATTCCGTGATTCCGGCAGACCACTCCACAGGTCCCCCAGTCCAACATCCGCATTCTTGCGACGCTGTTCTGCTGATTCACACGTTCGTCGGGCCGCTTTGAATTCAGCCTGAACAGCAGCCAGCTTCCGCTCACACACCTCCTGCTGCTGCCGCTGCGTCTCCCATTGCCGACGTGCATGTTCTTCCTGTTTTCGGCGGGCACGCGTGTCTTCACTAGCTGTTCGATAAGCCTGTTCCTCACGTTCCCACTGCTCGCGTGAACCGGAAGCGACACTCAATTGATCCTGAGCCATAGCAGGCCGCGACTCACGGTCCGCAGCAAGAATCGCGGCAACGACCGCTGAATCCGCATGACTAAACGTGACGGCCTGCGTTTCCTGATACAAAGCCAGGTGCTGCTGTTTGAGTCCGGTGATTTGTTTCGATGCGGATTCGATCCACAGCAGTTGACGTTGCTGTTGTTCTTTCAGAGTGTCCCGCGTTACTCGCAATTCTGTAACGTGCTGCTTGGCCGCATGCACACCGGCCGATTCGGCATCCGGAGCATGGCACTGATAGGGGTGTTCACGGGATCCGCAAACCGGACACGGCTCCGCGTCCTGCAGCGCAGCTCGCAGTCGTGTGGCATGGTCGTCCACCGCGGCTTCAACCAGACTTAACTGTCGTTCAGCCAGTTCCAGATCCCGATCAGCCCGGGGAACCTGGTGTTCGGTCAGCGTGCGCAGTGTTGCGGATTCAGTCTCCAGCCGTTCTTCGAGTTCCCGGAGCTCAGCCGCGACGGCATCCAGCTGTGTCAGCTGCTCGTGGTGCCGGTCCAGCTCCTGTATCAGATTCTGCAGAACCAGGACATCGCTGTCACAGCGACGACGTTGTTCGGCAAGTGATTCTGCATCGAATTTCTGTTCAACGGACTCCGCATCCGCCAGCTGCTGCTTTGCAGTTTCCCATTTTTCTGTGGCCTGCTCCATCGATTTTTGAACGGATTCCCGCTGTTGCTGCACGTCAGCGCAACGATCGTCCAGGTCCTGTCGTTTGGTGTCTGCCTGCACGACTTCGGTTTCAGCAGTCATCGCCTCACGCAGCAGATGCAGCCATTTGGAAGCCTCACTGACAAACCGTTCAAATGCAGCCAGACGATCACGTTTCCTGTGAAGATCCTGCTGATCGGTCAACAGCCGTTCGTGACGGGTTGTGGCTGCGGACAGCGCGGTTACTGCCGTTTGGTGAGCGTTCCGTGCAGCGTCGAAAGCATCTTCTGCCCGTGCTGCCTGTTGCTGCAGCGGCTGCAGCCGGGCATCAAGCTGTCGAGCCGTCTTCAATGATGGCTGAATTGACTCCAGTTCCGCTGAGACTCGTGTTCGTTCCTGCCGGGTTGTCCGGAGCTTCTCCTGCGATTGTTTCAGCAGTCGGAACTGCGTGTCCTGTTGTTCGCACGCCTGGGCCAGCGTCTGTTCGGCTGACAGATCGTTGCTAACCGCCTCCTGCTGATCCTTCCAAAGAATGGATGCTTCACGAATCGCCAGTTCTGTCTGTTCCAGTTCATTTCGCTGTGCGGTGGACTGTACACGGGCGCTGCGAGCGACACGCAGCTGTTCGGAGGCCTGTGCCAGCTCCTGACGAAGCGACTTCAAACGCTGGAACCAGGCAACATGGGACTCACAGGTGTGCAGTCCGGATTCGGTACGCCGAACGATTTCTGAAGCCGCCTGAGATTTGGCTGCTGCACTGCTGCGTTCATCGGCCGACAGCGGCGCGTTGCCTGCCAGACGCGACTGCAACGCATCAAGTTGCTGCCGTTCTTCGGAATGACGGCTGAAGACAGCTCGGGAGATGCGTTCAAACTGTTCTGTCCCGGTCAGAGTCTGCAGAATTTCGGCACGTTCACGATCACTGGATTTCAGAAAGGTTGCGAACTCATTTTGGGCCAGCAGCACGGCTCGGGTGAACTGATCAAATGTCAGTCCCAGCTTTTCGACGATGGCCTCCTGAACCAGTGTCTTCTTTCCACCGGCTTCAACGGGTCCCGTCTGTCCGGGCAGAACGTTGCCGCGGAACAAAGTCATTTCCGGAGCCAGCAACCTGCCATCGACCTGATTGCGACTTCGCCGCACGCTCCAGCGCGCGGTCCAGATTTCAGAATCGACGCCGACAAAGGCCACTTCCGCGATTCCGGCGGCCGTTCCGCGGCGCAGCAGCGTTCGGCTGTTGTTCTGCTTCTCGCCCCGATTGATTTCCTGCAGCTGCCCCACGTGTTTCAATCGTGGAGTGGCATCGAACAGAGCCAGACACAGCGCATCCAGCAGGCTGCTTTTACCGGCACCCGTGGCACCGCTGATCCCGTACAGTCCGGCAGACCGCAGGGGATCACAGGTGAAATCGACCGTATGAGTGCCCGCCAGTGAGGCAATGTTGTTGACAGTGATCCGCAGAATCCTCATCAGGAACAGGACTCCTGAATCAGGATCTCGCGCAGGGCTTCGATTACGTCCGGACCGGGATCGTTTTCATATTTTTCCTGCCACGCAGACAGGAAAATGTCCATCGGCCGGACGTCACTCAACGAAGCCGTGCCGGACTGATCGTTTTCATCAGCGCCGGTTTGGTCGACGGCCGCATGCTGCACTTTGATCGACGCCAGGCGGACCGGCTGATCTCCGAGAGCCTGTTCAATACGCGCCCGTCGATTTGGGTCAGGACCATCTTCCAGAACACGGACTTCCAGAAACGGATGCTGCTCAGGCGGCACAGAAACATCAAGATCCAGAGACTTTAGATGCGGAATCAGGTCCTCAAGCGGACCGGACTGACCGGGTGGTATCCTGATCAGCGGTGTGCTTCGCGGGACCTCAATCCTGTCCACAATGGCACGTTCTTTTCCTTCCAGAGTGACCTGCAGGATCTGATGATGATAACCGGTTTCGGCGAAGGACAGCGGAATCGGACTGCCGCTGTATCGGACCCGTCCCTGGTCAAAGCTCTGAGCTCGATGCAGATGCCCCAAAGCAACATAGGTCAGCTGTGGATCAAACACATCAACCGCAAGAGCCTCAGCACCTCCCACCACCAGACGGCGTTCTGAATCGGGAGACTCCGAACCGCCGGAAAGATGACAATGCCCCATCCCGATTAAAGCAGCATCTGCAGACTCACCGGACCTCATTCGCAGTGCAGCCTCAAACACACGTCGATAGAGTTCACGGATACCATCGAGATACGGGTCGACCGCATCCGGCACAAGCGGAACATCGGCAGGTCGTAAAAACGGAACCGCCAGCACAATACCGGCAATGATCCCCTGGGCGTTTCTGAGCGGAACAAGAAAACGTTCCGTATCGATGGCACCGCTGTCGTCACGTTTCACGGTTCCCACCACAGTGATGTTCAGCGTGTCCAGCAGACCTGCGGGCGCTTCCAGCCGGGCCGCTGCGTCATGATTGCCGGCGGTAATCACCATCTGAAGCTCTGGCAGTGCTTCATGAGAACGTGCCAGAAAGTTGTAAAAACGTTTTTGAGAAACGGCCGACGGATTGATGGAATCAAAAACATCACCGGACAGCAGCAGCGCGTCAGGACGGTGTCTTTGCAGCTGCTCAAGCAGCCATTCCAGAAATCGCGCGTGTTCGAAATCCCGATCGAATCCGCAGAAAGATTGGCCCAGATGCCAGTCTGCCGTATGAAATATCTTTAGCACGATTTTTTGAGATCACGCAAAACAAACGGTGGACATCAGCTGAGAGCAGCTCGGATTCGTCCGACGAGGCCATTGTCCGCGGACGAACGCCCTCGCAGCATGGTTGAACCGGCCGCCAGAAACTGATTACGAAACTCAGGAGACACCTTGTAATAATCTTCCAGCAAAGCCGAACTGAATTTGTAGTCGTGGGCATTACTGCCCTTCAGAAAGATCAGCCGTCGGGCAGCGGAAAGCAAAGCCCGTGCATCCCGGCCGTCATTGACATAACCGAAGACTCCTCGGGAGGCCCCCAGCGGATTTTTGCCAACGTTATCAAAGATCGTCTCCAGGCTCATTGACTCGGTGTCGGTCGCCGCCGTCATCACCGCATCAATCTGAGTGCGGCGGACGCGGCCGCGGCGCTGCATGGATGCTCGAAACATAGGCAGAAAGGCCGCGTTTTGTAACAGCAGCATGCGTCGCGTGTGTTCATTTCCGGTGGTATCAAACAGGAATCGAATCGCATTGGTGGTGGTGACCGCATGCAGAGCAATAATGCCCGCCTGCTGCAGCAGCATCTCACCGGCAGCAGTATGCAGGGCGTCATACACGGACTGCGGAGCGACTCCGGAATTGAGCACTTCGACAGCCGCCGCTGACGCTTCTGCCGGCGTACCTGTTCGGAGCGTCTCCAGCAGAGACTGTGCGGCGGCCGGGTCCACACGCCCCTGCTGCCAGTGATCTCGAATGCCGGAAGCCAGTTCCGTGTTTTGGCGCCAGGGACGATCGGCTGCCAGATCACTGGTGGCCGGATTGGGTTCCCCGTGGTGATTCACCATGGCATACGCCAGGGAGCGGAACACGGGTTCGGCATGCTGCCAGCCAATGGTCTGCAGGGTCCGCCAGGCGTTGGCAGTGAAGATCGCTTTATGCCCGATACTTCGATAATCCCGCGCGGCGTAGCGTGCAAATGATTCAAAGACTTCCGTGGCCCCCGTAAACCGGACGAGTCCCGCGGCAGCGGCGTCAACCTTCACTTCGTCCCAGTTGTGCATGGCAGCATGAAAATCTTCACGAGCCCTGCTGACATTGGGTACGGCGGCCTCATCCACCGCACGCATTGTCCAGTCGTTTTCCTGAACGTCGCGTACCTGAGAACTCTTAAATTCGTCCAGAGCCCAGAATATCGGCAACCAGCGATCAGCATTGGGAGAAGAAATGCTGGCCAGATGCGACGCATGAACAACCAGCACCGCATGGAATTTGAATCCCACCGCAGGTCTGGGCTGGACATTGCGAATCGCTGCCAGAAACAGCGCGGTGAGAACTTCGCGGTAACCCGTCCCCGCACGAACACGCTGACCAACTTCTTCCATTAATCGCGAGCGAGGTGTGTCCTCGATCAGTCTCACCAGCGGCTCCACCTCCGGCTGAAACTTCACAACTCCGTCGTCAAGACTCATCCCGGCACGAGAAACCTCGCCAAGCCCGGGCAGCAGTGATACGGAAGAAAGTGAACCGACCGTCTGTGTCAGAAATCGACGACGCGGGTGGTTTACGGCCATGACAGTTACTCCAGCCTGCAGTGGATTCATTCCAGGCTTTAATCGAACCATTCATCAGCAGGATCAAATTCAGGCAGTACCACAATCAGGACTTTCATTTTACCGACAGCTCGATGCCGTGTTCCCGGAGGAATCACCACACTCCATCCCGGTCGGACGTCCTGTCTTTTGCCGTCCAGTTCCATCGCCGCATCAGGTCCGCATTCCAGAATGTAGTAAGTTTCGGTCAGTGTTTTATGGTAGTGGATGCGGGCATCTTCACTGATGTCGGTCACATGAATCGTCCCTGGAAACTCCGGCACATCCGCGTATCCGCGTCGGGCCTGACCGCAGGGACAGGCAACCGCAGCAACCTCAGCAAAGTCCACCGTGGGACATCCGGCAATTCGATCGATTTCTGACATCAGTCACAGTCCGTCAATTTCAAAGCGAATCAGACTGGGCGTTATTCTCATGACTGGCATTCTGCATCGCAAGCCGACGGCGGCAGTTGCCGCCGTTCAACCTGTTTTGCTTACTCAGTTCATCACCGGGGACCAATGAAATTCCGGCGACATGTCCCAAATTCAAGTCGACAGGGTTCATGGCTCAAAACTCACCAAAACAGCGTTATACTGCACCGTTCTCATGCATTCGTCTGAATTCCGGACGGGTGTGCCAGGTTATGGAGATGGGCGGGGCGTAATCGACGGATGCTTCTCTGTCAGATTGGCACCGGATCTCAATCACCTTTTCAAAACACACAACAATTACACACCTCATTTAAAAACTCAGAGGACACCAGTCCCGTTCGAATTTTAACACTGAATGATTCCTATGTCTGATCATCGCAATCTATTCAACAAAGTCTGGGATCTGCATACAGTCCGTACGTTGCCGAACGGACAGACTCAATTGTTCGTGGGTCTGCACCTGATTCACGAAGTCACCAGCCCTCAGGCATTTGAAATTCTGCGGGACCGGGGACTGAAAGTCAGCTGTCCGAAACAAACCGTGGCCACGGTGGACCATATCATTCCCACAGCCGGTCAGGCTCGACCGTTTCAGGATGATCTGGCCGAACAGATGATGTCCGCCATCGAACGCAACTGCGATGAGTTCGGTGTCACATTGCTGAACCTGGATGACAATCGGCAGGGAATCGTACATGTGGTCGGCCCCGAGCAGGGTCTGACGCAACCTGGCATGACGATCGTTTGTGGTGACAGTCACACCAGCACGCATGGTGCGTTTGGCAGTATCGCGATCGGAATCGGCACCAGCAATGTGGCTCAGGTCCTGGCCACTCAAACAATGTTTCTGAGACGACCGAAAGTTCGTCGAATCATTGTCAACGGCGATTTGACTCCAGGTGTCTATGCCAAAGACGTGATCCTGTACATCATTCAGCAGCTGGGTGTCGAAGGTGGAGTGGGATACGCCTATGAATATGCCGGATCGGTATTCGAGAAGATGTCGATGGAAGAACGAATGACGGTCTGCAATATGAGTATCGAAGGAGGAGCTCGTTGCGGTTACATCAATCCGGACAGGAAAACAGTTGAGTACCTTCGCGGACGTCCGTTTGTGCCCGCCGGAGAAGAATTCGAACGGGCAGCGGCGTGGTGGTTGAGCATAGCCTCCCCCGATGGTGCCGAATTCGATGATGAAGTCGTTTTCGATGCGGACGCGATCGAACCAACGGTCACCTGGGGTATCACACCGGCTCAGTCCGTGGGCGTCAGTCGGCAACTTCCCAGGGTCAAAGACAGTGCGCCCGGTGAACAAACATTGATTCAGGAAGCCATACAGTTCATGGGACTGTCTGAAGGTTCCCCGATCGAAGGCACAAAGATCGATGTTGCCTTTATCGGATCATGTACGAACTCCCGAATCTCTGATATTCGCGAGGCGGCACAGGTCGTCAAAGGTCACTCAGTGGCCGAAGGGGTCAAGGCCATTGTGGTGCCGGGCTCACAACTGGTTCGTGAGCAGGCCATGGACGAAGGCCTGCATGAAGTTTTCGAAACCGCCGGATTCGAATGGCGGGAGGCAGGCTGCTCCATGTGTCTTGCCATGAATCCGGACAAGCTGCAGGGTCGTGAAGTCTGTGCCTCCTCCAGTAACCGCAATTTCAAGGGCAGACAGGGCAGTCCCACCGGACGCACACTGCTCATGAGTCCGGCCATGGTTGCCGCTGCGGCGATCAAGGGTCGCGTGACTGATATCCGGCAGTTTGCCACGGCCGGAGTCTGAATTTCTCTTCCCGGCAAACGGTCTTTGTCAGGCTATAGCGAAGTGTCCGTTTCCTGGCTCTCCACACAATCATCTCCATCCCCCACACAGATTTGCAAACGCAATGTCCAACACTGAAATCAAAACGGTTACCGGCACCGGTATTCCCCTGATGTTCGACGATATTGATACCGATCGCATCATTCCTGCTCGGTTTCTTCGCTGCGTGACCTTTGACGGTCTGGGCGAGCACGCCTTCGAAGACGATCGCCAGCAGGACCCCAATCATCCGTTCAATCAGTCACAGTATCAGGGGGCGTCAATTCTGGTGGCCGGACGTAACTTCGGATGTGGGTCTTCACGCGAACATGCACCGCAGTCTCTGATGAGATGGGGTATCCGGGCGATTGTTGCGGAATCGTTTGCCGAAATCTTCTTTGGCAACTGCGGATCTTTGGGCGTCGCGGCAGTGTGTGCCACCCGTGATGACCTGAAAATACTGGCGGATGCCGTCGAACATGATCCGTCCACCCGTTTAACTGTGGACCTGCAGACTCTTACGGCAACCGCAGGAGACAATTCAGTGTCTGTGGAAATGCCCGACAGTGTGCGCGACGCCCTGGTCACCGGAGAATGGGATTTTCTGGCCCAGCTGCTGAGTGCTCAGGATCAGATCACGGCCCATTCGGCCACAGTACCGTACCTGAACGGTTTCCATTCCTGAAGGATCCCCCCAGATGTCATCGGAAACGCTGCTCGCGCCGGCACTCACATCGGTCCCTGCGATAATTCCCGGCCGAAAAATCACCGGAATCTCAGCGGTTCTACTGCCGTTTCTGGAGGGCGCAACTATTGACTGGGATTCATTCGAAACTCACGTTTCACGAACCCTGGATGCCGGTCTGATTCCTGCCGTCAACATGGACACCGGGTACATCAACCTGATTGATGCACCCACGCAGCTGGAAGTCCTGCAAAGAACTCAACGACTGACCGGAGACCGCAGATTCGTGGCCGGCGCCTTCGTATCCGATCAGCCTGAATCGTCATTCAATGCCGGAACCTACCAACAACAGACGGATCTGATCCATCAGCATGGAGGCACGCCGGTCATCTTTCCGTCTTACGGACTCACTCAGCAGTCCGACGAGGACATCGTGGACGCCTACCGACAGATTGCAGCCGGCTGCGATCACTTCATCGGATTTGAACTCAGCAAAGCATTTGCTCCCTTCGGAAAAATCTATTCTCTGAATGTGTACCGGGAGCTACTGCAGATTTCACAATGTGAGGGGGCAAAACATTCGTCCCTGCAAAGAATTCCGGAATGGGAACGTCTGCAGCTCCGCGACCAAATCCGTCCCGATTTCAAGGTGTTTACCGGTAACGATCTCGCCATCGATATGGTGAAGTACGGCAGCGATTACCTGCTGGGACTCAGTAGTTTTGCACCTGATCTGTTCGCTCTCCGCGATTCCTGGTGGCAGTCCGGTGACTGTCGGTTCTATGAACTAAACGATGCCCTGCAGTATCTGGGCGAATTCACATTCCGGTCGCCCGTGCCTGCCTACCGACACTCCTGTGCTCAGTTTCTCAAGCTGCGCGGTCAGATCACCGACAGTGAACCCCCACAGGGAGCCCCATCCCGACCGGCCGGCGATCTGGAGACTCTGCAAAAGCTGCTGACCCGGCTGAAGGACGTCAGCAACCGCTGAATTCAAACTGTGTATACAATCAGCGTGCAAACTTTGACATAATCAAAGGATGACCCGACACCTCTTTACCTTTGGTTTGTTCACCGTCCTTGCGTGTCTTGCCCCGCACACGGTTGCCGACGTTCAGGATACGCATCCCGCGGCCGCCGACATTGCCTTCTTTGAATCCCGTATCCGACCGAAGCTGATCAAACACTGTTACGAATGTCATTCGACCGCCTCTGCCGAGGCCAAAGGCGGTTTGCTTTTAGACTCTCGTGACGGACTGCTGAAAGGCGGTGAATCCGGAGCCGTCGTTGTGCCAGGAAAACCGGCCGAAAGCCTGCTGCTGGAATCCCTCAAGTACGAATCACTGGAAATGCCGCCGGCAGCTCAGTTGCCGGATGCCGTCATCGCGGACTTTGAGGAATGGATTCGAAGAGGAGCCGCCGATCCTCGTGATACGTTGCCAACCGCCTCCGAAGCGGCCGCAGCAGCATGGAAAATTCAGTTTGAAGAGCGTCGCAGCTGGTGGAGCCTTCAGCCCCTCCGACCGGTGACTCCCCCGGAACCTGACAATCCTCAGTGGTCCGGCGAGCCCATCGACCAGTTCATCCTCGCCAGGCTCCGGAAGGCCGACCTTCCACCTTCCGAACCCGCCACGCCCCAGGTTCTGCTGCGACGTCTGTCGTTTGTGCTCACCGGACTGCCGCCGAAACCGGAAGTTGTGATTGAATTTCCGGCTCGGTACGCAGCGGATCCCCGACGGGCGCTCACCGAACTGGTGGATACGCTGCTGCAGTCACCGCACTATGGAGAACGGTTTGCCCGACACTGGATGGACGCGGTGCGCTATACCGATACGTACGGCTACGAGTGGGACAACCCGGCAAGGGGTTCCTGGGAATATCGGGATTATCTTATTCGCGCATTCAACAATGATATCGGCTTTGACCAGTTGATTCGCGAACAGCTTGCCGGCGACCTGCTGCACGAATCCCGAATCAACGAACGGGCTGGTGTGAATGAGAGTCTGATCGGTCCCATGTTTTATCATCTGGGTGAACATCGACACGGCAGCAGTCTGGATTTTAACGGCCTGCACCAGGACATGGTCGATAACAAGATTGATGCATTTTCCAAAGCATTTCTGGCCACGACCGTCTCCTGCGCTCGCTGCCACGATCACAAGCTGGATGCCGTTTCACAAAAAGACTACTACGCTCTGGCCGGCATTTTCATGTCGCCTCGATGGACGTCTCGCGTTATCGATGCGCCGCACAAACACGATTCGGCCATCGCCGCCCTTGCGAAACTTCGAGACCAAATCCATCGTAAGCTTGTGACGTTGTGGTCGTCAGCTGACCGCCGACCGCTGGTCGCGTCAGCGGCGCTCAGACAGTGGGCCGTCGATCACGCAGACGAAATCAAAACCTCGGACATGAATCAGGTTGTGTTCCCGATCGCCCGTCTGGCGGCCTCAACCGACACGTCAGTCACTTCAGACTGGACGACACTGGAACATCAGTGGAGGTCAGCAAGGACAGAGCGACTCACCGACAACAAACAAAACCACACGCTCCTGTCCGATTTCAGCCAACCCGGTTTTCCTGACGGCTGGACGACCGAAGGTGACGGAATCACCCACGGCTATGTCAAGTCCGGAACACCGCTCGTCAGCCTCTCGGGTGACTCACTGATCCGGGAATTGCTGCCGCAGGGTTATCACACTCACGCGCTGTCATCGAAACTTCCCGGAGCCGTTCGCCTGCCGCCGCAGCATCGTGTTGATCGCAAATACGTGAGTCTCCGGCTGCGTGGTGGTGAATGGGCCGGACGGCTGACGATGCCTCAGAATGCATTCCAGTCGGAAGCCGTGAAGTTCTTCAATTCCGGATTGCAGAGCGAATGGGATACGATTGCAGACAACGCACTCAAGAATGGTGTCAGTCGCGTGATGACGGAATTCATGACAGCGTCGCTGAATCCGAATTTTCCGCCGAGAACCGGTCTGGCCAGCGCCGGCAAAATAAAACTGGACACCAGCGATGACGGCTTCGACAAACGCAGCTGGTTGAGCATCACCGGCATTGTTGTTCACGATGTGTCCGACGCACCGGCCGATCCGCTGGATCACTTCCGGTCGCTGTACGAATCTTCCGGTCCGCCAGCCACATGTCATGACGCCTGGAACCGAATTGCTGACTGGTTCAACAGATCAGTCCTGCGGTGGACTTCAAACGACCTGACTCCGGGCGATATCCGACTGATCAACTGGCTGATTGAATACGAGTTTCTGCCAAACGACCCGACGGACGCTCCGGAGGTCTTCGCACTCGTGAAGGACTATCGCAAAATTGAAGCGGCAATTGATTTTCCGCGTACAGCCAACAGTATGGACGAACGTAATGTGGCCGCGATGGATTATCGGTTGAACGTCCGCGGGAGTCCGGACGAAGACGGCCCAGCCGTAGCGCGAGGTTTTCTGTCGGTGTTCAACGGAAAACATCGAGTGAACGACAGTCCGCACAGCGGAAGACTGGAACTGGCCGAATACCTCAGCAGTCGCCACAACCCTCAAACAGCCCGTGTGTACGTGAATCGAGTGTGGCAGTGGGTGTTTGGACAGGGAATTGTGGCCACTCCGGACGACTTCGGACAACTGGGTGACCAGCCGTCGCATCCCGAATTGCTGGACTGGCTGGCCACCGAATTCATGGACAACCGCTGGTCCACAAAACGGCTGGTGCGCCGCCTGGTGCTGAGTCAAACGTTTCGACAGTCGGGCCTCCACCCGCAGTCCGCTGCGGACCAGGATCCGGACAACCGACTGCTGCATCATTATCCGACGCGCCGACTGGAAGCAGAAGCTGTCCGCGACAGCATGTTGATGGTTTCCGGAACACTGGATCCCAAACTCTACGGCCGCCCGATCAATCCTCCGCGTCTGGTCGAAGACGGTGCCAAACGGTTGTATTCCGGTCCGGTTGACAGCCACGGTCGGCGGTCGTTGTACATGGAAATGTCCATTATGGACCCGCCCAAATTTCTGGTGGCATTCAACCTGCCTGAACTCAAACTGCCGGCAGGACGTCGCGACGTCACCAACGTACCCGCTCAGGCTCTGGCTCTGCTGAACGACCCGCTGGTGATTCAGCTGGCAAATGCCTGGGGACAGCGAGTCATTCAGGACGGTCATACAAATCTATCCGATCGCGTACAGGCAATGTTTATCAGCGCCGTCGGACGCAGACCGGCCCCGGCGGAAGTCGAACGGTGGACGAAAGCTGTGCTCAGTTTTTCGGCGGGCGATGATCCGATGACCGATGAACGGGCCTGGTCCAATCTGGGTCACGCCTTCTTCAATGCCAAAGAGTTCCTGTATTATCGATAGGTCAACAGCCAAATCGATCATGTGAGTGTGGTTGTTAACCGGCCCGGTGGTTGTTTCAGCTGCGTTTATTGGGCGGTACTGTAATCGGGATAAAAAAGCCCTCCTGTCTGAGTCGACTGCATCAACTGTCAGCCGCCTTTTGCCAACGGAACGGTGGATGCGGCCTGGAAGCAGTAGACAACCGACCTGTTTCACGGCCACAATACACGGGTAACGTTTCAGAAACAGGAATTGTGAAAACCCTGTCAGCGGGTGTCTCTTGTGACTCATTCCAGTCAAAACTTCTGTAACGTGTTTTCGCGTCGGTCGTGGCTGAGTGCTGCCGCAGCGAGTGTCGCGGGTCAGTCAGTTTTGCACGGCAGTCCTGTGCAAACGAAGTCACCTCGGTCAGTCATCTACATCTTTCTTTCGGGCGGTCTGGGTCAACAGGACTCATTCGACATGAAGCCCGCAGCGCCGCTGAAAATTCGAGGTGAATTCAACCCCATTGCCACTCAGACCCCGGGGCTGAAAATCTGTGAGCACATGCCTCTGCTGGCCGCCCGCAGTCACATGTGGAGTGTTGTGCGCAGTCTGAGTCATCCGTACAACGAACATTCTCAGGGACACATGGTAATGCTGTCCGGGCGGACGGATTTACCGGCCGGCTTCAACGAATTGTTGCCACAGCCCACCGATCACCCTTCGATCGCGGCATTGCTGGGAGCGCTGCTTCCGGAACGCGGAGGACTGCCTTCGTCGGTTGTGCTGCCGGAGAAACTGATTCATCGATCGGGGCGTGTCCTTCCCGGACAATTCGCGGGAGTAATGGGCAGCCGGCAGGAGCCCTGGTTTCTGGCGTCCAGTCGTTTCAACGCCACCACCTACGGTGCCTGGCCGGAGTATGAATTTCATCACGCGCGCGGCGCAGAGAATTCGGATAATCTGGAGTTCCGCACACCCGGTCTGGCCCTTCCCGGGGGACTCACAGAGTCTCAGTTCAATCAGCGACTCAACCTGCTGAACCGGTTTGAGAATCAGACCGGATCGCTCGCCGCAGTGGATGATGTCCGTGCGTACGACCGTTATCGCGAACGAGCGGTCTCCATGCTGGGCGATGGTAAACTCAGTCGGCTGTTCGACATTCATAACGCGGCCCCGGAGACACAGGATCGCTACGGTCGGAATTCGTTTGGCTGGTCACTGATGCTGGCGCGACGGCTGGTGGAAGCAGGTGTGAGTTACGTCCAGGTCAACCTCGGCAATAATGAAACCTGGGACACCCACGGCAACGCATTTCCTAATCTGAAAAACTATCTGCTGCCACCCATGGACCGATCGGTTTCCGCCCTGCTGGACGATCTGGCTCAGCAGGGCCTGCTGAGCTCGACCCTGGTGGTGATGGCCGGTGAGTTTGGGCGAACACCCAACATCACCCGTCTGCCGTCTCACTATGACAAACCAGGCCGCGATCACTGGGGTGCGGTGCAGTCGGTCATACTGGCCGGTTGCGGATTCGACAGTGGAAAAATCATTGGTTCGTCAGACAGTCAGGGAGGCCAGCCTCTGGACGACCGTCAGTCTGCCGAAAATCTGGCAGCCACGATGTACTCGGCCCTAGGAATACCGCGCGATACCCACTGGTATGACCTGCAGGAACGTCCGATCGGCCTGTACGGTGCGGATCCGATCCCTGCATAGTCGTATCCGTCGCCGGCAACGGAGCCAGGATGAAAGCTTTCATGTTCAAACGTAACCCCTGGCTTACGGAACACCGGTCATCTTCGTCGGAGTAATTTGCTTCCGGTCAGTCGACAAAAACAAATTCGTTGAGATTGAACAGCAGCCGGGCCAGGGCCGCGGTTCCGTATTCTTCTGTATAGTTCACCAGGGCCGTATGTTCTGCATCAGCAGGATGTCGCCCGGTACACAACTGAAACGCATAGTGAACCGCATCACTGACTTTGTCGAAATCCTGTTGCAGCCGCATGCTGAAGGATTCAGCCATCACCAGAGTGAAATCGTTGTTCATCAGTGAGAGTGCCTGAAGCGGCGTAAAGGTTTCCGTTCGTCTGGGAGTGCTTTGTGATGAATCTGCACAGTCCAGTGTGGTCATAAACGGATCAGGCTGAGACCGCACAATGAAGCGATAAACTGACCGCCTGTGCGATGATTCATCGGCCGGATCGAACTTGTGATACTCATAGTGAGGCGAATGCTCGGTCTTCTCCAGAGCAAACAGGTAGAACCCCGGCCCTCCCATGGCCGGATTGAGACGGCCACTGACCGCAAGCACCGAATCGCGTAATTCCTCAGCAGACAAACGACGCCGGCTCTGCCGCCACAGAAAACGATTGGAACTATCGATCTGTGCATGACCGTCATGGTGTGCAGACGCCTGCTGCCAGACGGCACTCCGGAGTATCAGTCGGTGCAGATGTTTAAACGACTGACCGTTGTCTCGAAATTCCGTGGCCAGCCAGTCCAGCAATTCCGGATGCGTCGGCAGCTGTCCCATTCGGCCGAAATCATTGGGCGTTGAAACAATCGGCAAACCGAAATGATACTGCCAGATTCGGTTCACCACCGAACGCCAGGTCAGCGGGTTACTTTTGTCCGACAGCCAGTGAGCCAGGGCCGCTCGTCGATCTGCTTCGGTGTGATCCGGATCCAGCCGCACATGCCAGTCCGCGTCGGAACTCAGTGGAACAACGCCGGGTGTGACTTCCTCCAGCGGTTGTGTCACGTTGCCGCGATGCAGAACCCGGACCGTTCGCGGCCGTCCCTTCGTTGGCTTGAACTTTCCCCTGGTTTTGAAGTGTGTAGCAGCCGCGTAGACCATTTTTCTTTGAGGCAGATCATTGAGTTCCTGCTGCGTGTTTTCAATGGTTTCGGTGAATTCGCGGCGTCGGGACTTCCATTCTGCGGTCTGCAGACCGGCAAGAATTCCAGCCAGACGGATTTCAGCTTCCAGCAGCCGTTCAGCCGCTTCCGGATCCCTGGCAACCGGAAATAATCCGTCGGTCAGGTTGGCTTTGGCCCAGCGTACCGGTGCCTGGAAGGAGTCTTTGGCGGTGACGGTGGAGTGCAGCGCTACGTTGACTCCCTCATTGTCAATTGCTTCCAGCTCTGACAATGCAAAAATATAATCTTTACGGCGAACCGCCAGTCGCGTGGCGGTGACTCGAATAAACCGGACAGCCAGATCGTTGGCCGGAATTCGCAGCGGCGCCAAACGTGGATTTGTAACATCGGCCGCTTCAAAACTCACCAGCCGTGTCTTTGACGAGTCATCGATCGGAGAAGTGGAAACTTCAACATGGAAACGCAGCGGAAATCCGAATCCGGCTCCGATGTCGGAAAAATCATCGGCACACGCCCGCAGTCGGACTTCTTTCAAAGACACCACTCGCCCGAGATCCACTTCGACCCACTTCTCAATATCGGCATTTGTTTCAATCTGACTGTGGTATCCGTATTGAGGCGGTCGTAATTGTTCCCTGCGCCCGGCCTCAAAACCGCCCGCCAACTCCTGAGCCTGCTTCAGTTCGTCGCCGCCGGCGGTCCGGATTTCTTTCTGCAAAGCCCGAAGTGATTTGCGGGCCTGGTCATGTCGGGCCGTCAGACTCCGATACTGCTGTTCACTTTCCGGAGTCATATTGAACGGACGGTCAGCTTTGTCCACCGCAGCAAACACAGACTGCAGGCTGTAATAATGTTCCTGAGTGAACGGGTCGAACTTGTGATTGTGGCAGCGAGCACACTGAACGGTCAAACTGCAGAAAGTATTGAGCGTATTGGACACCATGTCGTCACGGTCCAGATTACGGGCAACCTGGCCGTCTATCCTGTCCTCAGACACTTCGGCATGACCAATAAAGTCCCACGGTCCGGCAGCGATAAATCCCAGTGCCCGAATACCGTCAGCCGTACCCGGAAACAAAATATCACCGGCAATTTGCTCCTGGACAAACTGCGAGTAAGGCTTGTCTGCATTAAACGACTCAATGACGTAGTCCCGATACGGCCACGCATTCGGCCTCAGCTTGTCCTTATCGTAGCCACAGGTGTCAGCATACTTGACGACATCCAGCCAGTGACGTGCCCAGCGTTCGCCGTAACCATCCGAGTCCAGCAATTTTTCGATCAGCAGGTCCCATGCTCCGGGATCGGTGTCGTGCATGAAATCCTGAACGGCTTCCGGGGACGGCGGCAACCCGGTCAGATCGTAGTACAAACGTCGAATGAGTGTCCGACGGTCAGCCGGATCAGAGTGAGTCAGGCCCTGCTCAACATGTTTAGCCGCAATAAAGGCATCGATGGGGTTCCGGATCCATCGGGCTTCTGCTGAATCGGCATCGAATTGGGGTATATCGGGTCGACGGAGAGACTGAAATGACCACCAGTCGAAGTCGTAGGCGGCCGTCGGCTTCAGACGGTAATCCTTCGGCCATTTTGCTCCCTGAACGATCCACTGACGCAGGATGCGTCGTTCCGTGTCAGTCAGCGGGTCGGCATTTTTGGGCATTGCCGGTGATTCGCCGTCCACTGGAGACACGGCAGTCAGTAAAGGACTGTCCAGCGGAAGCTCGTCATCAATCACAGCAGCAGCCCGAACCGCGCCTTGGGTTTCCAGGGACAAATCACCTTTGCGGTCGACATCGTTGTGGCAGCTAAGACAACGACGTTCCAGAATTTTGAGAGCCTGCTGAGTCACTTCACCGGCAGCGTCACAGGTCGGAAGTGTAAAATGGGCTGCCGTAACTGCGGCCGTCAGGAAAGTCACGTTGATTGCAGTGCGTATCATTTCGTACTCAGACCTGTGGAATCATACAGCTTCAAACAGTCCGGCTCGCGGCTTCCACAAAGGAAAATCAGCCGGAATCACGTCAACGTGTGTCCCACAATTACAATCACAATCCGGTGCCCTGTCGAGTGAATCTGCACCGAGCAGACAATGAGTCGTCAGGTTGCGCAAAATGCTTATTGGCCATCTGAGGCCTCAGCCGGGACAACACCGGAGACCGCTGCATCCGCAAACACAGGTAAATCCCAGCATTCACAGAGTGCCGGACGAGTTTCCGGCCACCTGGCCAAAGACGGTCGGACGAAAGGTCTCCGGACAGCCTGGCTGATAAATCAATCCTGAATTGGTGTTCACGGCTTGTGTGTGGCAACGCCTCGCGTAGGATGGGCTCTGCAGAAACCGTGGACTCAGGGCGATCAGAAAAGAAACGACCGTGCAGCTGACCGATAGTGACTTAATTCTTGTAACGGGTGCCACCGGCCTTGTGGGCAGCCACTTTGCCGAGCAGGCACGGCAGCAGGGTTTTCGGGTTCGAGCGCTTTGTCGATCGTCCGCCGCCACAGATCTGCTTAACGAATGGCAGGTACAGATCATCGATGGTGACCTGAGCGATACAGAAAGTCTGGCACGGGCCTGCGAGGGAGCAACCGTCATCGTTCACTGCGCCGCCAAAGTGGGTGACTGGGGACCGACCGAAGACTATCGTCGAATCAATGTGGACGGGACGCGTTCACTGCTGGACGCAGCACTCAATGCCGGATCACTTCAGCGATGGATCCAGATCAGTTCACTGGGAGTCTACGAAGGCACTGATCACTACGGAACGGATGAAACAACTCCTCCGAATACCGCAGGCATCGACGGATACACGCTGACCAAAGTGGAGTCCGAACAGCTGGTGACGGACTATATCCGCGATCACACACTGCCGGGTGTCGTGCTGAGACCAGGCTTCATCTATGGTCCGCGGGATCGGACGGTTCTCCCACGACTGATGGAACGACTATCATCAAAGAAGTTTGCTTACCTGGGAGCAACAGACAAACTGATGAACAACACTTTTGTGGGAAATCTTTGTGAAGCCATCTGGTTGGGAATCGAACAGGACGACCAGGTCGGTGAAACCTTCAACATTCGTGACCCCAGAGCAGTGAGTAAGAAAGAGTTCATGGACACAATCTGCACCGCAGCAGGCTATGAGATTCCGGCGAAGGTTGTCCCCCTGCCGGTTGCGAGACTGCTTGCGGCAACGATGGAAGGACTCTGGAAATTGCGGGGAAAGAAAACGGCTCCGCTGGTCAACAGCGCCCGAATCAAATTTCTGGGGCTGAATCTGGACTTCAGTATTGATAAAGCAGTGCAACAACTGGACTACAGTCCATCAGTGGATTTCACCGATGCGATGAAGCTGACAGTCGAGTGGTTTCAGAATCAGGAATAGCCGTCGGCGTCCTGAATGGTTCCGTCTTGAACGAACTGCCCAAACACGTTTTGATCGCCGGATGTGGATATCTTGGCCGACGCGCCGCCGGTCGATGGCAGAGTATCGGAGCGAAGGTCACTGTCATCACTCGCAGCCCGGCGAAAGCCGATGAACTGCGTGCCGACGGCATTGAAGCTCTGGTGGGCGACCTGGCCACAGGACAACTGCCGTCACTTCCGGCTGCTGATACTTTCCTCTGGTCGGTCGGCCTTGATCGGTCGTCTGTCCAGTCACGGGAAACCGTCTGGATCGACGGGCTGCAGTTTCTGTTGAAGCAGCTCCCGACATCAGTCCGACGATTTCTGTATGTATCCAGCACGTCGGTCTACGGGCAGAAGCATGGTGAAACCGTGACCGAATCCACTGTGTCTCACCCGGTCACCGAAAGTGGGAGTTGCTGTCTTCGGGCCGAACAGATGCTGCAGCAGTCGTTTGCTGACAGGGATTGTGCTGAATCGCTTACCGTTCTCAGAATGGCAGGTTTGTACGGACCGAACCGCCTACTGCGACGCATCTCGGACCTCAAAGCCGGCATATCCGTTCCCGGACAGCCCGACAGTTTCCTCAACCTGATCCATATCGATGATGCCGTAACGGCTGTTGTGGAGCTGTCATCTTTGCGTGACGTTTCGCTGCTGAACGTTGTAAACACTGACACGCTGACGCGCCGACAGTATTACTCTGAGCTGGCACGCCTGGTGGACCTCCCGACACCGGAATTTGACACCGCATCCACGAAAATTCGTGGTGGAAACAAGCGAGTTATTAGTGAAGTGCGTGCATCACTGCCGATCAGATTCCAGTTCGACCAGGTCAGACTCGGACTTCGAGACGCCGTTCGTCGTACCGAAACCGCCTGAAATCTCTCGCGGAACTTCAACGGCCGCTCCCTGCGAGCCCGGACGTTGTTTTTAGATTGTGAGCATAGAGTTTAACGGCAATAAGTCATGGGGATGAGTCCCCGGAATCAGAAACGGTCCGGAGATGCGGCGAATTGTCGATTGACCGCAAAGCCGGTATGTTGACGAGGAAATAAACGTTATCCGTTACTGAGAAATTTCCCCGGTTGCGGTACCTGCGGAAAGCGATGTTATGAATTCCACCAGTGAGTGCACCGTTGATCGTGAGTTCTTTGCCCGGGAACTCGATTCATTCCTGCCCGATCGCATCTACGACGCGCACACACATCTGTGGCGTAAAGACTGTGTTCGCTGGTCTGTTGGCAGCGAACCGGAAGACTGCGGTTATGAAAAATACATGTCCGCAATGGACCTGATCCATCCGGGGCGTGAAACAAAAGCGCTGTTCATTCCCTTCCTGACCGCTGATAACAAGGCCAGGATGCAGTTCGCCAATGAATGGGTTTCACAGGAGATGGCCAACGATCGTGAATGCCGGGGCATCTTTTTCATAAAACCGGAAGACGACCCCGAATGGGTGCGTCAGGAGGTCCGTCGTCTGGGGCTTCACGGGCTCAAGTGCTATCACACCATGGCATCCTCTCAGCCGACATTTGAGGCTGATATTGAAGATTTCCTGCCGGAACCTTTGGTTAAAGTTGCCGACGAAGAAGGCTGGTGGATCACGCTGCACATGGTCAAATCACGAGCGGTGGCCGACCCGGCCAACATCGCGTGTATTCGCCGTTACTGCGAATCGTATCCGAATATAAAGATGGTCCTCGCTCATTCGGCTCGCGGATTTCAGCCGGCCCACAATCTGGAAGGACTTCCGCATCTGCGGGGTCTGGACAACCTGTATTTTGATACCAGTGCCAACTGCGAACCAATTGCCCATCAGGCGGTGATACGCATCATCGGACACGACAGGTTAATGTACGGTTCAGATTTGCCGATCAGCCACCAGCGCGGACGCTCACTGTCGGCTGGCGATTCATTTGTGTGGCTATATGAGCAGACACCCGTCTGGGGCGAAAAGCATACGCAAATTGATCCGGTTCTGGTTGGTCTGGAACATCTGCGTTCGCTCAAATGGGCCTGCTGGTCAGAGCGACTGTCTGACCGGCAGGTCGAGGATATTTTTTGGAACAACGCGGCCAGCCTGCTGGGTGTGGGCTGAACGGACCTGTTTCCTGTCTGCCGTTCGCCCGGGCACCGGTACGATGATTGCTGTCAGACAGATCCTGTAACACCGGATCGTATGAGTACTGCTCGTCCGGAACTTGTTTATTTGAAGCACATAAGTGTTCGTCACCCGATTTATCCACTGGACACGAACGTAGCATGGCCACGCATTTGACATCGAACGATAAGCCAACCCGCATTCGACACCTCGTCATCGGGTCGACGTCGCTGATGGCTGTTTTGCTCTACCTGGATCGCTTTTGCATTTCGTTTGTCGAAATGTACATCCAGGAAGATCTGGGACTGACGAACAGACAGGTCGGCTGGATGCTGAGCGCCTTCTTCTGGACATATGCTCTGGGTCAGGTGCCTTCCGGATGGCTGACCGACCTGTTTGGGTCGCGAAAGATGCTGACGCTGTACGTCCTGGCATGGTCCCTGTTTACCGGACTGACAGGTGCGGTCTCCTCATTTGTCGCTGTGCTCGTGCTGCGACTGGGCTTCGGATTTGGACAGGCCGGAGCATACCCCACCGCTTCCAGCATCGTCAGTAAATGGATTCCGTTCTCCAAACGCGGGACCGCAAGCGGGGTCATTGCTCTGGGAGGTCGTTTTGGAGGATTTTTGGCTCTGTTCGCCAGTGGCTATTTGCTGGTCGCACTGACACCTGTCGACACGCGCACGACATTGACTCCTGATGAGATATTGAACGGACCACTGCTTTGCCAGGAACTGAATCGTTCATCACAAAGCACCGAACCCGTCGATGAATTGCGGCAGCGGTGTCTGGAAACGTTTTCGACCTTCAGCCGGAACATCGTGATTCGTCATGCTGAGAAGTATGCTGACGCGATGGACAATGCTCGCCAACAGCTTGAACTGGCAGGAAGCAATCCGGATGAAGCCGTTCCGGAATTAACAGTGATCCCTGTCAGCGAAGCGGAAATCGTGGCGAATGAGCTGAACACAATCATTCTGTCACCCGGTTTTTTTGAGTTGGATGATTTAAACGGGAAAGGAATCTCAGTCGAAAAAGAAGCTCGACGGCTGCTAAACCTCTCCGGCGATATCAGTGACCTTCAGAGCCAGAGGGTCAACCGGCTGGTGCTGGAAGCCCTGCATCGCAGGAGTATCAAAAAAATTTACGGAAACGGCTGGCGACGGAT
The DNA here is from genome assembly GCA_022447225.1 of Fuerstiella sp. NCBI lineage: Bacteria > Pseudomonadati > Planctomycetota > Planctomycetia > Planctomycetales > Planctomycetaceae > Fuerstiella > Fuerstiella sp. The sequence goes on along the minus strand of JAKVAZ010000014.1, from coordinate 155,575 downwards.
GATGTTCCTGTACGGATCGCTGGGCATTTTTGTGGCCGGCCTGATCTGGTGGAATTGTCGCACAACACCGGCCGAACATCCCCGCTGCAATGATGCTGAAGCTGCCCTGATCGCCGATTCGGCGGTGATCGATCCAGGCAGGAAGTCGTCCGGAGTGCCGCTGCGGGGTTTGGTGTCCAGTGGCAGTATGTGGTGCGCATGTGTCACCCAGTTTTTCACCAATATTGGCTGGGTCTTCCTGCTGACCTGGGCACCACGTTACTACACCAGCGTTCATCTTGTCTCGGTTGAGCAGCGGGCCCTGTTCGTATCAATTCCTCCGCTGCTGGGCTGGGCCGGTATGCTGGCAGGTGGAGTCCTGACCGATACGGCCGTTCGATATCTGGGATTACGATGGGGACGCGCTTTACCGATTTCGTTGTCTCGTTTCGTTGCAATGGGCGCCTACATTGTGTGTTTGTTTGACCCAGGTGTTACCCTCTGCGTGATTCTGTTTTCCACGGTCGCGTTCGCCACGGCTTTGGGCAACCCGGCAAGCTGGGCATTCACTCAGGATGTGGGAGGTCAGCACGTAGGATCTGTCCTCGGCTGGGGAAACATGTGGGGTAATCTGGGTGCCGCCATCGCACCACCAATCGTGATCTGGCTCGTTGGGGGTGCCGACAACTGGAACAACGCATTTATTGCCTGCGGTGCGGCGTTCTTCGCGGCCGGAATCAGTGCCCTGGGGATCAACGCGGCAAAACCAATCAAGTCAGCAGCAACCGACTGATTGAATTCGGAAACAGCTCACCTCCGGCCGTCGGTGACATGTAGCAAATCCCGGCAGATGACCGGTAATCGCTGTCGATGCCTGGTGACGACCGCTGTGTACAACAGGAATCTTTCGACAGTCCGGCACGGATGCCATGCCCATGAAAACCGGAAAGCGACTTTTGGCCCGTCCGGTACGGCCACATTAACGATGGTCGGCCATTAAAGGCATTCGAAGCCCGGACAACAAAGCAGCCAAACGATTTTTGGCGTCCAGGGTGAGTACAAACACGGTCGGCACCAGAAACAGCGTAAAGACTGTTGACACCAGCAGGCCACCCAGCACAACGCTTCCCAGACCTCGATAGAGCTCGCTGCCCGCTCCCGGAAACACGACCAGTGGCATCAATCCGAGAACCGTGGTCAGTGTCGTAATAAAGATCGGTCGTACGCGAGTCTGAATACTCAGCGGAATCGCATCACGGGGGTCCATCTCCTGTTCACGAATATAATTTAAAGACTGATGCACAATTAAAATCGCGTTGTTCACAACTGTTCCGATCAGAATCACGAAACCCAGCATCGTAAGTACGTCCAGCGACTGAAACACAAACAGATTCAGTACAGTCAGGCCCAGGATTCCACCAACGGCACCCAACGGTACGCTGAAAATAATCACAAAGGGATACAGCCAGCTTTCGAACAGCGCAGCCATCAGCAGGTAGGTAATGGCCAGTGCCAGCAACAGATTCCATTTGAGTGCCGCCCAGGTCTGCCGCAGTTTGTCGGCCGTTCCGGAGAGGCGGATCAAGTAGCCTCCATCGAGCGCATCGGATGATACGAGCGGGTTCACGATCGAATCATTGATGCGGTCCATGGCATCTTCAAGAGGCATGGTGATCGGTGGAGTCACCTGAATCGTGATCGCCCGCTGGCGTTCGCGTCGACTGATTTGTTCGGGGCCGCTGTTGAGACTGATTTCGGCAACAGATGATAACGGCACCAGCTGGCCGTAGGCCGTGGAAATCGGCAGCGAATCAAGATCCTGCGTTCGGCGGGCGAATGACTCATCACCGATGATCGTCAGATCGACCCGGTCGCCATCAACAAAAAAGTCTCCCGCATAGGCCCCGTCAACCAATGCATCAACAGTGTATCCAAGTTCGGATGCGTTGATTCCCATTTCGGATGATTCCATCAGCCGCGGTTCAATGTGAATCTCGGGCCCCGACAGATCCAGGCCGGGTCGCGACATGGCCTGCGCAGCCGGCAGCAGATTCCTGACGTCCTCCAAAACCCGCCCCCCGATAGCTACCAGCCGTTCGAGATCCGGTCCGGTGATTTCGATGTCGATCGTTCGTCCGGCACTCAGGCCGCGTTCAAACAGACTCGACTGCTTGGCAACAGCATTTGTCCCCGGAAACTGAGACCCAATGTTCTTCAGCAGAGGAATTAGTTCGGCCGCACGACTGCCATCCTTCGCGAGACATCCCATAAAAACCCGGCGACCACGCACGACATAAAAGTAATAACTGATCACCGGGTATTCGAGTTTTGCGGCTTCAGCAGTACCCGGATCCGCATTCCAGTAGGGTTTCAGGTCTTCTTCGATCTTGACACCCATCTCCGCCAGCTGATTGATATTGTAGCCGGGGGGAGGCGATACCCTGCAAAAGACAAAATTGCGGTCCCCGGACGGCAGGTACTCCACCTTGGGCCAAAACCAGTAACTCAATCCAACAGAGCCTCCGACCATCAGAATGACAACGGACACCGAACGAAAGGTTCCCCGCTGAATCCACCGGTTAATGCCTGTCACCACTGCAACCAGCAGCACACCGCCCCGGCTCAGAAGTCGAGGAAGCCAGCCGGTTGCAGGCAGTGTCTTTGCCGCATCTGCAGCCTGACCTTGCCTGAAGAGTCGTGAAGCGGCGGTGGGAACCACTGTCAGGGAAACGATCAGGGACAGACCAACCGCTGAGCTAATGGCCAGGGCAATGTCCCGGAACAACTGACCCGCCGTTTCCTGCACAAATAACACGGGCACAAAAACGGCGATGGTCGTGAGCGTGGATGCGATCACGGCACCCCAGACCTCATGGGTCCCGTTGATCGCTGCTGCAAACGGCGATTCCCCGGACTGGTAACGGCGAAATATGTTCTCCAGGACAACAACCGCATTATCGACCAGCATGCCAACAGCAAACGCCAGTCCAGCCAGACTAATCACATTCAAAGAACGCCCCAGCAGCCCCAGCAGCAGAAAGGTACCGATGACACTCACCGGAATCGCCAGTCCAACCACCAGTGCTCCGCGGCCAAACCAGAATCCGGCGATGATCACCAGCAGCAACGTGATCAGAACAAACTCCGAAGAAAGATAGGCCGCAGCCAGCGCCGAGGCAGCAATCATTGGTACGAACAGTAGTGTGCGACGTCCCAGATGCAGAAACATCAGCAGCGCGATCATCGTCAGTGCCCCGCCGACGAGGATATTCTGCTGCACCAGACCAATCGCCGAATGGATATAATCCGTTTCGTCGTAATACAGATAGAGTTCCATCCCGCGCTGTTTAAGAATTCCTTCGTTCAGTTCCTCCGTAGCTGCGCGAACTCCGGCCATGACTGACAGCACATTCGATCCTGAAACCCGGCGAACCCCCAGTCCGTTGCTGGAGACCCCGTAGCGTCTGGACACGCTGTCCATCTTCTTGAAGCCGATCTTGACGTCGGCCACATCACCCACATAGATCGGTGCTCCGTCCCGCACAGCCAGTACCTGTCGCCGTACCTGCTCCGGAGTTCGAAACTGACTCAGCGTTCGAATAACCCAGCGACGTTTCCCTTCCCGGAAGTCGCCACCGGAAGTATCTTTATTTTGACTGTTGAACGCATTACGAACGTCGGCAACAGTCAGCTGACGGGCCGCCAGACGTTCGGGATCGACAACAACCTGAAGTTCTTCCTGCCGACCGCCGTACGTATACGCATCTGACACACCAGGAATTCGTTCCAGCCGCGTCTCAATCACATCTTCAGAGAATCTGCGTACCTGCTCGAGATTCAGGTCGGGAGGCAGCAGTTCTTTCAACTGCGGAAAACGATCACCTTGTTCCTGCCACACCTGCTGCAGGCGGTAAACACGCAGTCCACTGTTCATGGCTCTGAGAGATGACGCAAGTAATTCAGCACACTCCGGATGTTTCTGCTGAAATTCCGCAATCCGCTGACGCTCCGGTGGTCGGGCGGTCAGCACCATTCGTCCAATGGCACGATCGGAAACATTCTCCGCCCGAATTACGGGTTGCTGCGCATCGATCGGATAATCCCGCACCTGTTGAAGACGCGTATTCACGCGAAGCATGGCGTCTTCAACGTTGGTACCAACGGAGAATTCCAGGGTGATTTCACCGCGTGAATCGTGGCATTCGGAAGACATCTTCACGAGGCCCTCCACACTTTGCAGCTGTTCCTCCTGTTCCTGAACGATTTCCCTTTCAACTTCCTGGGGACTTCCGCCGGGCCAGCGTGTGTCGACTGTCAAAACCGGGTTCTCAACAGATGGCGCCAGCTGCTTGGGCATCTGAATCAGCGAGATGGCACCAAACAGCACGGTAAGCACTACGCCCACCGACACCTTAACCGGGTTCTGAATGAAGGATCCAATCAGCTGCACAGTCAGTCCGCCGCGATTTCTTTTGGAACTTCAGCAACCGCGATTGAGACATCCTGACCGTCCTTCAGGCGTTCGTTGCCTCGCACCACGACAAGGTCGCCGGCATTGAGATCGCCATCAACCTGAACAAGTCCGGCATCCGCCACACCCAGTATGACGGAAACCGACTGAACCGTATGACCGGCCTGTCCGCTGCCTGCACGAACAACGAACACATACCGCCGACTTCCGTTCAGTACGAGCGCATCCTTCGGGACCAGCGGCATAACGGCCCGGCCCCCTGTGGGAAGCACTGCACGAGCCAGCATACCGGCCATCAGGACCGGGCGCTGATCTTCCACCCGGTTCTGCAGACGAATATTAACGGGAAACGTGCGTGTTCTGCTGTCTGCAATCGGCACAACACGTTCGACCATCCCTGTGAAAACCTCACCGGGCAATTCCTGAAATTCCACTCGAATTTCAGCACCCCGTTTCAGCCTCACAGCCTGTTCTGCCGGAACCCCCGACAATATCTCCACGCGTTCGAGTGCGATGATTTCAGCAATCGGATCGGCGCTGCTGACCCACTCCCCAACCTCTGTATGCTCCGCAGTGACGTATCCGTTAAACGGAGCAAAGATGGTGAACTTCCTGATTCGATCCTCAATCAGATCCACCCGAGATTCCTGCAGAGTAACACGTGCCCGCGCCTGAGCAATCGTTTCCACACGCGGACCGGCTTCGATCCGCTGCAAACTGCTCTCCCGTGCCTGCAGAACCTGGTTTGCAGCTTCGGACTGTTCCCGGGCATTGTCCAGGTCTGTTTCGTTTACAGCCTGTCGCTGAAACAACTGCTGTAGGCGGTTCAGACGCGTCAGTGCGTTTTTTTGAATGGCTTCAGCAGCACGCATACGAGCCCGGGCTTCGGAAATTTCCTCCGGCCTGGAACCGTTCTGAAGTTCGCGAAGTTCTTCCTGACGAAGCGTGAGCTCTGCCTGAGCTGCTTTCAGTTCAATTTCCAGAGTTCCGGTCCGCAGTTTTGCCAGGGGCTGGTTCGCCCGAACATAGTCGCCAACATTGACCAGATATTCGAGCACTCGACCATCCACAGCCGTGCCAACCGTACTCTTGCGGATCGGCATCACCGTCCCCACAACGCGATGGCCACTGTTGACCTCACGTTCAATCACTTCAGCCACCACCACAGAACTTCCCTGTGCAACCACGCTCGAGGGCACCTGAGCAAGAACCAGCAAAACCAGAATTGATGTTGGAGACGTTTGGAGCGGCCGCATGAAGACGGATCGTTGTTCGAGGCAAAGGACATATTTCAAAGGCGGAACAGGCCCTGTCCGCCAGTCTCTGTATTTTGACCATACAGTTCAACACTTTTGATTATTCCCTGAGTCACCCGTATTTGCACGCGCATAGCGATGCCCATATGAAGAGTTTCGCACTGTCTGCCCGTCCCAAATGTAACGTTCCCCCCAATCCGCCGATCGTTCCGGACATCACAATAACTTTTTACACGTTAGATATGAGCGCCAAATCTTTCAGGAAATGTTGGGCTGCACATGTCCTGTGAAAAAATCAATGCCGTCTGTCCGGAACGGATTTCCTGTCCTTGCGGCAACATGGTTCATCTTTGCGGATCCTTCCGGCACAGGACAAGTCGCCCTGATGGGACGACCGGGAAGCTGATTGCCGGCCAGGACGCTGGTTCAGCCTCCCTGCCCTTTCCGGTTCGGTTTCATGTTGATTTTGAAGGATTTTCCAGATCCGGAAATACCCGAGTTACCTTTCTGAGAAGGTATTCACCATAGGTGCCGGTCCAGTCATGGATGCGGGCACCGTCCCAGCGATCTGCAGAATCGTCACTGACGGTCATGTTTGGATCAATCGGTTTGACAACAACATCCCAGCCGGGGTCGAAGAAGAAGGGAAATGACAGTCTGCCGGACAATGCAGCATTGCGGACTCGGTGCGGGGTTGACCGATAAACTCCACCCGTCATTCGATCCAGCATATCACCCAGATTGCAGATAAAGGAATCTTCCACAATTGGCGCGTCGATCCAGCCGGACTGCGTTCTGATCTGCAAACCGCCAGTGTGATCCTGTTTCAGAATCGTCAGCAGTCCATAGTCCGTATGTTCACCAACACTCCACAATTCGTCCAGGTTTTCGCCCAGAGGCGGATAATGAAAAATCCGGAACAGAACGAGTGGGTCGTTGGTGTATCGCTCATGGAAATATCCGGATGTTAGCCCGAGACTGCGGGCAATCGCGTTCATGAGTGAGTGGCCAAGCTGCGTCATCTGTTCAATCCAGCTCAACACGGTTTCACGAAAACCGTCAATGGCAGGAAACAGATTGCGACCGTGCATCGGAACAGCAGCTTTGACTTTGGGATGGTGGTCTTCCAGTTCTGTTCCGAAATAAAGACCTTCCTTTTGATCCGGTTTTCCCGAGGTCAGTTCATCACCAACCGGAAAATAGCCACGCCACGCCGTTCCTCCCCGTGTCATCGCAATGGACATCCTGTCGGACTCATCGAGACAGAAAAACTGCCGACTGAGATCTTCCAGACTTTTCTGAAGACCACGGGAGATTCCATGGCCGGTGACATAGAAGAATCCGAACTCCCGGCAGGCCTTTCCAATCCGGTCCGACACCAGCTGCACAGACGTTTCTGTGGCCTCAGTTCTGAGTGCGGTGATGTCAACAACCGGAATGAAATTCATCTAAAAGGTCCTGTCGGCACAAAGCCGAACGTGCCGGGCACCCGGCAACAGTTTCACGGTCCCGCTCTCAGCCCGCTGACAGCCCCGCGATGTCGGTGACTTCGTCATCTGAGAAACGGCGACTGAAACTTGGCGGATACAGTTCTTCAAACGCTGCAGGCGGAATTTCCGCATCGATGATGCATTGCATTTCCTCCGAACGAAGTCAACGAGTCATTCAGTCCCCTGGAACTTTACATACAGCTGAAGTGTGAATCTCAAGCATCATGCATCGTTTGGTCCGTCAGCTGTTCACATGCTGCAGGTCGTTGCCCTTCATCTTTGCGTTTGTGCGTCAGCGGGCTTGATATGACCGGTCCGTTTCAGCAGTACGGTGACCTGTTGTAAACTCCCGTACCGGTTCACTGCCACGGACACCCCCGGCCCGGAACGGCCTGAATAACTTCGACACCCCTCCGAACTCACCCGGCACGAGAGCATGCGTATCAAAATCTTATCATGAAAACACTCACCAAAGAACTTTGGATGGACATTCCACAGCGGCGTCAGATTGTTTCAATTCATGACGAGATCGAACGACTGGTGAACGAAAGCGGAGTCCAGGAAGGTCTGGTCCTGGTCAATGCCATGCATATTACCGCCAGCGTGTTCATCAATGACAATGAACCAGGACTGCATCGGGATTACGATAAATGGCTGGAAGATCTGGCTCCGTTCAATCCGTCAGCGGAACGATATCACCACAACCGAACCGGTGAAGATAACGCTGACGCTCATCATAAGCGTCAGATCATGGGTCGCGAAGTTGTTGTTGCTGTCACCCAGGGTCAACTGCACCTGGGACCATGGGAACACATCTTTTACTACGAATTCGACGGGCGCCGACGGAAACGAATTCTGATCAAGATCATTGGCAAGTAGAAGACTGCGTACGAACCTGAGGGATACAATCTCAATTCTTCGTGATGAGAAGTGCTTGACGCACCGCTGCGGTTCCTCTACGTTCGCGTTTCAGGTTGAGTCCGGTGATTCCCGGTAACTGTCCGTCAGTCTTGTCTGCTTTCAGCTGCCGGATCGAGGACATGAACTTCGTCGAGGATTCAACCTGCAGATCAACCGTCCGTTCGTGTCGTGTCATTCCGGCAGACTCGACGTTCCGGAGTCCTGAACACGTCCCACCTGTATGGAAAGACATCGATGGTCGACCTCATTGCCCCTCACGGCGGGCTTACCGAACCTGTTTGCTGTACCGTGCCGGAAGCAGATCGCGAATCTTTTCTGGCAGACGCAGGTGGACTGACAGGCGTCCCCGTTTCGGCTGCCGATCTGTCCGGTGTGTATCGATTTGCCGACGGTACACTCAGCCCGCTGACAGGTCCGATGACGTCCGCTCAATGGAATCAGGTCCTCCAGGATTCAACGGTAGATTCTGCCGGCGACAAATACGCATGGACGATTCCGGTCGCCCTGCCGGTCACTTCAGAACTTGCCGGGCAGCTGTCAACAGGGCAAAAGGTTGCCCTGACGTCCCCGGACGGAAATATTGTGGCAACCGTCGACATCAAAGACGTTTATGAGTGGGACAAGCCATATTACCTCAAAAGTGTATATGGAACAGAACGCACCGATCACCCCGGCGCCGATATGGTACTGGTCAATGACGCTGAAAAGACACATCTGATCGGCGGAGAAATTCAGGCGCTCCCGCAACCCAGGAACCCGTCATTCGGACAGTACGTCCTGACACCACGTGAAGTTCGCGCCACTCTGGCAAAGACAGGCTGGGAAGCTGTTGTCGCATTCCAGACGCGCAATCCCCTGCACCGGGCTCACGAATATGCCATGGTCTACGCACTGGAAGAACTACTTCGTGCGGGAAAAAATGCAGGAGCGGTTTTAAATCCACTGATTGGAGAAACCAAGGGTGACGATGTGAGTGCTGAGATCCGTATGCGGACTTACGAAGCTCTCATCGAAGGTCGTGGACTGGGAGAGGGAGACAGCGACACCGATCTATGGGCACATCGTAGTGAAAGTGTGCCTGACCGCGTCAGGCTGCTGGGTCTGGATATCAAAATGTTCTACGGAGGTCCCAGGGAAGCTGTGATGCACGGCATCTACCGCCAAAACATGGGTTACACACACATTGTAATTGGGAGAAAGCATGCCGATGCCCCATTCAAAGACGGATCAGCTATCTGGGGTGATTTCGATGCACAGGAAATCTTTGGACAACTCAATGGTGATCTGAAAATTCAGCCGGTGAATGTCGGATTTGCTGCGTATTATGAATCACTGGGCCGAGTCGACCTGATGTCGAATCATGACGAAGAAAAGCCGGTCTTCATTTCCGGCAAGGCAGTTCGTGAAACATTGCAAAAAGGTGAAATGGTTGATCCAAGGATCATGAGAGAAAGCACGTCTGAAATACTGGCTGCAGCTATGAAGCAGGAGTAACGGAACGGTGGACTGGCGTCCCGGTAAAGGAATTGAGCAATGAAGAAATGCCGACAGTGTGCCAACCAGTCCACATTGCATATCACGGAGGTGATCGAAGGTCAGGCCAGTGAAATTCACCTGTGTGAAAAATGTGCCCGCGACTATCTGGATGATTCAGAATCGCACGAATCTGATTCTATTGCAGCCGACCTGGCTGCCAAGCTGGAAGAACTGCATGTCGCTACCGACGGGGAACTGGATCAGCTGACGTGTTCCGGATGCGGAATCAAGATGAGTGAATTCCGGGAACTCGGTCGGCTGGGCTGTCCCTTCTGTTATGATGAGTTTCGTGAACACCTGCGTCCATTGCTGGAAAATATCCACGAAGAGCCGACTCACTCGGGTAAACGACCTTCGCGCACGTCAGCGTCACTAGATGATCAGTCACGTGTCCTGCAGTTAAGAAACAGGCAGCGTGAAGCGATTCGTCAGGAAGACTACGAATCAGCCGCGACACTTCGTGATGAGATCACCGAACTGGAAGCCTTGCTTCGAGGCGAAGAAATCACCACGCCCGACGAAGACTGAAGCTGTCAGCAGTTAATGACACCGGCTGTTTCACAGTCTGTCAACGCATCAACCGGCAGCGTGCTGTGGTACCGGAAACGATTTTATTCACAGGTCTTCAATGCACGAAAACGTCTGTACGGACTGTTCTGAACATCGGCGACAGGTCAAAATTTCCCGTCTCGTGCATCGAAATGTGTCGGCTTGCCAAGAGTAACACCGTCGTGTTTCAGCCAGTCAGCAGTCCAGTCGATCATTTGTGCGATCGAAGTCTGCGGAACGCCGAAAAGTCCACACGCCTTTTCCGAGCTGGCGAGCCATGCCGTATCAGCTTCTGTACCCTGGAATGTCACTTTACGATTAAACTTCCGGCCAAAAGATTCAGCCAGATCACGAATCCGCACAACCTCGGGGCCGGTCACGTTCAACACAAACGGCGGTGCCGACGAATGACGCAGTGTCTGAATGATATGTGACACCGCGTCTCGCTGCCAAATCACGTTCACGTATCCCGTGTCCAGCCCGACCGGTTTTCCTGCCAGCACCTTCTGTGCAATGTCCACCAGCACGCCGTACCGCAAATCGATTGAATAGTTGAGCCGAATCAGACTGGATTGAGTTCCCCAGCGCTCGGCCGCATCAACGCAGGCCTGTTCGCGGCCCAGACATGATCGCGCGTAGTCACCCGGAGCATCCGTTGGCGTCTCCTCCGCAGCGCCTCCGGATTCCGGTCGGACGAAAGGATACACACATCCTGTCGACAGCGCAACAATACGTGAATGCCGGTAACGTTCGGTGACCAGACGCGGCATCTGAATGTTATATTGTTCCAGCAGGTCCGGTCGATTCTGTGTGCCAAATTTCACCCCGGCCAGATAGAAGACGCCGGCAGCATCCGGAAGTTCACAAAGCTGCTCCGGATCACTCAGATCGACCTGAAAGACATCAAAACCTGCCTGCACGAACTGAACCCGGGTTTTCTGACGGCGAAATCGGGAGACCGTGATAACTCGATCAGACCTCCCCAGTGACATCAGTGATCGCTGGAGCATTCGGCTGAGATGGAAGCCCATCTTTCCTCCGGCCCCCAGCACAATCAGGTCACCAGGGGAGTGTTCGACGGCATCCAGAACCCCTGTGTCGGGCTCCGAAAGTCGATCATCAAGCTGAGCTTCCGTATGGGGTGTGATTCGCACAAAACCAACTCAAAGAAAAACGCGCAAAGACGATTTCATGTCTGCATTCAACCGCTTTCGCGGTTCAAACCGGAGGTTTCAGTAACCGGCTTCCCTTGATGTTAATCAAAATTGAGCACCGGTGCGGCAATCTAAAGGTTGGTTTTCCCTGGACATCTGACCACGGCAGTCTCCTGATACAATTATTGTTTTTTAGCGATGTTTTCGAAGGTGCGTTAAACAATCAGCTCTCCGAAATACAGCAGTCGAGACGGCAACTTCAATAATCCAGACGGATTTAATCGTGGACACGTGACTCAGCCACTTGATGAACGACAGTGGCTGACCAAAATTTCGCTGCCGCTGTCCAGCACGGTCGCGGCACTGCGTCAGCTCCCGTATCACGAGTCAGCCGCAGAATCCGCAAAACAGAGTGCAGGATTTATGATTCGGCTTCCCGACAGCCGTTTGATCAGCGACAAATGTATCAATCAGCGTACCGGGTGCGAGTCACAACAGCATGCATCACTTTGCCGATACAGACGGGAGATCAATATGGCAGTAACACAACCACGTAACAATATGGTGCTCTTGCTTCGAATTGTTTTGTGCGGTCTGGTTCTGCCCGGTATTTCGGGATGTCAGAAGACAAACACAACCGGCCTGAACGAAGAAACCACGACTACAGCCTCCGACGACACGACAGGCACCGGTCAGGCCAGCCTGGCCGACGTCATCAAAGAAAACTCAAGAGGCATCGATGAACTGGGAAAGGCCGCAGCATTAATGACCGAATGCTCGGACATCATCATGCGATACAGTCACTTTACTGACAATCATACAGAGCAGGTGGTTTTATGTCCGGAGTGCGCCACAGGCAGTCCGATCGGCGAAGAACCGACATTTGAGGATCCGGAAGAAGAATACCCGGCGACCATCAATCAGTTGCTCACCGACTCCCGTGAATTACGCAAAGGAATTGGAAGCATCAACATCGGTTTGCAAATTCAGCTGACCGCACTTCGGCGTCACCTGAACAGACTGCGGGAAAACGCGGCACAGACATTGCAGTAAATCCGCAAAACGCATCGATAGCTGCGAGACAGGACAACAAGCCGGAAACCTCGTGAACCAGGTCTGTTTTACGACTCAAACTGCCAGACAGCGGCGACGTCCTGTTCCCCGCCGGAGGTACTGTTACTCCGGTTCAGCTGCTGACTGTTTCTGACTCATCCTGTGTTCCGGTTTCAGCTGCTTTGGCATCAGAAACGGGAAGAGACAGGGGATCGTGGATACTGATATTGAGATCTTCGAGCAGTGTTCCTCGACGGAAACGAATTTCTGAATTGGCTTTGTTGTATTCTGTCATCGCCTGGGCATATTGAGTTTCGGCAATCGCCAGTGTGGAATGAGCGCGAACCAGCAGATCCACGATGTCGCGTCCGGCCACGGAAGCCGCATCCAGGGCACTGACCTGTCGCCGTGCCGCCTGAACACGACGCTCGTTTTCGCTCACGATCTCAGACCAGCGTTCTGCCGAACGAAATGCATGCCACAATTCGTGTGAGATTTCTTTCTTCTGAGCCTTCAGTGTGGCACGTGTCTTCGCCAGTCGATATTCAAGCTGATGCTGGAGACTGCGATACAATCGTCGGTCCAGCGGCACGGAAAACTGCACCCCGGCAAACCAGCCGGTCTGTTCCGCATTCAGAAGATTCTGCGCATAACTGTCACTTCGTGCAGGACCTCCCCGGCCCGACTCATCGAATGCATGATCACCAAACCCGTTCGTGTGGATATTTGACACCAGATCCAGACGCGGCTTCGACAGACTCATGGAAGCGGAACGCTGCAGTTCCAGGCTCTGCATCGTCAGGATGGTTTCGTTCAGCTCGGACCGTCGTGAGAACGCGGTCTGCAGCGAGTGTTCCCAGTCATCGGCAATCGGATCAACTGTCGGAGCCTGAATGGGCTGCATGATGAGCCCGTGTCCGGGATCCCTGCCAATCAGCCGACGCAGCCGGTTCTCTGCCGTAATGATTTCCCGGGATGCATCTTTGACCCGGGCTGAAGTTGCATAAACATTTTCTTCGGCCTGCGCTTCTGATGCCAGTCCGCGTCCGGTGCCGGCTTCAGATTTTGCCTTGAGCTGCTTCCAGACTTTCTCTGCAGCCTCTTGTGTTTTTGTCTCAATTTCATACCTTCGGTGGGCAAAGTGCAGATCCTGATAGACATCCGCGACATCCTTGACCAGCTGTTGCAGCGCAATATGAAATTGATTGTTTGAAATCTTTTCGTTAAGTCGCGTGATCACAATTCCCTGATCGACACTTGGGGCGCGCGTGGCAATCAGATCGATCGGTCCGGCAACTGACGTAAAGAAGTCACCGGCACCGCTCCACAGGGGCTGTGTGAATTCGACAGCCAACTGCCCCTGATACACATTTGGAAACAGGTTCGTGCCAACGTTATTGTCATCAAACCTGATATTGTGGGATAATTCAAGAAGACCACCGGTCATCAGCCGCTGCTGCAGACTGATATCAAGATTTCCTGTGTCACTTTCAAGCACACCGCCCGCGGGAAGACCGGCTGATACCAGATTGTTCTGAATAACACTGTCCTGGCCAATTGTGGAACGAGCGGTCAGCACAGGGACGAAATCTGAAGTCGCGGCCAGGCTTCCACGTGCGGCTGCCACACTGGTTGCCTGAATGGCCGGATCATAGATTGACGCCACCGCCTGCGGAGCATTGAGCAGAGTGCTTCCACTGGAAAGGAACTGGACATCAACGGGAATGACTTCATTATTATCCAGGGCCAGCTGAACAGCCTCCAGCAGTGACACGGGCCAGACTTGCTCCTCTGAAATCTCATCAAAAGTCTGTTCGGTAACCATCCCTGTCAGATAAACGGCAGACGCCCCGGACGATTCTGAGTCTGCGTCGTTGTCCATGAAATTGGCATAGTCTGCAGTGTGTCCATAGCCTGCGGATTCCTCTATTTGCCGTTCAGCCGTCAGCCGCCCCTCAGCAGGGGTATAAAGATTTGTGGCAAAATCGTCCGACGAACCCGTGAGCGCGCAACCCGGCAGAATCTGCAGGACGATCAGCAAACATCGCCGCAAACCGTCAAAGTTCGCACTTTGGTGAGTGATCCGTTTCATCGGAAACGTCATCAGGCCGTGAAGGATTGAGTTACCAGCGTCTCGACCGTTCGGCAACAGTGACGATACGCCTCGCATCGATCCAGCCCAGGTGGAGCGGCAGAAAACCGCAGGGGAACATTCCCGGCAGGACGAATGTGCGCGAATCGAAACAAAAGCATGGGAAAATGGTGCCGACTGGACGGAGAAACCGGTGATTTGAGCCGAAGTTTCAGAGGCTATGGCAATCAGATCTGCGCGCCTATACGACTTAGCCGGCATTCAGGGCGTTCGTAACACGCACATTTCGGTCACCGGCAGAACGTGCCGATTAGTCGGTAATTTCGGTGCAAATCGCTGTTTCGGCATGCTCTGCACAGAACACACCGATGCCGGCATGTCGGTCACTCCGTGAAGATTCGTGGCAGCAGACCGAACACGTCCGTCATACACTGTGGACCAGACGGACATCTTCGTTTTGAAAGCATACAATCAACGTGCAGCAGTTTGTTGAGGAACTGACGTTGGCAAATTCACTTTGGCACTGGTTAAAAACTGGCGGAAGGACACAGGTATCGCGTGTCTCGCGTTGGCAGGCAATGGCCCAGGTCATTGACCGTCGAACCGGTCAGCTTCGTGAAAAATCCGATGAGGAGATTCGCGGACAGGCTCTCGAACTTGCGTGGAAAATCCGGACGGGCTTTCCACTGCAAAGTGCAATAACAGACGTGTTTGGGCTGGTTTGTGAGGCAGCACGCCGCACGGTGAATATGACACCTTATCCGGTGCAGATAATTGGAGGAATTGCTCTGGCCGAACGATGGATTGCTGAAATGCAGACAGGCGAGGGCAAGACACTGACCGCAACGATGCCGACGACACTGTATGCAATGGTCGGCCGCGGATGTCATGTCGTCACGGTCAACGACTATCTGGCTCAGCGCGATGCCGCAGCAATGAAGCCAATATACAGCATGATGGGACTGTCCGTTGGTTGCGTGATATCAGAATCAGAAGATGAAGAACGACAGGAAGCCTACAATTGCGATATCACCTACGGGACCGCCACAGAGATCGGATTCGATTTTCTTCGTGATCGTCTGAAATCGGACACCGTTGGGACACAAAACAGCCTGCCGCGCTACACGTCGCTGTCGTCGGGCAGTGGCCGGAACCGGGTTCAGCGTGGTCAGTACTTCGCACTGATCGATGAGGCTGACAGTGTCCTCATCGACGAAGCTGTCACACCTCTGATCATCGGTCTTCCGGAACCAAATTCGATCTCTGATGTCAGCCTGCTGCACTGGGCGTACTCACGGGTCAATGATCTCCAGGAACACGAGGATTTTGTTTGTGAGCCGGACCGCCGACTGGTAACACTTACCGAGCCGGGAAGCCTTCGCGTCCTGATGTCCGACCGTCCGCAGTGGCTCGGAAGCTTCAGTAATGAGAAATTGCTGTCGCAGGTTGAGACGGCACTGGCTGCGAATCTGTTCTATCAACTCGACCGCGAGTATGTCATGAAGGACGGTGAAGTGACGATCGTGGACGAATCCACAGGTCGTATGATGGATGGTCGTAAGTGGCAGCGAGGCCTACATCAGGCGATAGAGGTTAAAGAAGGAACAGCGGTTTCGGAACTCACCCAGCATGCCGCACAAATCACAATTCAGTCTCTGTTCAGACACTACAGGTATCTGGCCGGAATGACGGGGACTGCAGCGCTGGCGAAAAACGAGTTGTGGAATGCCTATCGCATCGGTGTCGCGGAGATCCCTACAAATCGTCCGTGTCTGCGGCAGGAGCTTCCAACCCGGATCTATGCGACACATTCACAACGCAATCAGGTGCTCACAGAAACTGTGGTTGAACTGGTTCGTCAAAAACGCGCGGTGCTGATTGGTACTCCCTCTGTGAGTGAATCGGAGGCGCTGGGAAATATGCTGAATGCTGCCGGTACCCGATACGTGATACTGAATGCTCGGCACGAGGCCGAAGAAGCCGAAATTGTGGAACTGGCAGGACAACCTGGCCGAGTAACGATCGCGACCAATATGGCAGGTCGGGGCACCGACATTATTCCTCATCAGGAGGTTATCCGGAACGGCGGTGTGCACGTGATTGCCACGTCCGTCCACAGTTCAGCCCGAATTGACCGTCAGCTTGTGGGCCGAACGGCCCGTCAGGGCGACCCGGGAACATTTCAATTCCTGTTGTCTCTGGAAGATCCGTTTCTGAACATCCTGTCGCCCCGGGCCCGGCGGCAGCTGCGAACTCTGATTGAACATCAACAGGGCGAAATCACGGGGCTGAACGTGAAAACTTATTTTCGAAAAGCACAGAGGCAGCTGGAAAAAAATTATGCTCGACAGCGAAAACAGCTGCTCAAAAGTGAGCGCCGGCAAAGTGAAACATTTCGCCGGATTGGTCTGGACCCCTACCTCGAATGTGCCGCGGACTGACGAACGGAAACAGCGCCCGAAGCAGTCGGAAATTTCCGGACCTGTCGGTCGGCAGACTCCGCACGGCACCGGTATTCGATATATGGCCACAGCCAATCTTCTAAAGAACACCAAAGTCGCTCGTTAAAGTCACGACAAACATCAGCGTCGCCGGTCGTTCACGTAGATCCTATAAGTGGTGGAACGTTGGTTCCGGGGATCAATGACTTTGACGGCCGGTGTGGTCGAACCGGACTGTTTGAACAACCAGGCGATCAAAAACCCGGTAACGAATCCTCCAATGTGAGCCCACCAGGCCACTCCCGCGCTTTGTATGCTGATGACCGCAAATGTTCCCTGAAAGAACTGCAGCAGAAACCAGATGCCCAGAAAAACAGGTGCCGGCAACACGATCATCTGGATGAAAAAGAAAATCGGAACGATCGAGAGTACCTGCGCCCGCGGATACAGCACCATATAGGCTCCCATGACTCCGGCAATCGCTCCACTGGCACCAATCGTCGGGACTGTGGAACCGGTATCGATCAGCATGTGAGACGCACTGGCCACCATTCCACAGAAAACGTAGAACAACAGGTACCAGCGGTGTCCCATACGGTCCTCGACGTTGTCCCCGAATATCCAAAGCATCCACATGTTGCCGATGATGTGCATCCAGCCGCCGTGAAGAAAGATACAGGTGAGAGTTGTCAGCCACGGTATGACTCCCGCAGGAGCAACCGGTCGGGAGATTTCGCGAATCCGATCACCAAACGGGGTTTGAACAATCACCCGATCAATCACATCGACCGTCTGATCGGGGTTCACAATACGCGTCGGAATCATGCCGTATCGTTCGACCAGCAAAGATTTTTGGTCCTGCAGCTGAAAATAGAAGACCAGACAGCAGACAGCAATGATGGTGTAATTAATCCAGGGTGTGGTACGTGACCGAATATTGTCGCGAAGAGGAATCATAGAATTTAGTGTATTGTTCCGTTGAAATGATGTTGATCAGATCAGAAACCCGGACACCGAACACATCCCGGGAATTCACGGAAATCAGTGCTCACACGAAGCTGCACACGGCGGCGGTAACAGTCATCGGGTGGAAAAGCGTAGTTGAATGACTGAACAAAAGAACTCCCGGCTACTGCCCGCCGCGACGTTTGATGATACGATCGTTGCCTGGGCCGCGATTTCTGATCTGCCGTGCATCGCCGTCGCGCGGCCTGACCGGGCGCGGACGACCACCTTCCCTGACAGCACCTCGTCGGTACTTATCCCGCAGCTGGTTACCAATTCGGTCAAACGCGGCCAGTCGGGCAGCCAGCTGACCGACTGGAGTATTTCGATCCTGAGATTTCAGACGAACCTGAATCGAATATGTGGCAACTTCGGGAGCCATCATCATGTGTCTGATTCGATCGGGAGTGTCCAGATCGGCAAATTCCTTCTCAATGGCTTCGGGTCCAACAGAATTCCGACGATAAAAATCGACAGAAAGATAGTCGGCCACAGACCTGAGTACAGAAACGCAGATCAGAGCCTGTCGGCGTAAGTCGGCCGGGCGCGGAGGAAGACGATCATCAAAGAGGTCTGCCGTGACCGCATTGTATGTCCGAACCAAGGCATCTTCATTCGGGCTCAGCCTGGGATTTCCTGACGTCCGGCGAACCAGCCCCTTGGCAATAATTAATACCTTCGCCAGCGAACGATCCCCGACATCCACCGAATCCAGCAACTTCTGATCGTCGTTCGGAATCCCCTCCACAGGCAAAGCGTGCTGAAGAAACTGATCAACCTGCTTTCGAGACACCCGAATGGAGCCGCGCGGCCCCGCGACTCGAACAAGAAAGCTGTCCGGGGGAGACGTGTCTGAGAGCTGGTGCTGCGTTTCCTTCAGCCATTCATTCGGAGACAACGTTCGCAACTCCTGACGCTGCGCGTCGTCACGGGTTTCCCACCACAGGTACAGCAGTTTCAGCCGACGGTCGAGATCCTCATCGTCGGTAACTGCATGGTGAACTGCCATAATCTGCTGTCGTTCTTCAGGTCGGTTTTGCAGACGTTCAAACGTCGCCTGAATTCGATGCGCCTCTGAGTATTCCAGATTCGCAAATCGACGTTGTGCAGCAGACAGTCCGGCATCGCTTTGCACAAGCTGTGACGCCACCACGAGTGTGATTGCGACGCCTGCCGTCGCTGACAGACCGGCGACAAAAACATTCGACGTTCTCGAAGACATCATTGTTGCTCCTGTGACAATGATGGCCCGACACTCGGAAATTTCAATTCCCGAAGGAGTTCAACGTCGGGCACGATCGAGTATTCAGGATACCGCTGCAGAACATCGATATCCCGCAACAGTTCGGCAGCCTGAGTCGACTCCGGAGATGCTCCGCTGAGCAGGCTGATTGCCAGTCCGCACGATGTTCCGATCACTCCAATTCCAAACCAGGTCAAAGCGTGGCTGTTGAACCATGATCCGGCGAACCTGCTGACCAGTGCAGAGAATCGCTGCTGCGAATCCATGTCGGCTGCGGCTACCGTTTTCATCGTCTGAGCTGAAAATTCCTGACTGGCTTCGACAGATTCCAGGGCGTCGAGCATTCCCCAGGTGCGGTCCAGTTCTTCAGCCAGCTGCCGCAGTTTTGGATCTTCGCTGAGATGTTTTTCAATTCCTGCAGACTGTTCACCGTCCAGTTCACCGTCAAGATAGGCGACCAGCTGTTCGATGACATTCGGTTTGCGGGGTGCATCGGTCACGAAAATGATTCTGCAAATGGACAGGACATTCAGGTGTTGAACATCAAACAGTGTACCTCAGTGACAGATGAACCAACCACTCTGCGCACTGAATTCCGTGCGGTCAGGAAATTCCGTGAAAACGACTTATCAAACGAATCAACAGCATCATCGTGCATCCCGCGATTCGCAGTCCCACAGCCGTGGTTTCTGCTGCGGAGAGTGTACTTCCTGTGCACTACGGGACTCATCAACTCGCCACCCAAAGTTCCAGCCTGGATTCAGTCACCAAAGTCAGCCTGCGACATCAACATCAGATTAAGCGATGAGCCCGTCATGAACGTATGCTCCGGTAACATCTGAATCGGTCATATTTTCCTCACGCCCCAGATGCAAATAGCTGACCCGGGTGTGATCAAGCCCCATTTGGTGTGCGAACGTGGCGAACAAGTCCGGGACAGTCACCGGGTTCTCGTCGGCAGCGTACCCCACATCGTCAGTACTCCCGTAGACGTGACCTGACCGAAATCCCCCACCGGCAATCCAGCAACTGCCGGCATTTTTGTTGTGATCACGTCCGTCACGTCCGTTACCTCCGTCCCCCTGAGCCACCGGCATTCGACCGAATTCTCCGGCCCAAAAGACAATCGTACTGTCCAGCAGCCCACGGTCCCTGAGATCCTGTATGAGTGCCGCTGAAGGGGCATCACCGGCGCTCATCGTTTGCAGGCCGGAATTCAGTTTGTTGTGATGATCCCAGGGCTGCCCCCGTCCGATGAAGACCTGCACAAAACGCACACCGGCTTCCACCAGTCGCCGAGCCATCAAGCAGCGGGTGCCGTAACCGGCCGTATGAGGCTGATCCAGACCATACAGGCGCTGCGTCGCCTGGGACTCACGGGAAATGTCCACCACATTCGTCGCACTCAGCTGCATCCGGGCTGCCAGTTCATAGTTTCGAATACGTGCATCAAGATCTGATTCTCGCGGATACTTCTGCTGATGTGCCTCGTTCAGGCGTTCAAGCAGTGCTAATCGCTGACGCTGCATACCTTCCGGCAGCGGGACAGACGGCTGAAGATTGTGAACCGGCATTCCGCTCGAATGGAACTCCGTGCTGGAATAGACGGACGGCAGCCAGCCGCTTCGAACCATCAACATACCGCTGGTGGCATACCCAATCGGATCGCGCAGGACCACATAGGCCGGAAGGTCCTGATTCTCCGTTCCCAGGGCGTAGCTGAACCACGAACCGAGTGACGGATGGCCGATAAACATCTTACCGGTTCCCAGATTGACAATTGCCTCAGTGTGATTGTTGTGGACGCTGACCATGGAACGGACCAGACAAATGTCGTCCGCGACTTTACTGTAGTGCGGAATCAGCTCGGAAAGCTCCATTCCGCACTCACCATGACGCCTAAACCGAAACGGAGTCCCAAGCAGCTTGTTGGCCTGACTTTGCATCTGAAAGTCATGGATATCGATTTCAAACACCTGTCCGTCGCGACGGTTGAGTTCCGGTTTAGGATCAAACAGATCCATCTGACTGGGGCCACCGGTCTGAACAAGCTGAATAAAGGACGTTGCCCGTGGCGGGAAATGGGGCCGTTTTCGTCGCAGGTCAAAGGGTTCGCGGTCATGCAGTGAGGCATCTGATTGCCGGTTAGCTGAATGAGCCGCACCGGCGTTGCTGTCATCCAGGAGCGGCAAAGCCAACATCCCAAATCCCATACCGGTTTGGCTGAGAATCCGACGACGAGTCAACAAAGAGGGGGAAAATGAATTCATGCGAACTCCCGTGCCATTCCGGACTGATCGACACTGGCAAACCTGTTCCGAAAAAAAACCTGCTGTCATTCGATGTATAGAAACTGACTCGAATTGAGCAGCACGTGACACAAACCGGACAAAGCCTGGCGATTCGGGTCTTCCACTGCGACTTCGGACGTTCGGTAGCCTTCCAGGTGCTCATGAAGGAACTCTTCGCTCCATTCGAATTCCTGTTGAGTCGGCTGACGGACTAAAATCAGTCGGTACGCAAGGTCAATCACCTCACTGACATCACGCACACCGGCTAAGCCAATCCGCCTGGCAACAGCATCGGCCTGTTCCATAACAAAATCATCGTTCAACATAGTCAGGGACTGCAGTACGCCGGCGGAGTGGTTTCGCTGGTGGCAGTTGGTAGCCATCATGGGATGGTCAAAAACAGAAAAAAAGGTGAGGCTGTAGTTTCGTCGACAGAGCAGATAAACACTTCGGCGGAATGGACTCGAATCCGCCGGCAGATCTTCGGTAGCCACAACAAATTTTTCACCCGCTAACACCTTTTGAGGCAGCGGTGGCCCGCCCATCGAGAGATCCAGCTTACCACTGGCACACAATATCGTGTCACGAATGATTTCCGATTCCAGTCGCCTCAGCCGCATTCGCCACAGCAGTTTGTTCTCCGGATCAATTTTGGTGGCCACAATTTCAGACGTCTCAAAAGACGACGGTCGAAACGAAGCCTGGCGGTAAACGGTTGATGACATCAGCATTCGAATCACGGGCTTGATCCGCCAACCACTGCGGATGAACTCAAACGCCAGCCAATCGATCAGTTCAGGATGAGTGGGTGGTGATCCGCCCATGCCCAAATTACCCGGTGTATCCACGATTCCCCGACCGAACAGGTGCTGCCAGATTCGATTGACCATTACTCGGGCGGCCATTGCCCCCGCGGCAGAATCCGGCCTCGTCACCCATTCCGCCAGAGCCAGACGCCGACCACTGGTTTCCCCCTGGACTCGTGATGATTTTTCGCCCGACAGCACCTGCCCGGACTGTGACAGGACTGTCAAAAAACCAGGCGACACTTCGTCACCCTTTTCCTCATAGCTGCCACCTTCGTAGATGTGACGCGTCTGCGGCGGCCCGGTATCATACATTGCCTGAATCACTCCCCAGGTACGTCGCCGGCCCTGAAGCTGAGTGATACGATCAGTAAGGTCCGATACCGTGGCTCTGTCTTCCGCAGTGAATTCCGCCTGTACTTCCTCATCTGTCGGCCGGACATTCGCCTCGAAACTCTTGGCCAGTTTGCGCTGGGTTTGATTACGCTGCGCGACAGGCGTCAGCAGAGCCTGTTTGACGTTCTCCCGCATTCCCTCAGGAACCTGAATGAGTTTGCGGTCCAGAATCTGGAGCTCAACGGGACTAACAATCGCTGTTTTGTCCTCTTCCAGAGCTGAAATCTGGCGGTCAAGCACCTGGTTTTCCTGCTGCCATCGGGACCTGCGCTGAGGAGAAATGTCAGCCAGATCCCGTTCCGGCAGCGGGACCCAGTGATCAGGGTTGTAGGCCGGGGTCAGCAGCGACATCAACTGGTAATAATCTCTTTGAGGAATCGGATCGAATTTGTGACTGTGACACTGAGCACACTGCAGCGTGATCCCCAACAGACTGGTGCCCAGCATTTGCAGGGTGTCGTAAATTGTGGCGTGACGATTGGACGGAATATCGAGCACTGCCTGATTGGTATCATCGATCGCCAGCCGCAGAAAACCGGTTGCCACCAGCAACTCTTTGATTTCAGGTGTAAAAACGTCACTGGCACGCCAGTCGACCAGTTCGTCTCCGGCCAGCTGCTCAGTCAAAAAGCGGTCGTACGGTTTGTCCTCATTGAACGCCCGGATCACATAATCGCGGTACTTCCATTTCCCCGGAGACATCCGGATTGCCGTGGCATTCTCATCGGAACCAAGAACATCGACAAACCCCGCTACATCCAGCCAGTGCCGTCCCCAGCGCTCCCCGAACTGCGACGAACTCAGCAGACGATCGATCAGCCGGTCAAAAGCGACATCCATCCCCTCTGCCTCCGCATTCGCCAGCAGAGCGTCGACTTCTGCAGGAGAGGGAAGAAGTCCGGTCAGATCCAGATAAACCCTGCGCAACAAGGTGTGGGGATCAGCATCCGGTGAAAAGCTCAGATCCACGTTTTCAAGTCGTCGCAGGACAAAATTGTCAACCGGAGTTCTGATGCGATCCGCTTTTGCAGTCTGCGGAACCCGGATCGGCGCCAAGCGTTGAAACGACCAGAATTGCCGGTCCGCAGCAGTCACGTCTTCCGAGTAGCGAATTTCGGGTGCCGTATCGGGTGTTTCGGCGGACAGTCGTGCAATTGTTGCGGCAGAGAGACCCGCAAGAATCAACGCGGCTGTGACATGTCTCCCAATACTGTTGTTCATCGCTGCTACCCGACACACCAGTCATCTGGCGCAATTTTCACAATCAAAAACAAGTCCCGTCTCAGCGCATCGTCCGCCGCCGGTCCATCCCCCGATCGATACGGTTTACCCGTACAGACAGGTTATCCGATTCACACACACTTAACCGCTCAACATTTCACGCCGGTATCGGCAGGAAGCTGGAGTTAAATGAGTTCAGCAATTGGCTCGCCGTAGGGCAGGATGTGCATCGGTCGACCACTGTAGTCGGGGAATGTGCTGGTATAATCCACACCGAGATGTCGAAAAACGGTGGCCCACAGATCGTTGGGGGTCATGGCGCGTTGAACCGGTTCCTCACCCAGACTGTTGGTGGACCCAATGATTTGCCCTGTCCTCATGCCCCCACCGGAAACCAAAACACTCATCGCAGCGGGCCAGTGATCACGTCCAGGCTGATTGACTTTGGTCTGAGTTCCTGGACGGACCGTGATCCGCGGCGTGCGACCGAATTCACCGGTAACCACCAGCAACACTTTCCGGTCGAGTCCGCGGTCGTACAGATCTTCGATCATGGCTGTGACCGTGCGGTCGTAGATGGGAAATCGAATTTCAGCATCTTTGAACAGGTGACAATTCACCGCGTGAGAATCCCAGTTGTAGACCCCGTATTTGGGCATCAAAACACCGGACTGATACGGATTCTCCATAACAACGGTGACCCACGGCACACCGCGTTCGACCAGGCGTCTCGCCAGGATGGCACGCTGCCCCCATCCATGCCGACCAAATCGCTCACGGACTTCCGGAGCTTCCTGAGTAATATCAAACGCACTGCGGACGTCAGGGGAGGTCAGCATATCTACGGCGCGCTGATTGAATACGTCCATACTCTGTCTCATCGCCACGTTGTCCAGTTCGCGACGCATGCCGTCAAATCCGTTCAGCAGCGCCACGCGATCTTCCAGACGATCGGACATCGACTTGTCGACACCCACGTTCTGCACTGCAAAGTCGTCACGACTGGGATCCGCTGAAATCCGGAACGGGTGTGTGTGCGCACCCAGATATGCCGAACCAAAGCTGAACGTATCTATACTGTCTACACGACTGCTTCCCAGCACAATATAATTTGGCAGCCCTCGTGTATCACGGTGTCCTTTAAGCGCTAGCGAAGCCATCGATCCCACGCAGGGTTTGTCATTAACAAACCCAGTTGGTGTTTCCGGATCGCGCCCTGTCATAAATCGCTTGTGCCCGCCACCATGGTCTGCAAAATCATGGCGAATGGAGCGAATGATGTTGTAGCGGTCCGCAACCTGCGTGTGCATTGGCAACAGTTCGCAGACATCCATCCCGGGAACATTTGTCTCAATCGGAGAAAACACACCCCGGTAATCGCTCGGGGCATCCGGCTTCATATCGTACGTTTCCATGTGCGGAGGACCGCCTGCCAGCCACACGAAAATCACCGCAGTATCCTGCGGACTTTGGTTGCCGGAAGCTGCAGCATCACGGGCACGCAACAAATCGGCCAGACCGGCACCAGATCCTGCCACGGCGCCGTATTCCAGAAAATTGCGACGGGATACCGGACCGGAACAATGATGAGCGTGTGGGTTGTTGGGCACTGACATGACAGGTACCTGCGACTGAGTTCCAGGAACGGTCCGGACAGGGCCACCTGTCCGTAACGTGAACTTGATCGACGATCGACGCACCGCACACAACATTCGACACCGTGTGTGGAAGCCTTACGAGTGTCTTCGTCTCGATCTCCGAGGATCAAACACCGTATTTAATCTGATTCACGGCGATCCGGCAAACACAAACCATGGGACAAACGCGAGACACTATTATGAGAAAATACCGACAAATTGCCAATATTTCCCGGCGGATCAGCCAGCAACTGAATTCCCAGGAACCGATAATCCGCAATTTTTGTGCGTCGTGCACAAAGCAACGTGCGAATCGAGGCCGGTCCGCAGTAAATTCCGGTCCGCAGTAAATTCCGGTCCGATTGTTTCAGTCGTTCAGAATTCTGAACCGGTGCAGACGTGTGTCCCCTAGCTGCCGCGATCTCCCGTCGCCACGGAAAACACCTGCATATGCCCCTGCTTGTCCTTCACGACGAGTATCCCGTTGCCCAGGGCGAGATGCGGATACGAATCGTCTTTCGCCTGTCCGATGCCATCAAGCAGCTTCGACCGATAAAGCCGATCATGGGTGTCCGATGCTGCATCAAACAGCTGCAGCCGTCCAAGTCCAAACGCGACCAGTTTTCCGTCACCGGTGGCAATGACAGAGCCAAATCCGAATCGTCCGCCCTTCCATAAAGTCCTGTCCGGCGCTTCCAGGTCAAGACACTTCAAAGTCGTATCGATCGCATAGATACGACCCTGCCACAACGCAGGACTGGACACCCGGCTGCCAATAAGCCGTGAGCTAAATTCTTCGGTCAGCCCGTCAAGTTTCACCTTCAGCAGCGCACAACGATTCTGATCGTAGGCAGACGTGATGAAGACCCGATCGTCAAGCACAATGGGTGTCGCAATATTGCAGCTGTGTTCGGTTTTCCAGTCGTACTGCCCAATGGTCCGTCCCGCCTGATCACCGTCAAGCCGCATGACGACCAGATGTTCTTCCGTGAATGTAGCAAGACAGGGCTTGCCTGAAACCTTAAACACAGCTGACGGACCACTGGTTTGGCCCTGACAATCCTGACATTCCGAGCTCCAGACCTTTCTCCCTGTACGCTTGTCGAATGCAACCACAGTCCCCCGTTCACCACCGATTTCCACGATCAGCAGATCGCGGTGAATCAGCGGGGATGTCACGAAACCGCAACTGTACGTTCCGGGACGGGTTGGCGGGTTGAAATCGTCGTACAGGTTTCGTTCCCACAGCAATACACCATTTTTCCGCGAGTCTCGACAATGCAGATCTCCATCGGAACCAAGCGTATACAGCAGGCCGGTAGACCGATCCAGGTTTGGTGTGGAACTGGGACCGCTGTAGTGACTCTTACTCCCCCTGAAGTCTCTCGCATGTTCGGGTGATTCGTACGATTCGGACCAGACGAGTCGACCATCGCGGGCATCATAACACTGCACACGATCGTTTCCGTTTGCCCAACCCATGACGTAGACACGTCGACCTGCAATGATCGGTGAACTTGTCCCCTGACCGGTATCCTGCTGCCAGATTTTTTGAGGTGGCCACGCGTTCGGCCAGCCGGATTCCTCCGTGGTGGAACCGTTGCGATGTTCGCCAAGCCATCCGGACCAGTCGGCCGCTGCAACAACATTGATTTGCAGCAGCATGCAGCAAACGGTCACCGGAACAAACAGTTTGTTTTGCAGGGCCATAAAGGTGTGATCCTGTGCCGAAGTGTTCAATTATCTGCAAAGTCAGCGTTCATTTTACCGACGGCATGATGAATGCCGCAACCGGAACGACAGTCGCGACTCAGTATTCCCGGGGGTCATGCCCGGGCAGTCGGCCTGCAGGTAACGGATGTGAAGGATCCGCTGATTGACTTCAACAGTGTTTGGCAGGACGATAGAAGTCATGATTTCAATACCGCAACAGATTTCCGCTGCAGAATTTCGTATTGAGAACGTCAGCCCCGGAACCAAACTAAAACTGGAACTCATCGTCGACAGCCTGCCGGACGGCCAGCCGCTTGTGTTTTCCACGGTGATCGTCCGGGGCCGTCATCCCGGGAAAACCTTACTGACAACCGGAGGTGTCCACGGCGATGAATACGAAGGTCCGGTCGCGATTCAGGACGTGTTTGATGAGCTGAACCCCGAATCACTCCGCGGAACGTTTATCGGCATCCCTATTCTCAACACACCGGCGTATACAGCCGCCACACGTGAGGGAGGCTGGGATCATCAGAATTTGGCAAGGATCTTTCCAGGCAGTCCGACGGGAACGATCAGTGAACGCATCGCCAGCGCTTTTGCGAATCACATCGTCGGTCAGGCCGATTTTTATGCGGACCTGCATGCCGGCGGAAACGCTTATCGGATCAGACGATTTGCCGGCTACCAGGTTCTGAATTCAGAATTGAATGAACTGCAACGCGCGGCTGCCATCGCCTGGGGATTCGAACTGGTCTGGGGAACTGCCGCGTTGCCGGGGAGATCGCTGTCTGCGGCAAGAGAATGCGGCGTACCGGCGATTTATGTCGAAATGTCAGGTGAAGGTCGTTGCCGACCGGACGACCGAATGCTGGCTCAACAGGGCCTGCGAAATCTGTTGTCGTTTCTCGAAATGATGCCTGGTGATTTTCCGAGGACTCCACCGGAACACTGCTTCGAAACAAACAGCGAAGGTTCGGGGCATCTGCAGATCGACCATCCAAGTCCGGCGTCCGGATTATTTGTCCCGGCTGTGGGCGTCTGGGATTCTGTGGAACAGGGACAGACTCTTGGTGAGATCCGCCATCCGAACGGGACCGTTCTTGCAGAAATTCGGAGCCAACGCGCCGGACGGGTCCTGTTTCTGCGAACACTCCCCAGAGTGTTCGCAGGTGACTTTCTTGTCTTCGTGCTGGAACTCCCCGCAGGATGACGTTTCGTCAACCTGCTGCTAAACAGACTTCCATAAACTGTGAGACGATCAGCATGAACGACGTGGACTGCCTGGTACTTGGGCTTGGGGCCATGGGAAGCGCCACTCTGTACCACCTGGCCCGCCTGCAACAGAATGTTGTCGGTCTCGAGCAATTCGAGACCGGTCATGGATTCGGCAGTTCGCACGGACATTCCCGCGCATTCCGCGTGTTCTACCACGATCCGCTGTACACCGAACTGGCAGAAGCCGCATTGCCTCTGTGGCAGGAATTGCAGACGGTGTCAGGTGAATCACTGCTTCATCTGTGCGGGTTTCTGGGGTATGGCGGCCCCGACTGCACGTTGTTCGAACAGAACCTGCGGGCCATTCGACGCAGTCGTGCCGAATTCGAACAGCTCACACCGGAAGACGTTTCGTCGCAGTTTCCCGATCTGCAGTTGCCGAAACAGAGCATGGCCTGCTTCACCCCCCGCGCCGGGTTCCTTGATGCATCACGTTGCGTGAGGACACATCTTGCTGAAGCCCGCAGACTCGGTGCGGCCGTCCATCAACAGGTTCATGTGGAGAACGTAGAATTTACCGGTGACCGGCCCGGCATCGTACGCACATCAGCCGGTGACTTCAGGGCTGATCGCCTTGTGGTGACCGCAGGTCCGTGGACCGCAGATGTTTTGAGCGAGCTTCGTCTTCCTCTGACTGTCACACGCCAGCAGAAATTTTATTTCCGTGCGAACAGTCCACAGTCACCAGGGCCAACGGGTCTGCCGGTCTACGCCGACTACGACACGCGATTCTACGGTTTCCCGATGCACGGTCCGGGCATCAAAGTCGCCGATGATACACGTGGCGACACGACACATCCTGATCGCATCGACCGCACCTTTGAACGGGCCACACACGAATCACTGAATAACTGGCTGAAGGCACTGATGCCGAAATATTCATTTCAGTTCCACGAAGCTTCAACATGCATGTATACCGAAACTCCGGATCAGGATTTTCTGATTGGTCCGCATCCACAGCACCCGAACATCCTGGTGGGTGGCGGCTTCTCGGGACATGGTTTCAAATTTTCAACACTGATCGGCCTGATCCTGGCGCAACTCGTGGTCGAAGGATCCACTCCCTGGCCAATTGCACGGTTCGCACTGAATCGATTCGGATAACGGATTAATTCTGTTCAGTCACTGTGAACACGATGTCCGACAACAGCAACGTGGTCACACATCCGGCAGCCAGGCGCACGGGCGTCTGGCAACTCCGTGACCTCATCAGCACGTCAGATACAGTCGGACCGGAGCGGCCCCGCCGCCGACGGTCTGTGTTGCTCTTTCGTGCAGGACGGTCAACAATTGTTTCCGATCGAATGAAGCCGACCGGTCACACACCCGGAATTCAGACAGGCAGCACAGGGCCTCAAAATGCCGGCCAGACCTGGCACGTTCAGCCACTCAGCACTGCATATCCTCAAACATCGACCAGATAACCAATGAGCAAAGCAATCCGAATCCACGAAACAGGCGGCCCTGAAGTCTTACGCTGGGAAGACGTCGAAGTCGCCAGTCCGGCTGCCGGTGAGATCCGTTTGCGACAAACGGCGGTGGGACTCAACTTCATCGATACGTACCACCGTACCGGACTGTATCCCGTCGATTCGCTGCCAACGGCAATCGGCGTGGAAGGGGCAGGTATTGTTGAAGAAACCGGAGAAGATGTGCACGACCTGCAGATTGGCGACCGCGTCGCCTATGCCGGTGGACCAATCGGCAGCTACGCCGAAGAGCGGATCATGCCCGCTGCACGCCTCGTCAAACTGCCAAACGGCGTCGATGACCGGCAGGGCGCAGCGTTGATGCTCAAGGGACTCACCACACATTATCTGATCCGACGCTGCTATCCGGTCAAGTCAGGTGACACAATCCTGATACACGCCGCGGCGGGCGGAGTCGGACTGCTGGTCTGTCAATGGGCAAAACACCTGGGCGCCACAGTAATCGGAACAGTCAGCACACCGGAAAAAGCAGACCTGGCCAGTTCACACGGCTGCGATCACCCGATCCTGTACGGTGAAGAAAACTTTGTCGATCGAGTCCGCGAACTGACAAATGGTGAGGGGGTACCGGTCGTCTACGATTCGGTTGGACGCGATACGTTTGACAACTCCCTCGCCTGCCTGCGGCCGCTCGGTTTGATGGTCACGTTCGGACAGTCGTCGGGTTCGGTCCCTCCTTTGGCTGTCCACGAACTGACATCTCACGGTTCGTTGTTTCTTACCCGCCCAACCCTGGCAACTTACACCGCGACCCGCGAACAGCTGACAACCAACGCCGATGAATTATTTTCCGTTGTTGAGAGCGGCGCCGTCAGGATCGAAATCAATCAGACGTATGCCCTGCAGGAGGCGGCACAGGCTCATCGTGATCTGGAAAACCGAAAGACGACCGGGGCAACGGTGCTGCTTCCGTGAATCGGACAGAGAGCAGAGAATTTACCGAAGAAACAGAAATTCACTGGTATTGAACAATACTCGGCAAACCTGCTGCAGTCCGTGAAACTGTGCCAGCTGCATCATGTGCCGGCGCTCACCATCGGACGGCCGCCGAGACAGTGCGATCAGAAAGCTGTGGTCAATCTGAGCTAAGATCTCCGGACCGGCTTCGTCCCGAACGCGTTGAGCAAAGAACTCGGCATGCCGGTTGGCAAAAGGACTGTTCATCAGACTGAGCGACTGCAGAGGTGTGATCGACCGAGTGCGCTGAGGTGTCATCTGCCCGGCGTCCGGGCAGTCGAAGGTGCCAAAAATGTCGATCGCCTGCATGCGGATTTTGTGAGCGTAAACCATGCGACGCCATCCGGATTCATCAAATGTTTCCCTGGGGATATAATCCGAAAGTCCGCCCCGCTGATTGAAGAAATCGAATCCAGGGCCGCCCATTTTCAGATTCAGCCGGCCACTGACACTTAACATCGTGTCACGAATGGCCTCAGCTTCCAGACGCCTTGGCGGAAATCTCCACAGCAGTCGCGCCCCCGCGTCAACACGCAATGCCTCGGCCCGCGGACGACTGGACTGCTGATACGTTTGCGATGTCACTATTTGCCGATGAAGCCGCTTAACAGACCAGCCGTGTTCCACAAAATCCGATGCCAGCCAGTCCAGCAGTTCGGGGTGTGTGGGCTTGGATCCCATCCTGCCAAAGTCGGACGGAGAATCGACAATTCCGGTGCCGAAGTGATGCTGCCAGATTCGATTGACGATCACCCGGGCCGTCAACGGATGGTCCGAACGTGTAACGTGCGCGGCAAGGACCAGCCGCCGGTCCCGTTCAGATGTCTTTGACACACTGACCGGAATGATGTGCCCTCCGCCACCACGCGCCATGCCTGCTGACTTGAGAGCACGTTGCAAAACCGTGGGTACCGCAGGTTCAACAATGTCCACTCGCTGCATGGGGTCGCCCCGACGCAGCAGCCAGGTGGGATTCGGTTCGGCCAGAAACCTCGCAGCATAGACCTGCGGTCCGGCAGACAGTCTGTTGAACTGCTGTTGTGTATCGCGAATGGCACCTGTGAGTGCGATGATCTGTTTCACAGCTTCTGTGTCCGGTCCGCTGAGGCGTATATCTTCGGCCTGACGTGTGTCATCGGAACGTGGCAGGCGACTGCGGGAATCAGCAACCACTGTCCATTCATCACTATTCAGTGGCAGAATGTCGATGTCGTAATCAGCTGGAAGGGTCGCCCCGCGATGCCACGTCACGCTGTCAATTCGAACAGGGTGAGGAAAATCGACCTGAATCCATGCCGGTCCCCCGGACGCTGAAACCCACGGAAACGCCTGACGCTGATCAATCGAACCATCAACAAGGTTGTCGAAATGACGGGTTTGATTGGCCAGGGCAAAACTGGAAGCAGACGGTGTGCTGCCGCTGCTGGCCAGGGCAACATTCGTACGTTGACCGGACTGGTCAACTGCAGCCCAGACTTCAATTTCATAAAGTGAAGCCGGACCGCCGTTTCCGGTCGCATGGATTCGCATTCGAACGGACCGCGCATCAACGGCCTCAAACAAATCCGTGTGAACATTCTTCTGAGGATGTTCCAACTGATGCCGAACTCGCAGCGACTCCAGCCGGGTCTGCAACTCGTCCAGTTGTCGCTGAACTTCAGGAACCCGATTTGTCCATTCGTCGTTTTGAGTTCCTCTCCATCGTCGATCTCCATAATGCAGTCCCGCGAACACGGCCTGCATCGCATAATAATCACGCTGTGTCAGTGGATCGAATTTGTGGCTGTGGCAG
The DNA here is from genome assembly GCA_022447225.1 of Fuerstiella sp. Classification (NCBI taxonomy): domain Bacteria; kingdom Pseudomonadati; phylum Planctomycetota; class Planctomycetia; order Planctomycetales; family Planctomycetaceae; genus Fuerstiella; species Fuerstiella sp. Next base: position 122,807 of record JAKVAZ010000014.1, on the reverse strand, counting down.
CGAGCACAATCCAGTGTGAGTCCAAAGATGCTCTGACTGACCGTGCGAATCACTTCGTCCAGTTCGTCCTGACGAGCCTGTCTCATGGCTTCCTCGTCCCGACCGATCTGGCCCGGCAGGTTCGCCGGTCCGGCCACCAGAAAACCAAGTGCTGCATCCTGTCCAACCGTGTCACCTGCGATTTGTTCAAACAGAAATGTGTTGTAAGGCTTGTCTTCATTCAGCGAGGAAATCACCCAGTCGCGATACGGCCAGGCATTTGATCGCGGAAAATTGGTTTCAAATCCCACGGTTTCCGCCCAGCGAACGACGTCCAGCCAGTGCTGGGCCCACCGCTCTCCGTATCGTGGTGATTTCAGCAAAGTGTCAACGAGGCGTTCATAAGCGGCACGAGCCTCCGGTCCTGATTTCACAAAAGCTTCAACATCAGCAGGCGAAGGCGGCAGACCTGTCAGATCCAGCGTGACTCGACGAATCAGTGTGCGTCGAGTGGCCGCAGCGGACAGCTGCAAATCGGATTCAGCCAGCCTGCGCCGAATAAATGCGTCAATGGGATTCACGCCCGATGAATGGTCACCAGGCACATCAGGTCTGGCCAACGGCTGAAATGACCAGTGATCAAGTCCGGCAGGCTGGTGACTGTCCGGCAGATGATTAAATTCTGCACCCTCGCGAATCCACCGCTCCAGAACATCGATTTGCTTAGCAGACAGCAGATCTCCTTCAGGAGGCATCCGCAGGTCCGGTCTGTCACCACGAACCAGCTGCAACAGGAAACTTTTGTCCGGATCTCCGGGAACGACCGCTGCTCGACCGTGATCACCACCCTGCAGCAGGTTGTCGGGATCATCAATTCGCAGTCCGGATTCTCTCAGATCTGCACCGTGACATTCACTGCAGTGTTCAGCCAGGATTGGCAGAATATCACGGCCGAAATCCACATAATCATCTGCGGCAAAAAGATGGCCGGTCATCATGGTCAGGACCACAGCAATCAGGTTCATCATTCCCGGACGCCTCATTTGGAATTCCCCCTGTGTCACACGACTCCGATGCGTCCTCGTACAGACCACCAGTCGATTGCATCTCACTCACAGACAGACCGGGTGTCCCCCACAATTTCGTAATGGACAGTTGCGCAACGAATTTCTTAGTCTGACCGGATTGCTGCAGATTACTGTCCCGACGCCGGAATGCACAAGTGGCGACAAACGGTTCCACCACAATCACTGCTGCAGGACGGCCCGCTCAGACGTACCACGAGATAACACCGGGACACCGACCTTCCAGCCATCACGAATCCGAATCACCGCGGGTTCAGCCAAACGTGGTGATTGTCCGAAGCAACGAGTTGTTCTTAAACAGCTGCTCACCAAATATGGGGAACCTGGCTGGACATGCCGGCGCAAAGAACCACAGAAAAACCCGAAACCCAATCGTTGGACGACGGTTTGTACAGTCGTAGGATGTACAGCAACGGGGTCGGGCAGGACATGCCAGGACCAGTCGACCTTGTGCTCCTCCACAGGACAGACCGTATGACCCAATTCAATCGACGTTGTTTTTTAAACGCGGCCGCCGCTTCGTGTGTGCTTCGTAAAGTCCGAGCCGACGGGGAAGTCGGTGCTTCGAACATCGGGTTTGCATTCGGAACTTACGGGATGAAGAGCCTGACCACTGCCAGGGCGCTTGGCGTCTGTGCTAAAATCGGCTACGACGGCATCGAACTGGCATTGATGCCGGGATGGCCAACGCAGCCAGGCCTGCTGACGAAACAGCATCGGTCTGAAATTCGACAACAATTGGCCGATCTTCGGCTGACCGTGCCTTCACTTCTGGAAAACCTGAGTTGTCTGGGAACCGATGAGCAACACCGTATTAATCTTCAAAAACTGAAACACGCAACCGAACTTGCTCATGATCTTTCACCTTCAAGTCCGCCTTCCGTGCAGTCCACCACCGGAGGCACTGTTGCAGAGTGGGAACAGTCAAAGCACCGGCTTGCAAAGCAGATTTCAGATTTTGCAAAAATCGGTGAGTCAACCAGGACTGTGGTCTGCTTTAAGCCACACGTGGCACAGGCCGTGCACGATGCCGATCGGGCCGTCTGGCTTCATCGTCAGGTTGGCAGTCGCTGGCTGAAGATTGTTTATGACTACAGTCATCTGTTCCTGGAAGGGTTAACTTTGGCCAACAGCTTAAAACAGTTACTGCCGATTGCCCATCACCTCCAGATTAAAGACAGCAGGGGAACTCCCGAAAAATATGAGTATCTACTGCCAGGAGATGGTCAGACCAACTACGTCGAACTGTTTTCCATTCTGAAGAACGCGCACTTCAGTGGCTTTGTTGGAGTGGAAGTCAGCGCAATGGTGCACAACAAACCAGGCTATGATCCGGAAGCAACTGCCCGACTTTGCTACAGGCGATTCGCACCTTTACTGGATGATCTCGGCATCCGTCGTCCCCGTCCCTCGAGCTAAGATATGTATAACTCCGGGGTTTGTATCTGTGGACAAGTGTCCGGCAGGACCCGTTTCAGCCGACACGGTCGTCAGCCGCGTCATCTGAATAACCCCAAGATGATTAAAACACCGTTGGCCACCTGCGGTATGGATCGCTAAAATCAATGCTGTGTGATCTGTATTTTTTTCACATCCTGCCCTCTGCTGAGAGATCTCGTGTGTCCCGTGTTTTCGAATTGCTCGCGTTTTCCTCTCTCTGTTTAGTCGGCATCTGTACAGCCGCCGCAGACGGGGCACTCCCGACAGACAGTGCAAACCGTTCAACCGATGAGTACAGCGTATCAGAACGGAACCACTGGTCCTTCGTGAAACGATCGAAACCCGTTGCTCCGATGTTTTCAGACGAATCTGACAGGAACTGGATTCGCAGTCCGATTGATTCATTCGTTCTGCGACAGCTCAAAGTGATCGGACTGCGGCCGGCACCTCCGGCTGACCGGCGAACATTGATTCGTCGTATCTCCTTTGACCTCACCGGGCTTCCCCCCACCGCACGTGCGGTACGTCAATTTGTCCACGACGAATCCCCCGGTGCTTATGAGAACCTGGTCGATGAATTACTCACCCGTCCGGAATACGGGGAGAGATGGGGACAACACTGGCTGGATGTGGTCCGATTTGCAGAAACGGAAGGCTTTGAATACGACCGCCATCACGCCGATGCCTGGAGATTCCGCGACTATGTGATTGACGCCTTCAACGCCGACAAACCCTACAACCGGTTCATCACAGAACAGCTGGCCGGCGACGAAATGAAGTTCTCTGCCGCAGACGAAACCGGCCGGCGAACAGCGCAGATTGCCGCGGGATTTCACCGGCTTGGCCCCATCCGGCGCAACGCCGGCAATCCCGAAGTCGCTTTCAGCCGCAACGAAGTCCTGACTGAAATGACAAATATTGTGGGAACAACATTTCTGGGATTAACACTGGGTTGCGCGCGGTGTCACGACCATATGTACGATCCGATCCGTCAAAAGGAGTATTATCAGCTGCAGGCATTCATGGCAGCGACTCATGACGCAGACATTCCGCTGGCCGACGAACCCGCTCGAAATCGATGGCAGGAAAAAACCAAACAGGTGGAACAGGAACTCGAGCGCCTGAACGCAGCAATCGAAGCAGCGGATGAACAGGATCGTGACAGGCTCAATCAAGAGCTGAAGCAACTGCGGACTCAGTTGCCAGCGCAACTGCCGACACTATTCAGCGTGAAGAATGACTTCGCCGGTCAAACTGTGATTCATTTACTGGAAGCCGGAGACGAATTTAAAAAAGGTGTTCCTGTAGGGATGCGAACACTGGGAATTGTTAGCCGTGTCGATGAATCAGTGTATCCGTCGGACGTGTCGCGTCCCCGGTCAGGACTTGCCGACTGGATCACTGCCCCCGCCCATCCGCTGCCTGCTCGAGTGATGGTCAATCGAATCTGGCATTATCACTTTGGTCGAGGCATCGTCTCCACCGTAAATGACTTCGGGTTCAACGGAGCCGAACCCAGCCATCCGGAACTTCTCGACTTTCTGGCCGAACGATTTGTTAGTGAAGGATGGAGCGTCAAGTCCATCCATCGACTGATATTAATGAGCAGTACTTATCAGCAATCCTCAATTCATCCGGCGGAACATCACGCCAAAACCATCGATGCACAAAATCGTCTGTTATGGCGTTTTCGTCGGCGACGTCTGGAAGCAGAAGAAATTCGGGACGCCATGCTGGCTGTCTCAAATCGATTGAATCGTCAGATCGGAGGCCCCGGCATCATGGTTCCGGTCGAACAGGAGATGATCGATTTGCTGTACAAACCCACACAGTGGCAGGTCACTGAAGATTCCAGTCAGCACGATCGTCGGTCAATTTATCTGGTCGCCAAACGTAACCTGCGTCTGCCGTTTCTTGAAGTCTTCGATCAGCCTGACCTGCAGACCAGTTGCGGAACCCGGGTTGCCAGTACGCATGCGCCACAGGCTCTGGAGATGCTCAACGGCAAATTATCCAATGAACTATCAGCAGCATTTGCCGAACGACTGCGAATCGAAGCCGGTGACAACATCGCTGACCGGATTCAGCTGGCATTTCTGATCACAACCGGATGTCCTCCCACCGAACAACAGGAAGCAGTGGCTGCGAAATTTCTGAAAACGGAACCACTCGAAGAATTTGCGTTAGCAATGTTCAGTCTGAACGGTTTTTTATACGTCGATTGACGGGAACTCAAAACCGGCCTGTTTACTGCGCCGTATTGAAGGAAGTGTGTGTTGTTAAACGTGTCTGAGAACAGACTTGATTCCGGTCGGCGGGAATTCCTGCGGGATTCATATTGCGGATTCGGTTCTGTCGCACTGGCGACGATGCTGGAAGCAGAGCAGGTGCAGGCCGGCGGAACCAACCCGCTGTCGGCAAAACCGTCCCATTTTGCTCCCAGGGCAACGTCGGTCATTTTTTTGTTCATGTCCGGCGGGCCGAGTCAGATTGAAACATTTGATCCCAAGCCACTGCTGAACAAACTTGACGGACAAACGCGCCCGGCCGAATTTCAGGAAGCGAAGTACCAGCGGATCAGAAAAGACGCCCGGCTACTTGGTTCGAAGAGGAGATTCCGGCAGCACGGTGAAAGCGGAATTGAGGTTTCGGATCTGTTCCCTTACACCGCACGCTGTATCGATGACATCGCTGTACTGCGAGGTTGTTACGGAGACAAAGTCGTGCATTCGGCGGCACAATATGAATTGTTCAGCGGACGGACATTTCCCGGTTTTCCGGCGATGGGATCGTGGGGACTGTATGGCCTGGGATCGGAAAGTGAATCGCTGCCCGCTTACGTGGTGATGCCCGATCCCGATGGTGCGCTCGAGGCAGGTCAGCCGATGTACGCCAACGGGTTTTTGCCGGCCACCTATCAACCAACGATGTTTGGTTCAGGTGCATCACCCGTGCGCAACCTGGAAAGACCGCCAGGGGTCACTTCATCGCGACGCCGCAAGACCGTGAATCTGATCCGCCAACTCAATCAGGCTGATACAAACCCGGGAGACGATGAATTAGCAGCACGAATTCGCGCGTATGATCTGGCGTTTCGCATGCAGACACAGGCACCCGAAGTCTTCGATCTTTCCGGCGAGACAAAGGAAACTCTGGAGTTGTACGGCGTGGGTGTCGAACCAACGGACGACTACGGACGACGCTGCTTACTGGCACGGCGTCTGGTGGAACAGGGAGTACGTTTTACTGTTGTCGTTTCGGGTGGCGGCCCTGGCAATCTGCAGTGGGACGCCCACAATGACATTGAAGAAAACCACCTGCGGATGGCGGCCCAGACTGATCAGCCGGTTGCGGCTTTGCTTACCGATCTGCACCGTCGCGGTCTGCTGGAAACCACGCTGATCCTGTGGGGAGGTGAGTTCGGCCGGTCACCGGAAGCACAGGGGCGCAAAGGTCGTGATCACCACAATGTTGGATTCACTATGTGGATGGCGGGCGGCGGCATCAAAGGTGGTCAGGTACTGGGAGCCACCGACGCCATCGGTATGCATGCGGTCGAAGACCGCTGCCACTTCCGTGATATCCACACTACGATTCTGCATCAACTCGGTCTGGAGCAGGAAGAACTCACATACCTGCATGAAGGCCGTCAGGAACGTCTGACACTTATTGAAGGCCGGGTCCTCGAGCAGATCCTCTGATCAGATGCCGGCAAACAGCTGATGTCCCCGGCAGGTGAGTTGGTGTGGCTTAACTGACGTCTGCGGCCTGCCTTTCCTGATGATTTCACGGCGACCGTACCAGTTAAGGTCAGCGACATATGCCGTTCATTTCTTTTTCATACGGACGGTGACACGAGCTGTTTGCCCGCTGTACAGGGGAGCACGAGAGCTCCCCTGATCCCCCAACCCTCCGCGGCTGGCCCCAAAGTAATCCGGATGCGTGACGACAAAACTGGTCATCGCCGGACTGCCCGCAGGACCACCGGGAAGCGACCTGACTTCTGTGACACCATCGGCACCGGTCAGGGAGATATAGTGACTCTTCCGGTCTCGCTCGATCCCCAGTTCAATGCGTCGCTGAATCGACAGGCTGACGGAGCCGGACAGCAGTCGTCGTCTGCTGCTTTCGCCGTGGCCGAACACATGGGAACGGCCTTCAAATGATCCCTGATAAGGAATCAGCCGGACTCGAGCTCCCTCAACCGGAGCCCCGCTGGTCTCAAGCACAGTCACGCGACATGTGGTGGCCGGTTCCATTCGGATCGTGGGTTGCACCACATCCCGATCCAGACGCACTACCTGCGGATAAACACGTGATCGCTGCAGTCGGGAGGCCTGTTCTTTCATTCCCACGGTCTCAAGTTCGGCCAGGGTAGGGTCAGAAGAAACCCAGCCGGTACAGGACGCTGTCAGCTGCAGAATCTCGCCGCGGGGTACCGAATCAATCATAAATGTTCCGTCTTCACGGATGCCGGCCATGTCGTGCCATTCGTTGCGACCGTTTACCACAAACGCACTGACAATCCCGTCTCGAACCGGGCGCGACACCTGGTCATCCAGTTGCCCCTCAACACGAGTTCCGGGGTGAATTTCGACGTTCCGCACCAGAATTCGCGGCTGATCATCGTATTTGCTGAGATCGATTGCGGCACTAAAACGAGCAGGCCTGTCCGACTGAAGATGAATGATTCGCAGTATACGACGATTGATGGCCACACCATCCGAAACAAGAACCCCGCTTTGCATGTGGTTCCAGTGATCCAGAGCCCCGAAACCGCTCAGGACTGCAAACAGGCCGGATCGCAGCGGCCGGCCTGTCAGACCATCAATCACGGAAACCGCGATTCTCCGTCCTTTCTTCAGCCGGCAGGCCAGATTCCGCTGAGCAGCATCCGATTTGACGACCAGGGCCACGTAGTCTTCATGACTTACGGCCCAGTGGATCCTGCTGATTCGCTGCGGACCGGCGGACTGCGGGACACGAATCCTCACTTTTCCGTCATCATCCGACTCCTGAACCGGAACAGGTCCCCAGCGGGCATCATCCCAGTCCTGGACACCCGTCTTTGACATCACAAGACAAGGAGAAACTCTGGCACCGGACAAAGGGTGACCATCTTCATCGCTCACTGTCACTTCAACAGTGTGGAATTCCGGGGCTGAACTGAGGCTTCCGGGACGGACGGCGTCGGCATTTGGGGTCGCAATCATCCAGAGTACAACGGCAGTAAGAAACCGCAGACAATCCTGAGCGAGCACCGTGCGGCGCGCAGTGCAGAGCAGGCCGTTCACACATTTACGTTTCATACGTACCTGTGCGGCACAACACCTGCAGCCGTCAAAAACAATGGAGCTGAAAAGTACGATCAGTCGGTCCTGAATCATTGCGAACAAGTAAGAAGTCAGGGGCCCTGATTCCAGAATACCCGAACAAGCCGATGCCTCAAACCGTGCAGACCAAAGCCCGCATCGGCCGCTGAATCTGATTCATCTGCAAAAAGTTTACCGAAACAGAATGCCCGTCCGGCATCTGTTTTCCGCTTTCGTACTTCATCCCGGACATCCGGACTGGTCAGTGCCCGATTACTCCCGACAATGGGCACCCTCCCCGCAGAGATGGTGAGATCATCGTGATCCGCCCCGGTCGTTTCGGTTTGTTCAGAGTGATGTTCGTGTCCAGCGTCCTTCAACTGGGATCAAAGATCACCGTCCTGCCTGTGATTCACGGCAGCGGCGACTTTGCTATCGAGGTGCGGCGTCTGATGCTTAATCATCAGTTCGACCACCTGGCCGTCCCTCTGCCACCGTCGTTTCAAGCGGAAGTTGAATTCGGAGTGGAACAGCTGCCGGCTGTCAGCGCCGTGGTTCAGCCGCGGTCCGGGCCGGATCCGCATGATCACGACCGGACTGACAGCGATGGTGCCGCCACCTATGTACCGATTGATCCATGTCAGCCCGTGATCGCTGCCCTGCGAATTGCCGCTCAGGAACACATCCCCCGTTCGTTCATTGACATTGAGGACGACGACTACCAGCCCGCAGCCGACACTCTGCCGGACGCTTACGCACTCAAACAAGTGGCTGTGGAACGTTTCGCCGCCGCCGTTCTGCCCGCGCTCGCTCCTCCGCAGGAGGGGTCTCAGACAGCACGTATTCACTGGATGGCCAACGAACTGCATCGTCTGACCAAATCATACGATTCCATTCTGCTGGTTTGCGGAATGCGCGAGTGGCCATGGATACGCGATGCCTTTCAGACCGTTGTTGATCGTCCCCCGGATCCTCATGAGCCATTACATCCGGCCCGGATTTATTCGGTTCAGCCTGAGACTCTGCTGTTCATGCTGGGTGAGCTGCCGTTCATCACCGGACTGTACGAACATGCCCGCAGAACTCTGGACGACGATGAAAACCTGTCGATCGATGGAGTCAAAACACTGTTGCTGGCGTCACGGGACCGATATCAGCAGGAGTTCGGCAGCCGGGCACGTCCGATCACACCACAGTTGCTTGGCGTGTGCCTGAAGTACATTCGCAATCTGTCACTGTTGGAACGGCGTTTCACTCCGGATCTCTATACCCTGGTACTCGCTGCCCGGCAGACCGCCGGTGATCAGTACGCGATCCACCTGGCCGAAACCGCTCGTGATTATGCGTTCGATGCCGCCGACGAAACGCCAACGGTGCAGTTTGGAGTCGATCGGATCCGGCTGCCGGACGGCGATGTGGTGTCGACCGTCAGTCGTCTGCCGGGACATCCGGTGAACTGGAGATCATGCCGGCTGAAAGCGCGTCCGGACAAACGCAGAAAGATCCGGTGGAAAAAGTCATGGAACCCGTTCGGACAATGCAGCTGGCCACCCGAAGACGTTGCGATTGAACGATTCCGAACACACGTTAAGGACGTCGCCCTGACCCTGCTGGGTAACGATCTGGCCCGCACCGAAAAATTCACCTCCAGCATTAAAGACGGGCTCGACATTCGAGAGACTCTGCGCAACTGGCACACCGGGGAACTCTATATTCGGGAGTACCCACCGGCCCGTGGAAACCTGGACTGCGTGGTCATGCTGTTTGATTCTCCTGCAGACCCACGGGACTATCCGTGGCGTATCACGTGGCAGGCGGAACATCATGACGAATCCACCCTGTCACTGTTCGCCACAGACTTCAGTCAGGAGCACATTGGTCCGGGTGTCGCCGTTGCCCGTTACGGAGGCTGTCTGTTTCTGTTTCCGCCGCGCCCGGTCCCGGACGTATTTCGCGATCCTCAGTTCGACTTCACCGATACACTGGAAGAACGTCTCATCGCAGCGGCCGTGCATTACAGCAACGAATCTCATATCGCTCTGTTGAGTCATCTGGCTCCCGGTGCAGGCTGGCGGCGACTGGCCAAACGCAGCGGAAAGAAAATCATCCATGTTCCGCTGAATCGGTTTGGATCTGCAACAGTCGACCGGCTGAGAACCGTGCACGTGCTCAACGGCCAGCACGTGCGCAGCTACGCCGCGCAGTTCATTCGGGAACCCTGAAACGAACTTTAAATCAATACCGGCGTTCCACCGGGCACTTCCAGCCCTACCCCCGGCGGCCCGTCGAAATTTTCCTCGACGAAACGGTCCCAGGTATCGCGTGTCTGTTTCGATATCAATTCTGACATCGACGCTTCACAGTCGTGACAGATCATCAGCGGAGACTGTGTTTGTGGTCCCTGCTGCACAACCAGGTTCCGTTCACTGCACAATCCGCCGATCGTATAACGATGGCACTCGGCACGCAGCCGGCTGCAAATGATGCACTGCTCGACACATTTGTGCAGCACGTCATGCATCCCAGTACATTCTTCGAATTCGATTTCCCGACGTCGGAGATACTCCTGCAGAAAGGCCTGAACGGCTCGATTCGTTTCTTCGGAACACCGGGAACTCATGTTCGCTCGGCACGTATTGCAGATCGCAAATTCAAAGACCGGTTCCGTCCCTACATAAGACTTCTGCAGAAGATAGAAATCACATGTCTGCAGTTCACCCCCGCAGTCGACGCATTGAGAAAACGGCGATTCGGAGTACTCTGACCAGAACAGTTCGGGAACCGGAATGAACCAGACGTGAGGAGGAATCATGGCGTAGCAGGAGTTCCAGGAGTACGAGATGTTCAGAGCAAAACAGGAAGTGTATCGTTGTCAGACCCGACTGGTACAATTCTGACACCAACGGCCTCAGATTTCTCAGGACGTTCCGAAGAAACCTCATCAGGAACATTCCGAACCACGTCCGACGAATACCAAAGAACTCTTTCGCAAACCGGAAAACATAAAAAGAGAAATGTAAGTCACGTTCATACGCGTTGATTCTGCTCAAAGGAACGAGGGGCGCGGCTGTGGGATGTGAATGCTTCACCACGGAAGCGACTTCAGCGATAATGCCGGCTCACAGGCTGTTGTTCGATCCGGAAGGTTTGTTTTATGCTGCAATTTTCTGTCGCTGCTTTGACGATTTTTGCCCTGTGTCTGGTGAACGATGTGTCCGGCAAGGAACCCCACAAACCCGTCCCGCTGATCTTTGATACCGATATCGGCAACGATTACGACGATGTCCTGGCACTGGGCATAATCCATGCGCTGCAGTCCCGGGGAGAATGCCGGTTGCTGGCAGTGACCATCACCAAAGATCATGAACTGGCGGCCCCTTTTACCGACAGCGTCAACACGTTCTACGGTCGCGGCAACATCCCGATCGGCGTCTGTCACAGCGGGATCACAAATGACGAAGGAACGTTCAATGACCTTGCAAACAGGGTCGACGGGAACCGTCTGCGCTATCCACACAATTTGCAGTCGGGCAGCGATGCGCCCGATGCGGTGGATGTCCTTCGCAGCGTGCTGGCGTCAGCGGAGGATGGTTCCGTGGTGATCGTGCAGGTTGGGTTTTCCACTAACCTTGCCGGTCTGTTGTCGTCACCGGCAGATTCGTTTAGTCCACTAAACGGCACAGAACTGGTTAGAAAAAAAGCACGTCTTCTGTCAATCATGGCCGGAGCATTTCAGCAGATCCCGGACGGGGACGGCAGGCTGCAGGACCACCGGGAATACAATGTTGTGACCGATCTTCCGGCCGCAAAGCAACTCTGCGAATCCTGGCCGGTACCAATCGTGTGGAGCGGCTTTGAAATCGGCCTGAATCTGCCGTATCCGCATCAAAGTATTCGGGAAGACTATCGCTACGTAACCCATCATCCACTGGCAGATGCCTGTGTTGCTTACAGTCCGCATCCTGATGACCGCCCCACCTGGGATCTGACATCGGTGCTGTATGCCGTGCGTCCGGAACGCGACTATTTCGATATCAGCGAGCCAGGCCGTGTAATGATTCAAAACGACGGCCTGACAACATTCGAACCGGCCGATGACGGTCGCGATCGATATTTGAAAATTCGTCAGGACCGAAAGGCCCGAACGATTGCCACGCTGACCCTGCTGGCCAGTCAGCCTCCACAGACCAAACTATCCGAAATTCACTCCTCCAGGTCCTCCCGTTAGATGACTTCAGCCGGTCCGAACATCGCTGTGATTGGCTCAATCAATATGGATCTGGTGGTGCGCTGTGATTCTCTGGCACGTCCTGGCGAGACCATTCTAGCCAAATCCTCCGCCGAGATATGTGGGGGGAAGGGCGCAAATCAGGCGGTAGCAGCTGCCCGCGCCGGCGGCCACGTCACTCTGCTTGGCCGCGTGGGAGACGATGTTTTCGCCAATCGTCTGCTCACTAATCTGACCGAGGAACAAATCCGCTGCGATACCGTTCAAACCACAGCCAACTGTCCCAGCGGCCTGGCAATCGTGGCCGTGGAACAAAGTGGCCAAAATTCCATCATGGTGGTGCCTGGGGCAAACGAACGGCTGAGTGTGGATGATATTCGGACATTCCGGAACATCATTGCCGCAGCGGACGTTGTGCTGCTGCAGCTTGAAATCCCCATGGACACTGTTTTGACGGCCATTCAGACGGCCCGTGATGCCGGTGTGCCTGTGATTCTGGATCCGGCTCCTGTCCCACAGAAATTTCCGGACGATTTATTCAATGTTGATGTCCTGTGTCCCAATGAATCAGAAGCTGCAATGCTTTCCGGCGGCCCGGTAGAAACGATTGAACAGGCTGCAGCCGCGGCCGACAAACTTCGTCAACGCGGTGCAGGACACGTTGTCATCACCCTGGGTGACTGCGGCGCGGTGCTGTTCGACGGTCACTCATCGTGCCTGGTCAATCCCTTTGAGGTCACGGCAGTGGATACAACCGCAGCCGGTGATGCGTTTGCCGGAGCATTGGCAGTCTGCTGGGCGGAGGGCACAGAATTTCGGGAAGCAGTCCGTTTTGCGAATGTGGCGGGAGCATTGGCCGCCTCACGTGAAGGTGCTCAGCCGGGCATGCCGACAAGAGCCGAAATCGACGCATTCCTGAAACAATGACAGCGCAAATCCAGCGGTTTCCATACGGACCGTGACTCGAATTTTCCCGTGTGGTTCAAATCCGCTGAGCAACAGACGTCAGCGTTGTCCGCGGCCTGAGACAGACGGCGCCCCTTGACAGCTGTGGAACGACCGATTACAGCGGTGTTACTGGCCGTCGGTTTTCATTGGAGAACAAAGCTGGTTTGCAACTGCACCTACGGGCAATTTGGTCTCTTTTGAGCCGGGAAACCAATTGCCTGATGACAGGAGAGCCGCCGTCTTCAGGTTGTCGGCAGGCACGGAATGCCTGGTACGTAACATCTCCGGTTTGAACAGGCATCCAGCGTAAGCAGCGGCAGAACTCTGCTGCGAGTTCCGATTAAAACATCGGCTGTTTTCAGCCCGAATCACGCAGATCCCTCATGGTCACCGAACCTCTGGCGCGCTGGCAGGACCTGGTCGTGATTGCCATCAATCTTGGCATCATGGTCATCATTGGAGTCTACTGCGCACGCCGAACTCGATCAGCCGACAGCTATTTTCTTGCCGACCGCAGAATGCCGGGGTGGGTCGTCGGATTTTCAATCATGGCGACCACCATCAGCTCAATGACCTTCCTGGCCATTCCCGGAGCAACATTTAAAGACGACTGGCGGTTCGTCCCGGCCAGCGTGCTGTATGTGATTCCGGCGGTGATCACGTATCGGATTTTTATGCCCTTCTTTCGCCGCGGACATATCCGCACGGCCTACGAATATCTGGAGCGGCGTTTCGGTTCGTGGGCGCGGCTTTACGGTGCGACTGCTTTTCTGTTTTATCACGGATTTGGCACCGGGATTATCCTGTACGCAGTGAGCCTGCCATTCCAGAGAATGAGCGGCTTCGACCTGACGTACGTGATTTGCGGACTGGGCGTTATCGTGGCCATCTACACAATCGCCGGAGGCCTGCAGGCGGTGATTTACACGGATTGCCTGCAGGGTTTCGCACTGATTGCCGGCGGCCTGATCTGCACACCGATCATCGCCAATATGGTTCCCGGAGGACTCAGCGGGATATTCAGCGAGGCCTGGGCCGACGGAAAACTGGCCGTCGGCAGCACGGCTTTTCGCTTCGACGAAAAGACAGTATGGGTGATCATCCTGACTTATCAATTTTCGTTTCTGCAATTCCTGTGCACCGACCAGACCATGGTCCAGCGGTATCTTGCCGTGAAGACCGATCAAGAAGCTCGGCGCGGGTTCCTGCTGGGAACCGCGATGTCGATTCCGGCATGGGTCTACTTCAGCTTCGTGGGAACCGCTCTCTACGTTTTTTACAAGCACTTTCCCACTGACGCGCTGGACGGCGCCAAACCGGAAGAAATCTTTCCCTATTTCATACTCACGCAGATACCTGCTGGTGTTGCCGGATTTGTACTGACAGGGATGCTGGCGGCTGCCATGTCAACACTCGATTCCAACATCAACGCTTCGGCAGCAATACTCACCAACGACATTTACCGACCATTTCGGCGTTCCCGAACAGACTCGCGGCACTTGCTCCTGATTGGCCGACTGTTCTCTATCCTGTTTTCGATGATTATGGTCGGCGTGGCACTGACCATTCACTTTATGCGGACCGAAACCCTGATGAATGTCCAGACACTCGTCTACCCGATTGTGACGGCGGGCCTGTTGAGCCTGTTTCTGCTGGGATTCATGACGGTCCGAGTGGGCTCCAGGGCAGCCCTGGTTGCCACGGTGTCTGCTGTCCTGCTGGTGGCTGTGTGGACGGTTCTGACGACCGAATGGGGCATCCGTACGTTTCCCGACATTGCCGGACAACTGCCGGACGCGTTCTGGATTGGCGTGCTGCCGCACTTCTTCCTGCTTGCGCTTGGCTACGGGCTAAGCTGGATCGTACCCCGTCGCTCCACCGCTAGTCTCCAAAACCTGACAATCTGGACAAAGGCACCAGCCGAAACGAACGGTGAGTCCTGATTCCGACGGCGAATGGCATCACATCATCCGACTTAAGAAGATCTACACATCAAGGTCGTGAATCAGGATTTCCTCGCGTCCCTCGCGGTTGGCTTTAGCCAGCACCTCACCGTCGGCTGAGTACACAACACACCCACCGGTGGTGTAGTTCACCCAGGACATACCGATGCGGTTCGTGACCAGCATGGGTGCTCCAACGGCACGAACGTCCTGCCCGAGGACATCGAATTCAGGCAGTGTCCGTCGATTGTTGGGATAGAAAACCACGTCCGGTTTCATGAGCCTGACACGTTCCAGGCAGCGTGGGGACTCACCGTCGGCGCAGATGAAGCAGGTGGCCCGGAGGCCATCGAACTCGAACAGCTCCGGCCCAGTGCCGGGATCGTAACGTGCCCACTCGTTTCTGTACCCGCGGTCATCGGATTCCAGCCAGAGCCATGTCTTGCGGTAGCAGTAGATCAACCCGGCCGGCCCCACAAAGACCTGGGACATGAAATACCGCTCGCCATCCGTCTCAGAAATCCCAAAGTTAATGTAGCAGTCGAGCTCTGCCGCCAGATTCCGCATCAACTTTGTGGAACGGCCGTCCGGCAGATGCTCGGCGAAATCGGCCAACTGCGGAGTGTAGTCGCTGACGGTCCCTTCGTGGAACATGATCCACCGCGCCTTTCTGCTGGCGGCTTCGCGTGCAAGGGCCGTCATTTTATCCAGGTTTGTTTCTACCGCTTCCGGCGCGGCGTCGAACTGAATCAGAGCAACGCGAATCTGGTTCATCCAGCAACTTCCAACCTTGTTGACAAGATCAAAGACACACACAGGCATTGTACAATGAATCAGCCCGTCAGGATCTGACCACCGAAGCAAATGGAATTTGGAAGGAATTCACCATCCGAAGGGAAAAGAACCGGGGCAGCGTTGCTGTTCAGCGAACAGCAATACCTGTCACTCTGATCCCTCTAATGCCTGTTCAATGGCCCTGCGCAGTTTGCCGAAAGCAGGAAAGGTCCACGGTCCAAAACGGGCCAGAGGTATTCCGTTTCGCCCCACAAGGATCTTGGTAAAGTTCCAGTTCACTGACCCCCTGACGGGTGAGTCTTTTCCGACCAATGTTTCATAAACCGAATGTCGATCCGGTCCGTTCACAAAAATCTTTGAGAACACCGGAAAAGTAACTCCGTATTTGACGGAGCAAAACTCTTTGATCTCCTGTTCGGTCCCGGGTTCCTGTCCACCAAACTGATTACACGGAAAACCGCAGACCACCAGACCGCGGCCACGATATTTTTGGTGAATTTTTTCCAGCCCCCTGTACTGGCACGTAAAGCCGCAACGAGAAGCCACGTTCACAATGAGCAGAACCTTTCCCTTGTACTTTTTCAAAGACGTTTGATTGCCATCGATGTCGACAATGGGGTGATCATAGATCGACTTTGAAAAAAGACGAGAGCCGGTTTCCGTAGCGATGCCATGCACCAACTCAGGCGAAACCATCGAGTTCTGTTTTGCGAAGATGATGCGTTCAACAGTGCGTGGCAGGTCTTCGGCCAGTCGACGTTTGGTAACGTAGTCTGCTGCTCCCGCCTTCATGACATCTGTGACGATTTGTTCACTGTCGTACCCTGTCATCACCACAACAGGAATCATCGGATGGTCTTCCTTGATTGACCGCAACAACTCAAGTCCGCCCATTCCAGGCATCTTCAGATCCGTCAGCACGATGTCGGGCCTGCGTGCATCAATGTAACCGAGCGCAGCTTCACCGTTTTCAGCGGTCTGTACGTCACATGTGAACTCACTATTCAAAAGACCAGTGACCAGTGTTCTGTCAGTGAGGGCGTCGTCGACGACAATGATATGGGTCATATCAATCAACCGATCCTTGGGAAGGGCTGAATGTGTTGTACATTCGGTCACATGAAAAGACTCGATGTAGTCTTCGGAGCTTTGGGTACCAAGTCAAATGAGAAACAGAGTTATGCAGGAAACCGAACCGTCCTCACGAAACGCACCTGGTACCGAATAACCGAAAGAACATTAACAAATCAGGATATCATCGGAATGCAAAATCCATTCCGAACACTGTGCTCAGCCTGTAAACGGGGTAAATATCTGTTGATATTTAGCGAAATATGGTCCGGGTGCAGCTTGCAAAAGTCGTAGGCGAAACCTGTGTGTTATTCACAAAATCACGAAACAACATTCAGCACGGTGCGATCTTTGCTGCCTCGTTCTTCATTCCGCAACGCCTCACCCACAGACAGATTCAAATCTTGGCCAAACTTGCCGGTCTCTACCAAAAATATCACACCAAATGACATTGAGACACGGACTAATCCCATACAAAATTTCACACGTCGAGAGCAAATCTGATTTTTCCTTCAATAACAAACAATGCCAGATTCACGATTACTTTTCCCGGAAATTCAGTGCAGCAGGGACAGTCGTATTCACAGAATCCCTGATAATTCTTTCAGCATATTCGCACAGAAACCCGGCACGGCGGCGTGGTCAGTGGGGGGGGCTGTAGTAGCAGGACCTCAACATTTGACATGTCCTGCGGCGGTCAAAAACTCGGCGAACGCTAAGAACATGAAACAGATATGAGTTGAGTGCTAAAGCCTGATCAGGTCCCTCGTGACGTTTTGGCGGCAGAGTGTACTCGGTGCCATAAAATGATAGTTAGCGACACTCAAACTGTTCGGAGTGACCCGGATTCGTACGGTCAATTCTCAGGTTGTTTGTTTACAGATCAGTCAGCTCCTCCAAAACCACAGACTCCGTTGTTTTCCAGAACAGCACGCGGAGACTTGCCGGCAACAGTCGCTTGGGGCCGGTTTCCCGGGACGCTGATTCGCCATCATCCAGCCTGCTTGATGAAAAACATCTAAAAACGACACCTAGTTACACTCTGCGTGAAGTCACTTGAGATGGAATGAATCGCTGGATGTTTCCTGCATGGAACATACAACACGTTCACCGATTATTCTGAGTCCGACTCACAGAGATCTGCCGTGCAACTGTCCAGCTCGTCTTTCGACGTGATCATCCGTGCGGGTCGTATCGTGTGTCCGCAATCCGGCATCGATGGCCCCGGACATGTGGCGGTCCGTGGTGATCGGATTGCTGCCGTCGAACAATCTCACACACCCAACCTCGATCCGACCACCGCCCGTTGCTCGTTCGACTTCCCTGACGGAATCTTGCTTCCGGGCCTCATCGACCTGCACGCGCACCCGGCGAACTCCGGATCGGTTTTTGGCGTTTCACCGGACCAGCATATCGTCCCGTATGGAACCACAACCGTGTTGTCTCAGGGAGACGCCGGAGCGTCCACGATCGACCAGTACGTCGCGGAGACAATTTCAACCTCAAAAACCAGAGTTCTGCTGGCCATCAATCTGTCGCGCATCGGCGAATCGACATCACAGGGCTGCTTTGAGAAACTGGACGACGCCGACGTCGACGCCTGTGTCCAGGCAATTGACCGATATCGCGAAATCATTCCCGCTGTGGCCGTTAACGTGAGCCATTACGCCTGCGGTGATGCCGACCCTCGCGAAGTGATGAGCCGCGGGATTGAAGTGGCTGAGCGAGCCGGACTTCCGCTGCTGTTCGGCATGCGGCGTCCGGAAGACTGGTCGCTGGAACAGCAGCTTAGCCGGCTGCGGGCGGGCGACATCGTAACGTACTGTTTTCGCAGCCAGCCTCACTGCATCGTGCAGAACGGCAAGGTACTGCCGTGTGTTCATGAGGCTCGCGAGCGTGGAATTCTGTTTGACGTCGGACACGCCACTGAAGCCTTTGACTTTGATGTGGCTCAGACAGCCATCGCAGACGACTTCCTGCCGAACACCATCTCGACAGATCTGCAACATTTCCATATCGGTCAGACGATGCGACATGATCTGCCGCTGGTGATGTCTGAACTGCTCGCCGCCGGTATGCCGGAGAACAAAGTGTTTGCTGCCGTCACCAGCACACCGGCCCGCCTGCTGAAACTCAACGACTCCGGAGTGCTGCGAACCAATGCTGCGGCGGACCTTACCGTGCTTCAGGACAGTCACACCGGGCCATTCGGCCAGGTTAACCGGCAATCCTGCCCGGGCACACTCTGGACTGCAGCACTTGTAGTCAGAAGCGGTCGTGTCATTAGAATTTAGTCGTCGGTCAGTTGTCCCGGCAGCACATGAATTTTTCCAGGACTCAAAGGACATGGTTCATTGAAATGCGTTGCCCACGATGTGGACAACGCAGGACGTTTCCGGCCGCAGACATCGAGTGCCCGAACTGTTCGCTGAAATTTCGTCATTTCTGACAGTGAACGCACGATTGCGAACCCACGTACTGTGGAACCTGATGAAATCACTGACATTTCGGGTGCGACTTGTATGAAACAGGTGGAGGTACTCCGACCGCTTAAACCGAAGATCACAGTTCGGTCGCTGTCAACAACGGCTTGAGTGCCCTTACAGTTGAGAAACGTCATGGACAACACCAGAGTGTTATCGACCGGTATGTGTCTGGATTTCTTTCCGTACAACTCAATCTCAAAACGGATGGTGATCTGGTCTAAATCAATATCATGCAGGATACTGACAGTGTTTCTGCCGGATCCGTCATGGCGGATCTCCTTCCGGGGAATCATGGTTGGACCCGATTCTGAATCCCGGCACACCTTCACAAATGAATCTTACTCGTGTGCCTTTCAGGTCTTTGTCTTCAATTTTAAATTGCCGTACCAGCAAGTTCGCAGAGCCAACAATTCGTGATTGAACGAGTGGAGTGCCAAATGAACAAATGGTTCTATTTTGAGATGACAATCAGAAGTGTTTGGTCCATCGTGTCTCTGGTTTTGATGGTGATGATTGCCGTGTGCTCAGGATGGGCCTCTTATGAGGTTTCGGACGGGATGGGTTACGCCATTTTCTGTTTGGGCCTTGGTATTCTGTGGGTATTACCGGCAGCAGGAAAGAAGTTGTGGCGGTATCTAAGGTCGAATTTTCTGCAGTATCCTGATGATCAAAACTAGAAGTTTCTGCAGCGTCCCAATGATGAAGATGAGGTCAGCGCACGAAGTATTCCAGGATTCGAAGAACCTGTTTCCCTGTGAATGATCTCTTTCCAGTCCAACCCATTGTGATGCAGCCTGGTCACGCAGGAAAACAGGAACACGCAGGTTGGCATTGATACCGGCAGAGAGCAGGACAACCGCGAGACAGAGGAGCGAAAAACGGTCACCCGCTAAGCAACAACAGAACAGGAACTTCGTCAGCAGTCTTCCGCGGTTTTGCAAAAATTCGTATACGAACCGGAATGATCAGCCTGGAAACATCGGATCGTCAACGAGCCTTCTTTTTGAGTCTGTAGATGGCCTGTCCTGCAGCCGCCAGTATCCCGCCCACGGTGCCGCATGCGATTTTGAAATATGTATTCCCTAACCAGCCATAACCGTGTGACAGATTTTTGAATACCTGAATGCTTTGCGTAAGACTGGTAACACTCATCAACAGGCCGAACAGAATTCCGACCCACACAACACGGCTCCAGGTGTCGCGCCGGCATTGGGAGCGAACGCCGTAGATGCTGCCGATAAGACCCGCAATTGCTCCGAGCGGAACCCCAAAAAACAGCCCCCCGAACCAGAGACTCATCGTCGTTCCTGTAGGATCCGTCCGCGAAGTGATCAGGAAACTGTAAATCATCACCCAGACCGTGATGACTCCCAACAACGTGCCTACAGCGACCGAGCCAACCACGATCAGAACGTTCTGTAGAATCCACATGAGTTGCCTGTTCCTTCACGTACAGCAGTTCACGGGCACTCAACCATCCAACATAGTACGCATTACCCCCCTGCAGGACTATTCATGGAACAGATTCCTTGATCGAAAAATGAATCGACTGACGGAAGACGTTCGAGAAAAACGACAGGACCACCTGCGAGCAGCTCGACAGGCCCGCACCGGAAAGAGAGCAGAGACGGCCGGCACTACGCAACCTGTACCGGCTCTTCCGATTCGACCTTCAGTTCAAAGGTTTCGGTGTAGTCGGGCCAGCTCACAGCGGCGACACAGACTTCAAGCAACCAGCTGATTTGGTTGTACCTCGCATAATTTGTGTCCACAGCGTCTTCGGGAATGTGCAGATCCAGCGTGGCATCAATCGGGTGATGGGAATCAACCTGGATGTCGCGGGCAACCTCATGTTCGGATTCGTACAGGTCGTCACTTTCCATATGGGGATCGCAGTCATCGGTGTCAGACGCAACCCACTTGCGACAGACCAGTTTGACGGTAACACGTTCGACATAAACCGATTGTTTTGCCGACTGCCGATAGTGCACCCGGAACGACTCGTCGGGGCGAAGGGGATGGACTGATGCGGTCAGCGTGGGTTCGGACAACTTCATCCTGGCCATGCCCATCATGATCGTCCTGATAATCAGATACATGCCGATCACAAGGAACAGAACGATCACCAGCCACGACCACCATGGCACTTCATTGGTTTCAAATAAAAACCAGCACAGTAGTGCGATGGTCCAGATGACGGCGTTCCATCCTGCGCAGAACATGACTCTTTGTCCAAAGGAACTCACGTACGGACCCGGTCCATACGGCTTCAGCGGCACATGGTGACCCCGCGGTTCCGGCGTCACGTCTGTCTGGTGTTCTGACAGTAAATTCATCCATTGTTCTGAAGCGGAACTCTCCAGACGCAGTCGCCCGCCTTTCATGCGCCACACCCACAGGCCGATGATGAATCCCAGCACGATCACACCAATAGTCAGAAAAATGGCAGGAAAGAAGCTGAACGAATTATCGATCACGGCCACATCGGGTTTGTTCGGGTCGTACCATGCCCGAACTTTTGAACCCACGGGATAGCGACGGACGACCTCCTGCTTGCCGCTTCGACCACTTGAGCTAATCACCATAATCCTGTACCGGCCGGTATCATGTGTTTGGCCGTCCACTGTGTAGCGGAAGTGGATGTCCGGGTAGAACGTCGTTCCCTCGGTACTCCTGTTAACGCCAACATCGGAAAGCGTCACCTCACCCTCGACCGGCAGAAACTGGCGAACTCGAAACTGCTGGTAGACACCCCATCCGCCAAACCCACCGAAGCCCAAAACGAACATCAACAGGAACACGGTGAGACAGCCGATGCCGAATGGGCTGCGGTTCTGTGTCGACCCAGCGATATTTTTCACAACCACGGTATCCTCCTTTGGCGTCGCGTTCGTCAAACAGAAGCTCAGGCAGACATCGATGCCTGCAGGTGTTCAGCTTCTTTGTTTCGAAGACCTTGCCATGGATCGGAACGCGACCAGGGCGATATCGGACTTATACCGTTCTGAATTTTCAGGCAGAAGATGTGATTTTCAGAATAAAGGGCTCAGAATTTGAGTTTGGTACAGATTCGGCCACGTTCACACAGCGAAGACACGCTGAATGACACGTCGTTCACCCGAAACGGCGGGAGGTCACCGGCCCCATTGAAGCCGGAACAACGTCGACCAAAACTCCACTGCCCTGCCCCACTGCGCTACACCGCCGCAGCGAATCTGCCACAATGATCGGTAATCCTATTTCGGATCCGTTTGGTGACGGTGTAAAACAGGTTCCTGTTCATCAATAAGGCAACACTCGTATGACCGACTCCATCTCTGGCCAGTGGTCACGTCGGCAGGTTCTGCATTCCATCCCGGCTGCGCTGATCGCACCGTCTCTGCATGCGGGCTCCTTCCGGACACGCCCGCGGATCGCCGCAGTGGTGACCGAGTACCGTCGTTACTCTCACGCACAACATATTCTTGATCGTTATCTGATGGGCTACGGCTGGAATAACCAGCACCATCTTCCTCCGGTCGATCTGGTATCACTGTACGTGGATCAGCAGCCGGAAAATGACCTGAGTCAGGCGCGGGCACAGGAGTTCCCTCAACTCAAAATCTATCCGTCCATCGAAGAAGCACTCACCCTGGGCGGTGAAGAAATGGCAGTCGACGGCGTGCTGCTGATCGCCGAACACGGCGACTACCCCAAAAACGAAATGGGACAGACGCTTTACCCTCGCTATGAATTCTTTCGACGCATTGTGGATGTCTTCGAACACAGTGGCCGAACGGCGCCCGTGTTCAACGATAAACATCTGTCGTGGAGCTGGGACCAGGCCAAAGACATGGTCGATACGGCAGACCGAATGGGATTCGCGCTCATGGCCGGATCCTCATTACCGGTGACCACACGACTGCCTTCGGTTGATCTGCCGCTGGGCTGTGAAGTGGAAGAAGTCGTCAGTGTCGGTGTCGGCGGACCGGATGGTTACGACATCCATTCCCTCGAAGCTGTGCAAAGTCTGGTCGAACGTCGCAAAGGCGGAGAGACCGGTGTGGTGGCCCTCCAGGCGATCCGTGGAGACAAATTCTGGGACGCCATGCAGGCGGGTTCCTGGGACGCCGGCGGATGGGATCCCGAACTGGTCCAGGCCTGTCTGTGCCGCAGCCTGGAACTGATGCCCACCCGGAAGGGATTCAATCATCACCTGCCAACAGTGGACGAGATGAAGGGACAGGTCGCCGATCCGATCGCGTATCGATACGAGTACGCTGACGGACTGAAAGCCACCATCATGCTGGTGGAAGGCATTGTGCAGGACATCACCGTCGCCGCCCGACTCAGGGACCAGCCCAAACCAATATCGACGCTGATGTACGTTCACCCGCGCGAGGTTGTGAATACCTTCAGTCCTTTAGTGCATCACACCGAAACCCTGTTCCTGACAGGCAAGTCTCCGTATCCGGTGGAACGCACACTGCTGACCACGGGACTGACCGAAGCGGGTGTGACATCCCTGCATCAAAACCAGCGTCGACTGACCACGCCACACCTGAACGTGCGCTATCAGCCTGAACATCAATCGACGTTCCAGACCAGTCCCAATCCGGCACCGGTCGACCTGAAACGCCCACGGGTCGACGTTTCGTGCTCCCCGCGCAAACGTATTGCGGTTATCACCACAATCTGGACTTATCTTTCCCACTCTCAGCATATCACCGACCGGTTCCAGGTGGGTTATCCAATGCACGGTGAATGGCATTACCCCGATATGGACGTGGTGTCGCTGTGGGTGGATCAGCATCCCAAAGGCGACTTGAGCGCCACACGCGCTGAACAGTTTGGCTTTGAGGTGCATCCGACGATTGCTGAAGCCCTGCGCTGCGGCGGCTCGGAACTGGCGGTGGATGGTGTCCTGCTGATCGGTGAGCACGGTCGTTATCCGTCCAACGAAAAAGGGCAGAAGCTGTATCCACGTTACGAATGGTTTGAAGAGATTGTTTCTGTCTTCGAGCAGGACAACCGTGCTGTCCCGGTCTTTAACGACAAACATCTTTCGTATGACTTCCGGAAAGCACAACGGATGGTGGATGCATCAAAACGTCTCAACTTTCCGATGCTGGCCGGTTCCTCGATTCCTTTCACCTGGAGACTGCCTGAACTGGAAATCCCGCCTAGTGCAGAGATCGAAGAAGTTGTGATGGCCGGAGCCGGAAGTTCTGATGCACACGATTTCCATGCACTGGAAGGGCTGCAGTCGATGGTCGAGCGTCGTAAAGGTGGTGAATCGGGTGTCAAATCGGTGCAACTGCTGCAGGGGGACGATGTGTGGCGTGCTGCCGAAGAAGGTCGCTGGTCCGCACAAATTCTTGAAGCCGCTTTGTCGTGCAGTGATGAACTGAAAGGGATCACGCTCAAAGATGCACGGCCCCAGGATCTGCTCCGCAGCGGCGTGTTACCGGAAATTGTGGAAAAGCCGCGTGCCTACATCATTGACCGGAACGACGGTCTCAGAACAACGCTGCTGTGGCTGAATGGCGCGGTGGGTGATTTTCTGTTCGCGGCAAAACTGAAAGGCCCGGCCGGAATCGTGGCCACACAGTTCCTGCGGAGTCCCGGACCCAATGTGCATTATTCCGCCTGTCTGGCATCGAACATCGAAGAGATGTTTGCCACGGGCAAAGCACCTTATCCGATTGAACGCACGTTACTGGTCAGTGGAATGCTGGAACGCTGTCTGGATTCGATGATGCAGGGAAACCGCCGCCTGGAAACACCCGAACTGAATGTTCGTTATCGTGTGGGAGATGCGTCTCAACATGCTCGCAACTAGGCAAACGGTTGCGTTGCCGCTGTCAGCGCGGATGGGAATCCGCGACTCGGATCCAATTAAGTCAATTGTCGGGTATCACAACCCGGATATAATTAAGACGTCCGGAGTGACTGTTCCTCAATGGCTGTCGTATGTCGGGAATCACATCGGACAGACTGTGAACCCGTGTGGGAATTTCCAGCCGTGCCAATCAAGCGAAATTGTCGTCTGGCCGTCGTACTCATGGTGATGGTCGGTCTGTTGCTGACCGGTCGCCAGGCGATCGCGGTCCAGAAACAGTTCGCCGCCCCGTCACTTTCGGGAGGGATGGGCTGGATCAATACCTCGCAGCCGCTGAGTATGCGGGCCCTGCGCGGTAAGGTCGTGCTGCTCGACTTCTGGACCTACTGCTGCATCAACTGCATGCACATCCTGCCGACACTTAAACAGCTTGAAGAAAAGTATCCAAACGAACTGGTGGTAATCGGAGTACACTCGGCAAAATTCCGCACCGAACGTGATCTCGAGAACATTCGCCGGGCAGTGCTGCGATATGAGATCAGCCATCCGGTACTCAACGACGGCCGCCAGGCCGTCTGGCGACGCTGGAACGTCAACCGCTGGCCAACGCTGTTCCTGGTCGACCCCGAGGGGATGGTGTGGTCCTGGCAAAGTGGCGAGACCCCGTTCGAAGCAATCGACCGGGATATCGCCCGGATCATCCAGATCCACCGCAACAAGGGAACACTCAACGAGCAGCCGATCCGTTTCGAACTGGATCGCAGTCGTCTTAAACCAACTCCGTTGTTGTTTCCCGGCAAGGTGATCGTCGATGCTGACAACGAACGGGTGTATATCGCCGACAGTGGCCACCACCGGATCGTGATCGCCGGGTTCGACGGCAAGCTGCTGGACACGATCGGTTCAGGCCTGGCCGGACAGATTGACGGTGACTTTAGTACGTCCAGCTTCCGCGATCCTCAGGGTATGGTGCTTTCCGGCAACACGCTTTACATCGCCGACAATCTGAACCATCTCGTCCGCGCGGCCGATGTGTCTACCGGCCAGGTGACCACGCTCGCCGGAACCGGCCGGATGCTGCCCAGCTATGAGACACTGACTCGATACAGCACGACGCCGCGTCAGTATGCGCTGTCCAACCCCTGGGACCTGGCATTGATCGGTTCTAAGCTCTTCATCGCGATGGCCGGCACACACCAGATCGCAGTACTCGACCTGGCCGGCAGCGGGATCGGAGTCTTCTCGGGAACCGGGGTCGAAGACATTCAGGACGGTCAGCGGACCATGGCGGCTCATGCCCAGCCAAGCGGGCTGGCGACTGACGGTCGGAACCTGTTCGTCGTCGACAGCGAAGGCAGTTCACTGAGAGCCGTATCACTGCCACCGCAGAACCGTGTCACCACGCTGGTGGGGACCTCCGGACTGCCTCAATTCAAAAGCCTGTTTGCGTTCGGCGACCGGGATGGACGAGGCAGCCGCGTCCGACTGCAGCACCCGATTGGCGTGGCGTTCCATGCCAACTCGATCTACATCGCCGATACCTACAACCACAAAATCAAACTGGTCAATCCAATCACTCGCACCTGCAGCACACTCGCTGGCGACAGGTCCGCCGGCCCCGGTATCTCGCCCCTGCAACTCCACGAACCGGCCGGCCTCGCGGTTCACGGACAAACGCTGTACATCGCCGACACCAACAATAACCGTGTGGTCACCGTCGACCTGCACACCCAGGAATCCCGGTTGTTTGAGATTGAAGGACTGGCACCACCCGCGGCTGCCCGGGGGCAGTGAGTGCTGGAGCCGTCTTTTCACGGCCTGTTCAGCTTGTGTTTGCTGTTTTTTGTGGCGGTTGACATAATCCGCCTCTGGATATCACTGCTTTCGTGGGGCCGATGTCCAAAGTTTTACGACAGACGTCGAAACGACAAAACACAGACGAAAACATCAAGCGCCCGTAGCTCAGCTGGATAGAGCAACGGTCTTCTAAACCGTAGGTCGCAGGTTCGAATCCTGCCGGGCGTATTTGTTTTTTCATTGGTGAAACAACTGTGTGTATTCTCGAACGGTCTGCTGTGTACCTCAAAAATGTACCTTGGCGGATTCAAACAGGTACATTTACAAACAGCCGATCCACCTTTTCAGCAGCCTCTGCCTGCGCCCCCTTCATCAGATGGCTGTAGGTATTCGCTGTTAAGGTGTAATCACTGTGCCCTAGTCGTTCCTGGACGATCTTCATCGGCACGCCAGCCGCAATCATCAGGCTTGCCTGAGTGTGTCGCAGATCATGGAACGTGAAGTCGTCCGAAATTCCAGCGGCTTCCCGAATAGGATGCCAGACTCTGCGATCGAAGTTTGATGGCCGCTGTAGGGTGCCAGTCGTTGTCGGAAATACCAACGGGATCTCTGACGGCTCCATGCCGTCTGCCAGTGCTTTCTTACGACGGCGCTTTAGTGCTTCGACAGCAATGGCTCCCAGCGTTACGACTCGCCTCCCTGCTGCCGTCTTCGGAGCCTTCGTTCGCAATCCTCCAGCAACCTCTTCCAACGTCTCACGGACTACCAGAACACCTTCTGACAGATTCACGGCAGCCCACTTTAATGCCAGGACTTCACCCTTTCTGAGTCCCGTAGTCGCTGCCACGATGATTGCATCACCTAATCGATGATCTTTACAGGCAGCAAACAGCGAATTGCATTCACTGACTTCGAGTGGCCTGATTTCACGCTTTCGAACCTTTGGCATATCAACCGCATTGGCGGGATTGCTGTCCACACACTGTAGTTTGATGCCTCGGTTGAGTGCCGCGCGACAGACACGCAATGCCCGCTTCCGCATGTTGTTCGTGAACTTCTTTCGAGACATAGCCGCCATCCACTGACTGATATCCCTGACGTTCAGTCTGGCAAGTTTTATTCCGCCAATGAACGGCACGATGTAGAGCCTGACGGCAAGTTCATATTCCAGATAAGTCTTGCCAGCCCGATTCGGCTTCACTTCGTATTCCAGCCACCATGAGAGAAATGCCGCCAGCGAATCCTTCTGACGTTCAAAGTCTATCGCCTTGCCAGACTGCATCCTGAGTGCCGCCAGTTTGCCAACGACTTCTTGTTCTGTCTTGCCGTAGACGACTTTCCGCTTCTTGTTTCCTGTGACGGCATCAACGCCGATCTGGATTCGGCCTACCCAGCGTCCGTCAGATTTGCGACAAAAAATCGTGCCTTCGTTTTTAGCTCGCTTAGCCATTGAAAAACTCCACGCAAAAACGCTGCGGCCTTAGCGTCCTTCGGTTCTAGTAAACCGTGCAGCCGTTTCCGGACATGCAACACATAGCAGCAGCGTTTAACCGTCCACGCGGGACGGGAGAGTTCAAATTTTTCACACTAGATTTAAGGATCTGTATGTTCCCAAAAAACTATTCGATTGCAACTGACGCGATCCTGCACTTGTATTCACACATACAACAGTTGAAGCAGGAGCTCTGGTTTATAGACTCGGAGTCAGTCATAAATTTCATCCACTACCGAAGGTTCAATGAAATGGCTCTGACACCATGTCCGCACTGTGGAAACGGGATTGGCCAAGGCGGCAAAACATGCCCACATTGTGGCGGCGGAATAACTTGGCCAGGTGAAGAGGATGAAGCAGTAGCCCTTGGTTGCATCGTTCTTATCTTTATTGTCGTGTTTTTTTTAGGGGCTTTATTCCTCTTGTAGTGACACATTGAACTGCTGTAGCGAAGTAGTTTATTTCCCACGGAATTTGTTAATCCCAATTAACAATTCAAAAGCGTCTGTCATATGAACCCCGTGGAACACCGCCAGGCAACGCACCTGGCGGTTCACCTAAAAGAGCGCCATTACACTGGGAGTCTTTGCCGCAAA
Source organism: Fuerstiella sp. (assembly GCA_022447225.1). Classification (NCBI taxonomy): domain Bacteria; kingdom Pseudomonadati; phylum Planctomycetota; class Planctomycetia; order Planctomycetales; family Planctomycetaceae; genus Fuerstiella; species Fuerstiella sp. The sequence goes on along the minus strand of JAKVAZ010000014.1, from coordinate 93,814 downwards.
CTATTCGATTGCAACCGCGCTCTTCGACAGGTATTTGTGCGCCGGCCCTCTAGTCACTGGCTCAGGGACGTTGTCCAGGTCGAGTGATTTCAAGGCGGCCAGGTAGAGACTCTTTGCTGACTTCTCAGCGTCTGATGCGGGATGAACTTTGCTTTGGCCGTAGCGATCAAGAACCATCAGCCCAGCCGCTTCAACCTCTCGACGACACTGCTGCGACCGATCAAATGCCTCTGCCGCAACCAACAGCGTCCGCAGTTTGACGGTTGACAGCTGATACATCTCAGCAATGTCGGTGTACCACTCAGCCGTACCAGGATCCAGATGCCCAATGTCCTCGGGGTTCATGTCATCTCTGCTTTCAAAAATCGATTTTTTTGTGCGCGTTAGGATTGGGGTTCTGTGAAGGGATGGCTTGTAACTTTTTGCCCCCTTACCCCTCCCTGAAGCTTAGTAACGACTGCTGAACGACCTTTTGCCTATTCAATCAGCCACATGATCTTCCACCGTGAGTTCGCCAGCTGTGCGTCCGTCATGCCCGACCAGAGTATGTTTCTTTCGTTTTAACCCTCGGATCGAGTTCACCTCACTTGATTCTGCCATTTAACTCTCCGTTTCTGTAACCCTTGCAAAGATGCCGTATGTACATGAGGTATGTGTTTGTCGTTGTTTCCCCCTAAAGGGGAAAACAACACACACACACCTCCTTCCGAATAGATGTTCGTTGGTCCTCGTTAACGAGCATCAACGAGTATCCTCCTCAGGTTCCTCACACTCTTTTGGCTTACCGTCTTCCTGTTCAGTGTCGTTAGTCGCTGATTCAGATTCGACTGATTCAGATTCGACTGATTCAGATTCGACTGATTCAGATTCGGCGAATTCCTTCTCGTACTCGTCGCCGTACTCAGCAAGCAGATAGCCGCCTTGCACAAGCCGACGCTGAACGTCGCGGTACGGGTGAATCGCGATGGTTTTTTCCGTAACCATGTCTGCGAAGGCCTCACGAAACGCCAGTTGCGGGACTTCACCTCTAAGGTCTTCGATATTCCTCTTAGATCGCGGAGTCTTGTGGTTCCGCATAATGGAAGTAATGCGTGCTCGGGCACGCTCGACTTTGGCGTGATGGATCTTGGCTTCAGCTTCGTGTTTTTTTGTTTGTCTGTCGGCTATTCGTTTTTCTCGGTGTTCCTGGAGGTCCACAAAATCTGCTTGCCACAAGATCTCGTTAAAATTCATTTGTAGAAGGTGGAACTGATCGTCTCGACCGCCTGCGCGGATCGCTATGTTATGAATGCCTTCGCCTTGGTATTCACCCATCCGGCCCATCAACCAGTAGTTGCCAGCGAATTCAGCGATGCCGGCTTGGCTTAGGTCCTCGAGATTGGGAGCGTCGTCAAAACTGGCAGTTTTTTTTACGTGGTGGCAGATAACGACTTCAGCTGGTCGGCACGCGGCCATGAATCGTCGCATTGCCGGACCAACCTCGGTGAGATTGGCGGTATTCAAGCCCTCCAGGCCCATGTAAAGCGGGTCCAGAATAACGACGTCGATGTCATGTTCCACAATAGCCGCCGCCACGGCATCACAATCTGGCTGACGGGGCAATGTTGGGAAGTTTGCAGCTTCAACCCTGATCCAGTGCTTAAGCTGTTCCGGACCACACCCGGAGCCAGCTGCCTTGCCAAGCTTCTTCAAAGCTGACTTGAGAGAAGCCTCCCCTGTGATTAACAGCACACGCCGTTGCAGTGGTACAGTGAATTCCCCCAGCCAAGAACGACCAGTTGCGAGAGCGACACAGAGGTCAGCCATTAGAGTTGTCTTAAGTGACTTCTGCTTAGCCCCAACGATGGTCGGTTGACCGCATGAGAAAATGTCATCCACCAGCCACTTCGTCGGCTCATTGATAAGGTGCCAATGATCCGCAACGTCTACTCCGGCAAACCTTAGGACTCGTGTGACTTCGCTGCCGCTTTCGCCTTCTGTGGAAGGTCTGGATTCAATGGCTTTCAGACGCTCAAGTATCGCTGGTACATCCAGTCCTTCCGTGTGATAGTGCTCGCACCAGTTATGAAGGTCGCCACCAACCGGAATGTCAGGCCAGTCGTCGGATAGACATTTGATTTCCACGACTGTGTGAGCTGCCTGTTCGCGGATCAACTTCGCGACTTGGGATGCGTACTTTTTCCCCGCCTCGTCGTGATCGGGAAGCAACACCACATGTTTACCACTTAGTACCGACCAGTCCGATTTTTGCGGTGATGCAGAACCCTGGCTGGACGTCGTAGCAGCTAATCCCAGCAACCGAGCAGCGTCTGCTGCTTTTTCGCCCTCACAGACATACACCGTTTCCGCCGCGACCAGATCTCTCAAGCCATACAGCGGTCGGGGTTCATTCATCGCTCCGCACACCCAGCCAGTGTCAGTGCGGCTTACCTGCCGAATTTCTTTGCCGTTCTGAGTATCCCATCGCAAAACATATCCAATCGGCTCACCTTCCCTACCCGTGTATTCCCAGAGAGCATCAGGTGCCCGTTGCGTAGTAATCAGGTGATTCTGCTCGAGGCTCCATGCTGTTGCGGAAATGGCCCGCTCAACATCGTCGTGGGCGGTTTTCGATTTATGGCTCTTCTGCAATTTACCGGCATTTGCCGGCAATGTTTTTCTATTGCCACCGCCACCACTCAGCCAATCATCGACCCGCTCTAAGGCTTCAGGAAAGGTACAGTCCAGCATCCATTCTATGGTCGAAAAACCGTCTGCGTTCCGCTTGTCGTGGCACTGGTTGCACAAGACGCCGCCGCTTTCAGCCACATCGTCGAACGCCCGGAATCGGTCTTTGCCTCCGCATTTGGGGCACGGCCCATGCACTTTCGGATCCAGCTGTTCATTAGTCAGCCCGCACACATCCCACAGGATGTTGCACCATTGGCCTCGCGCGTGTTGCCGCGTTTCTTCTTTGTCGTTCGGGTACTCATTTAATAACATGTTCATAGTTAACTATCCGTTAATTGTGTATTCAACGCCCTGCCGGCCTTGTGAACCGGCGGGCGTTTTTTTTTGTTTAGAGGCGTGTTCTTCTACGGTTCCGTGTGACTGCAGGAATTCGATCCAATCGCTTCCGAGGACGTATTTGCGGTTTCCTCGTTTGCGGATCGTCAGGCCATCTCGGCGGGCCTGTGCGAGTGCGTTTCGGCCTTGTCCGGTGATCGACATAAAGAGGGGCAGCGGATAGGCAACATCAGCCTCAACCGGTTGCAGCGTGCTAAGCATTCAAATCTCCATATTCAGTGTCGCGGGAACGATTGATCACGCATCAGCGTGACACTGAAAGGAGTATGCCGGGGCTAGTGTGGCCCATATGTGGCCCATATGTGGCCCAGATGTGGCTTTTTAAATTTCTTCAAGTTTTCCGTCTGCCAATTTGCGCTGGTTGCTAGCTCCAGCCTTAACGATGAGTGTGTTCCATGCTGGGTGATATACGCCTCGTGAACGAAATACATCCCGCAATAGACCTGCGTCACTACCACATGCCTCCAAGAGATCGGCATCGGAAACAACGTGCGTGCCATCAACCTTTGCCTGCCAGAGATGCTGCACGACGCCCTGCTGTGTCGCTGAGAATGTGAATTTGGTTCCGTACCAGTTCACATATCCAAAGTTTTGTGAATGGGTGCAGTGTTGCGGCCAGTCGTTAACTGTATTGCACTCGTCAGGTGCTACGTTTTTCACACCCCCACACAGATCCGAAAATAGACTCTCTACAGCCCTCCCGGCCAGGTTATTTCGCACATCGTTTTCGTCAAAAGTCACCGTGGTACCAAGCGAGTGTTCGGTAAACTCTTGGCCATTTTCTGACAGGATATAACCCCGGGCCAACGGGGGTGCCCCTTCAACAGGAACAGGGACGAATTCACCCAGCCCAGGATAGGCACATAGGCCACATCCCCGAATCGTCAGGTATCTGTGCAGTGCTCCCTGAACGCGAGATATGGTGCTGTCTTGAGAGTCGTCGCTCTGCGGTTCACATTCCAGCCGGACCAGTTCTACAAACAACTGGTACAGGCGTTGAGTGATTCCATCCTCTCGAATGTCACCGAACAGTGCCGTGAAAACATGTCCGTAGGTTTGGAAATCCATACGCCAGCGAGGAAACAACAGTTTCTGTCCAAACTGATCAATTCGCCCTCCCCTGTCATCGTGCGTAAGCGAGCCCAATAAAGGCCGAACGCGAACTCGCAATTCTTCATAAGAGATCTTTGCGCTAATAAAGTCGTAGAGATCAGCCAGCTGATCATCAAGTTCCTTGAGTCCTGCCATATTGATTTGCTCGCTTCAAGCATTGGACGAATCAGAACGCGACTTCGGACCATCACCACGGTATCCATAAGTGGTATAATCGGCCTCATGACACACTTTAACTCTTGCTGCTGACTCTAGTTAGGGTCAACAACAGAGGATCTCCAAATTTGGCACGGAGGCGTCAAATAGTGAAGAGGAAAATCACGGAAAAACCTGTCAAATTGTGTTCAGAGTGCGCAGAGCTCAAACCGCTAACCAGCTTCCGGCGGCGCTATCGAGACCGCCCGCAAAGAGTGACGGTATGCAATTTCTGTCATGTCAGGCGAGAGCGATTGCGAAGGCGTAAGAAACGCCAACAGCAGGATCAGCTCGTCATCCAGAAGTTCGCTACCGCGTACTGCAGTACCCGCGACCAGCAACGCCGACGTCGTATCTTTCAGCTCGGCATCAAAGCCGTGGGTGGATTCGATAGCTTCCTGAAGAAGTGGGTCGCTGCAATCCATGATCTGGTGAACAGAGGACAGTCCTCTCCACGTCTGTTACGTCTGTTTGAACTTCTCTGGGAACTTCAACGCGAACAGGACATGCAACGTCGTGCGACCCTGGACAATACGTCTGATGCCGACTTGAAGAACCTAGTCGACATGCAGCTGAAAAAGCTGATCGAGCAGGATCCAGAGCTCGTGCTCAATGCAGCGCAACGACTGGGTTGGAGACTGATCCCGGCAAACAGTTCGAACCTTGGCGACCAGGCCGTACTGGCCAGTTGATCATCTCTTCGTGCAGCACCATGCCGCATCCAGAGACTCGTTTCAACCAGCATCTGCCGTGAGCGATCAGGCCGTCTCATCGTTCACTGGCTGGTGTCGCGTGTGCACTGCAGGCGCTGTGGTTGCGGATCGGTCTGTCCACCCAATAAAAACCGCCTGAAACGTTCGACAGGTCATCTGACCCGCTACCAGCGTCAGGCGGTCGTCTTTGAGATTTGCTGATTAAGCACTCGCCCAACCAGACAGAGGGCCGATCTGTTCCGTCCGGGAACTCGAATCTTTCGTACTCCAGCGGAATTCAGGACCAAGCGGAAGCCCAGGTTGTTGTTGCGGTTGTCCGGCGTGTTGTTGTTGCGGTTCGCCGACCGGCAATTCCTGGCGGTGTTGTTCCAGCTACCGCCCCGGTTCACCCGGTTCGAGCCTTTCATGATCGTCCACCTGAAACTGTTCTAACACTGTTGAACGGAAATGCCAACTCTGCGTATTTGCGGCGACACCGAAGGCCGTCAGAGAGTTGAGGCGTTGTTGCAGCCCGTGTTCACTGATCAATCCCTGTGCCCACTGGCGTTGCACGTCTTGTAGCTTTCGCCGCCAGCGAATCCTGCTGCGACGGCTGAGAATCGTGTGCGTCGGAAACACTCGGCAGCCCAGAAAATTGATTCCAAAGTCAGTACGGTTCAGGATCGGCGGCTTGACATCCAAATCCAGATTTTCCTTCAGGTATTGCGTGCATTTCTGTGTGATCCGTTCCAGTTGTTTTCGATCATCGTGCCACAAGACCATGTCATCCATGTATCGCACATAACCTGGCAGTTGCAGTTGTTCTTTGGCATACCGGTCAACGTGCCCCAGATACAGGTTGGCAAAATGCTGTGATGTCAAACTGCCAATTGGTAATCCACGCCCGGATTCCCCGCGAAATGCGACAATGATGCGTCGCATCAGGGCCAGCAGTGGAAGGTCTTTGAATCGTCGGCGCAGCAGGCACAGCAGTCGCTGATGCGAAATGTTGTCAAAATATTTCCTGACATCCAACTGTGAAAACCAACGGTGCCTGCGGGAAAACACACTCGCTCTGTTTATTGCGGCTTCGCGACCTTTGCCTCGGCGGCAGGCATACGTGTCTTTGATCAGCCATCGTTCGAAGTACGGCTCGCAGATATTGATAATCGCGTGATGCAGAACGCGTTCCGAAAAACAGGGAGCAGTGATCACGCGCTCTTTCGGATCGCGAATCACAAACTGCCGGTACTGTCCAACGGGAACGACGCCGGCGAGCAATTGTTCCGACATGTTCTCAAGGTTTCTGTCCAGTTTCTTTGCGAACTGACGAACGACAGAGCGATCGCGTTTTCCGCGAGCCGCACGATAGAATGCGAGCCGCAGGTTGTTTCTTTTAGGTATCTGTGGAAACAGCTGGCTCGTTCGTTTCATCGTCCGGACTTAATTGAACGCAAAGAACTTCAAGAATCTGACTGCCATACTTTTCAACGCGTCCCTCTCCGATTCCCTCGATGTTCAGCAACGCTGTTTTTGACCGACAGCGTCGCTGCACCATCTGAGCGAGCTGCTCATTCGTAAAAATGGCATACACCGGAACTGCTTCTTTCTGCGAGATCGCTTTACGAATTCGTCGCAGTTCCGAAAACACGGTGAATTCATCGGACGACAGGATTTCTTTGTAGTCGACCTGACTTCGCCCCCGCGACGCCACTGGAGACTTTTTCGATTCGCCTGCGAAGAAATCAACACAGATGGCCCAAAAGGAGTTCACACCCTGGTCAACGAAGTGCCGTTCCACTGATAACACTTTATGAGCGTTCAGAAACGAGTTCAGCTCCTGAGCTGCATCATCGTCTGCCTGAACTGGAATCGTGAAAAAACGTAAGGCCATCAGGCTGTCCGGATCGCAGGACGGATCATGAAATGCTTGCGCCCCACAAAATCAAACGCCAGCGCCTCGCTGCGCTCGTCGCCGGAAACTGTGGCTACACGTACACTCCAGCCGCGGCGGTCGCGGCTCCGCCTTGCTCCCTCCGGGCTTACGTCGCACGCTCCGCTCATCTCGCGCCTCCGGCGGCGGACGGACTCAGGACCAAGCGGAAGCCCAGGTCGCGGTAGCGGTCGTCCGGCGCGCTGTTGTCGCGGTTCGCCGACCGGCAATTCCTGGCGGCGTAGAACCAGCAACCGCCCCGGAACACCCGGAACGAGCCCGAAGACGGTCCGCTGGGATTCCTCACAGAGCCACTTGGGTATTCCCCGTACCAGTCACTACACCACTCCCACACGTTCCCATGCATGTCGTACAAGCCCCAACCATTCGCGCGCTGTCGACCAACCGGATGGGTCGTCTTACCAGAGTTGTCTGCAAACCACGCGTATTCGTCCAATCGCGAATCACGGTCACTGAAACTGTATTCCGTGGTCGTTCCCGCTCGGCATGCGTATTCCCATTCTGCCTCCGTCGGTAATCGATACACTCGACCCGCAGACTTTTCCGCAGGCAACGAGGACAACATCCGGCAGAACGACACCGCGTCATCCCAACTCACCTGCTCAACTGGATGCTTTGCACCTTTGAAGTGACTTGGGTTGGTGCCCATCACCCGCTCGTACTGCTCCTGCGTTACTTCGGAGACGCCCATGTAAAACGGCTGCGTGAGAGTCACCTGATGAAGACGTTCATCACTGTCTCCTGAATCTGATCCCATACTAAATGTCCCACCAGGAAGAAACTTCAACTGCATACCGATGGAATTCGTCTTTACGGGATCCGTTTGCTGGTCGGAAGTGTCCTGATCTGCCAGCCGTTTCCTCTCGGCGCCCGTATCGCCGCTATCCTCGGTCGCAAAAGTGCCGTTTGCAGCCATCACGGCCGTTGGCATTTCCAAATCCTTGTTGCCGAATCGCAGCACAACCAGAATGGAGCCCATGCGTTCAGCCTGTTGAACCGGGTCGATGCCTGGGGCGAGCCTGGTGGAAATCAATGTTTCCACAGCGGCAATCGCTCGGGACTGATGTTTTGGATCCGGTAGATAGATGACCTTTGTCACCATATTGTTATGGATGACGTGTTCCAGATCTTCTTCGGTGACTTCAACCGGTACAACGCTGTGTTCGAGGTATTCCCGAGTGTTCGGATCTGTGCCACGAACTTCAAGTGTTGGGTACAACTGGAGTCCCTCGTAGCCCTCCATGGAGAAGCCAGTGAACTTCAGCTGGTAGACTGCATTTTGCGGAAAATCGAAGCGACTTCCGGAGATCAACTGGTCATTGGCCCAGCCGTCGGACACTTTCCAGCCAATAACCATTCCTGGCTGTCCGGTAAATTTCACCTGAGTCGCCACAGCCGGGTGTCCATAAGCACCCACATGGGAACTCGAGTGGGACGTACTCCTGCGAGAACTCATTGCACCAGTATGCTCCTGTGCAGCCGGACTCAGGACCACGCGGAAGCCCAGGGCGGAGGGCCGTTTGTCCGGCCAGTTACTGATACGGTAAGACGAACTACAAGCGGACGCATAGTAGGACCAGCCTCCGCCCCGTCGCACGGCCGTCGAGCCAGACGCGGGGACCATGGGATCTGTCACTGGCCCATCCGGATAAGTCCCGTATCGATCCTGACACCACTCATAAACGTTGCCGTGCATATCGAACAAACCCCATGGGTTTGGTTTCTTTTTGCCAACCGCATGCGTGGTTCTCCCCGAGTTCTCTCTAAACCAACCGTATTCGGTCAGATGACTCTGGTTGTCGCCAAAACTGTATGCCGTCGTCGTCCCCGCACGGCAGGCGTATTCCCATTCTGCTTCTGTCGGCAATCGATACACGCGACCAGCTGACTTTTCCCCAGGCAACGAGGACAACTTGCGGCAGAACTCTACCGCGTCATCCCAAGACACTTGCTCCACAGGATTGCTTTGCCCCTTGAATTTACTCGGGTTGTTACCCATCACCCGCTCATATTGCGTCTGGGTTACCTCGTACACACCAAGATAAAACGGCTTCGTTAATATCACCTGATGGGCAGCACCACCTTCGCCCATCATGAATGTTCCACCAAGAAGAAGCTTCAACTCCATGCCGATGGAGTTCTCCATCTCTGGTATGGAGTTCTCGACCTCTGGCGATGTCGAAGTCGGAACCTGAGACAACACAGCGGGCGGATCGGGGTTCGGTACCAATACGGCGGCTGCTTTCTCGGATTGCTGATCTGCCTCGCGTTTCCTCGCGGCGTCCTGATCTGCCAGGCGTTTCCTCTCGGCGTCCTGATCCGTTTGCTGGTCGGAAGTGACTACCGGGCTCGAGTCGTTGGGACCATTCGGATGCACGTTCCCGAAAACAAAGCCGATCAGAATGGCGAGGACCGGTACACTTAAGCAGATCACACCGCCAACCAACCAGAGAACCACTTTGTTGCGCGACGACCAGTTTTTCTGTAATGGTGCTTTGACAGACTCCTCAACTGCTGGCGGCCGCTTCTCCCGGATGGTCTCTCCACGTTCTGGCTGTGTTTCCGCAAGAGTACGCCGCACGGCAGCCTCACGCACGGTTGACTGCCGCACGGGAGGTGGTGACGATTCCGGAACCGTCGGGGTGCGTGGACGCGCAACAGACTTGCCCGGCCGCTCAAACTGCGTCGCTTGCCGCCTGGCCGCAGCCGGAGCATCCGTCTTGCGACGGGGGGACGATGGTTTTCCCACGGCCGGCTCCGCTTCCCCGCTTACAGCCGATGCAAACGATTCTGAAAACGCCAGACAGCTCGCGTAACGACGATCCGGCTTCTTGAATAACGACCGACCCACCACACGGGATACCAACTCCGGAATGTCGGAATTCCGATTGTGCAGCAGCGTGGCCGGCTTTGTCGCCAAAAGTACGACCACCTCCGCCATCGTATTTCCACGAAACGGCGGACGACCCGACAACTGCTCATACACGGTCACTCCCAACGAGTACTGATCAATTCGTTCGTTGTACGCTTCCTGATAGGCCGATGGAATCAGCATCTCCGGCGCCATGTATTCCGCCGTACCGATCAGGGTCCCGGTGCCGGTCAGCCGCTTCGCGTCCGACTCCTCACTCTCGGCCAGCACCTTGGCGATGCCGAAATCGCCTAGGTACGCGCGACCCGACGCATCGAACAGAATGTTGTCGGGTTTGATGTCCCGGTGGACCAGACCTTCCGAGTGCAGAAAATCCAACGCAGCCGCTACGTCGGGTAACCAGGCCGCGACCTCCGCCGGGCGGCAGGGACGGACGCGATCTTCCAGGCTGCCCCCGGAAAGGTACTGCATCACCGCAAACGGCAAACCGTCATGCACACCAACGTCCAGCGCCTTGACGATGTTCGGGTGCGACAGCTTGACCAGTGAGCGGATCTCCAGGTGAAAACGAGCGGCAAACTCGGCATCCCTGATCATCATCGGGTGCGGGACTTTGATGACCACGTCGGTGACCAACCGTATGTCGCTGGCCTTGTAGACGGTCCCCATGCCTCCGGCACCGAGTTTCTCGGTGACGTGATAACGCTCGGCCAGCGTCTGGCCGATCCAGCCGTGAGCGTCCTGGGACGACATGCAGATCCTCGACTTAACAATCGTGTATCCACTCAGCATACTCACGCCACAGCGTTCGGACAATCTGGCGTTCGTCTATGAATCCGAAATCCAGCCCGTATACCTTTTGTAACCGCCGAATTCTCGTCAGAATTACCAAATGCCACACAAGACGTTTGTGTCTCTTACTCTCATAAAGAACGTTGACGATGGACCGCGAATGGATCATTGGCAGTTCTGCGGACTGCGATGTCGTAGTCGAGGCCCCCGTTGTTTCCCGTCAGCATTGCCGTTTGCGACAAGTCGGTGACGGATTTCTGATCGAAGACCTGGGCTCGGCGAACGGTACGTTCGTCAACAGGATCCAGGTGACAACATCGGTTTCAGTCAAGCGATCGGATCGTATCACGCTGGGCCAGAACGTCCCGATGCCCTGGCCGGACGCGGACCAGGATACGGGCGCTGTTAGGACGCAGATCATTCGTATTGGCCGCGCGCCGGATAACGACGTGGTAATCGCTCGTTCGGCGGTTTCTTCTTATCACGCACAGATCATCCTGAGTGGAGATTCTCTCGTCATCGAAGACCTGGGCTCGACCAACGGCACGGGAATTGGAACACCAGACAATCACATCGAACGTTCGCCGCTTTCGCCGACAGACATGGTCTTTTTCGGTTCACACGCGGTTCAGGCCAGCGAACTCTTGGGGCGGTCATTGCCCGATCCACGCGGATCCCAACTTGCGACTGCCGATTCGAAAGAATCAACGTCAGGATCGTCGAAGGCAATTTCCTTCAGTGGCCGAGAGATGACCTTTGGTCGCTCGTCAGATTGCGATCAGGTTCTGGACTTTCCCATGATCTCGGGGAAGCACGCGCGCATGATTCGGACGGGTTCGTCAATCATTGTGGAAGACCTGGATTCCACGAATGGCACGTTCGTCAATGGCCTAGCAATCGACGGATCAGCCCCGGTCAATCCGGGAGACACAATTTCGTTAGGCAGCTTCAGTTTTGTGTTGACCGCGGACGGATCTCTGAAAAAGCGTGATTTTCGTGGCGACCTGACCCTGGAGGCACGATCGATTGCCATCGATGTTCCCGGCTTTCGGTTACTTGACAAGATTTCACTGACAATAAACCCATCGGAGTTCACCGGTTTAATGGGTCCCAGCGGGGCAGGAAAAACGACCCTGATGAAGGCCATGAACGGTTATACGCCACCCAGCAATGGGAACATCCTCTTGAACGGCGAGGATCTCTATCGCAATTACAGCCAGTTCCGCGGTCAGATTGGGTATGTGCCGCAGGACGACATCATCCACTCGGATCTGACCGTTGCCGAGGCTCTGTATTTCACGGCCCGCCTGCGGCTGCCACCTGATTTTCGAGATCGTGAAATTCATAACCGGATCAAGAAGGTACTGGCCGATCTGGACATTGAACACACGCACAACGTACTGATCGGTTCGCCCGAAAAAAAAGGCATCAGTGGCGGCCAGCGCAAGCGAGTCAATCTCGCCATGGAGCTGTTGACCGACCCATCACTTTTGTTTCTCGACGAACCGACGTCGGGACTTTCCTCCGAAGATGCGCTGAGCGTTATGAAGGTCCTTCGCAACTTGGCAGATTCCGGAAAAACGATTTTGCTTACGATCCACCAGCCCAGTCTGGAGATCTTTCAACTGCTTGATAACCTGGTCGTCGTTTCCAGGGACCAGGAGTCGAGGCAGCCAGGACAGATGGCTTACTACGGACCGGCCTATCCTGACTCCGTTAAATTTTTCAATCCAGATGGAGTGTCCGACCTGATTCCCGGAATGTTCCCAGGACCTGACGAGGTGCTGCGGGGACTGGCGCGTGGTCAGACAGACGACTGGGTGCAGAAGTACTCCGGATCGGATTATCAAAAGGAATTCGTGTCGAAACGGCGCCGTAGATCCGCCGTCATTCAAGAGCACTCGACTCAAACCGGCCCGACCACTCAACGTCCATCAATCCAGTGGCGGCCGCTCGTTCTGCGCTGCCTGGCCATCAAGATGAAGGACAGGGCCAATACGCTCATTCTCCTCGCGCAGGCACCAATCATCGCGATCTTGATCTGGCAGATCTTCGGGCGCGAGTCGAGCAAGGCGATGGACGACGGGAATTGGCTAAGCGTAGCCAAGGCCTCCACCACCACAGTGTTTCTGCTTTCCCTGTCAGCACTCTGGTTTGGTTGCTCTAACTCCATTCGCGAAATTGTTGCGGAGTGGGCCATCTATCATCGCGAGCGGATGGTCAACCTGCGGATCGTGCCATACATCGGTTCGAAGTTCGCGGTTCTGGGCTCCCTGTGCGTGGTCCAGTGCATCTGCCTGCTGGGCATCGTTCACTGGGGCAACGGCCTGGAAGGCTCCGGGCTGGGCATGCTGTTCATCCTGGTATTAGTGTCGCTGGTCGGCCTGTCGATCGGGCTGTTGGTTTCGGCACTGGTCCGCACGTCAGAAGCTGCCGTCGCAATTCTCCCGTTGATCCTCCTGCCCATGGTCATGCTCGGTGGTGTCCTGATGCCCCTGCACCAGACGAGCACAATGATGAAAATCGCGTCATATATGATGCCCTCTCGATGGGCATTCGAGAGCGTACTGCTCATCGAATCCGATCAGAGAATCTCCTGGACGAAGCCGATAGTTCCAGGGAACGTCGAAGGCAACAAAGAACAGGACATGGCGGAGACGTCCTTCCCCGAAGAAGACGGACGCACCAGCATCTTTGCCGGGATCGTGGTGCTACTGACCATGCTATGCGTCACGCTCTATGCCACGGGCGCTATTCTCTACCGTCGCGACGTCCATCAGACGTGACGTTCAGCCCTTTCAACCGCCGCAGTCGTTCGGCGGCGGCAGGATGAGTCCGGAAGTGATTGTCGATTTCCTGGACGACGGTATCGGCAGGAGCCCGCGACCTGGGCCGTTCTTTGCTGCGTCCCTCCCGCTTCTCCTTCTCTGCAAACCGGCGAGGCAGAGCCAGGGCCTTATCCTGATCACGTCCCAATGCGATCATTTGCCGAAAGGCCCACTTGTCGGCTGCAAATTCCTGGTCCTCCGAATACCCCACGGCAACCAGATGGTACGCGATCTGAACCAACGTTTCGCCCAATTCTCCCGCCAGTTCCGACGCGCGGGCCGCATATGTCAGGTTGCGCGTACAGTGCTTTAGTTCGACATGCGCGATTTCGTGCCCCAGCACAAACTCAAGTTCCACATCTCCCCCCACGAACTCCAGCAATCCTGTGTTGACGTAGACGTAACCGCCCACGTGCGAGAATGCATTGATTTCGGGTGAATCCAGTACGGTGAACGTGTAATCAATGCCCGGACGCTTACAGCTCTGCAGCAACGGTTTTGCCAGTCGGTTCAATTGAGTTGCCTGGCCGTCCGACCTCAACACCTTGTGCTGTTTGCGAATGAGGTCGTGCAACTGACCACCGATCCGCTTCTCATCTTCGACGCTTAATGCCAGGACTTCCTGCCCAACGTTGTCGACCGTCTTGGTAATTGTTTGGCCCAGCTTGAAAACATCTGAAACAAAGTCACTTGCATCACGCTGCCTGGTCTCCGAATCAACCTTATCGTCGAATGTCGGGTCGCCCTTCGCATCGGTCTCTGCGGATGAAGAGTCATCCAGGACGCCGTCTCGGATTTCGTCCAAAATTTGTCCCGGCAAGCGAACCACTTCCTTCGCAGCCGCTTTCACGGACCTGCCGGGAGCGTCTCGGATTTCCTGTTTCAGATCGGTGCTCGCTTTCTCGAAGGCCTTGCGGTTTTTCTCACCTTCGCTGCGAACCAGCCAGACAGCGATTGCGACCAGAATGATCAGACACACCGGCGTCCATTTTTGAATGCGTGGTTTTGTTTCCGACATAGCACCGCAGCCTCGCTTCACAAATCGGCACGTTCTTTAAGTATCACTACGCGATCATAACTCACTCACCAACCGATCGTCACTCAACACGCGGATGCGCTACATCGTGGTTTGTGTCATACTGCGAATCATCTGAACCGAACGTGATCGGGAAATCGCCGGTTGGTGCGTGGACGTCGATGGTCATCGCATCGACGCTCAGTCTACAGGCCCGTGGCTAAGCCACTCCGCGGCTCCTGCGATACTGGTTTGATCGCGAGGACTTTTGTCGTGATCTTTGGCCATGCTCTCGCTCGACCTGCGTTACCCGGGAAACCATATTCTGCGACTGAGTATGACCTGTTGCCCTAAATCACAACAAGCTTTGGGCCGGGAAAAAACTCAGAGGCCTGCCTAAATACATGTGGCACCGCGATGGGGGTCAAGGCCCCCCTTGCGTGCGGCGAGGTACAACTGACTGAGGATCCATTGCACGTCCCAGCGACAGCCTGCTCACGTCGGCTGCCTGCAGTTCATGCTGCGCAACTTGAAGCTGCTGAATGTTCCCACGCTCGTTCAGCAAAACCCGATGGCTTAGCGGATCTCATCCAGATCATGTTTTGACATCTCGACCTGCCGATCCCAGGCGAGGTGTCACCTAAAGTGTCACCTCGCACTGGATGCAGCAGCCATTTGGCGCAGTTTCCTGCATCAATCACACGCGTCAAAAACCAGTGTTCCGACACTCGCCGGACACTGGTCAGACAGTATGGGTGGACTTAAAATCCCGGGTCCGTAAAGGGCGTGCGGGTTCGAGTCCCGCCTCGGCTATCTTGTACCAGCGGTTTGACTGATGAGCTGTGTTTATCCGGACAAGTCACTGTTTGATGAGAGGCATGCCAGGCCAATTCAGACCGTTCGGGCTTCGCTTTGACGAATTGTTCTTCCATTGTCTTCAGGTCATACTTTCGAGTCACCTTTTGGGCTGTTTTCCATCCAGCTGCAAAACACATGAGTCGGTAACAGTCAAACTATTCGATTGGTGATCTCTTTCCGCAGCTCCGACTGCGGAGCGCCGGCCCGGAAAGCTCTGTTTCCCTGCTCACCGTGACAACCAATGTTCCTCAGTGATGAAACGATCCACGCACCGCTTCCAGAACTGGCAATGTCTGGCCGGAACCTGGGACTGAGGGAGGGCGGAGCCTGAGATTGAAAGAAAACGCGAGAGACTGGCTACGCTGGTCGCGATACTTCTGTGCCATTGCCCTTACCGGCCTCCGGCCCCCGACGGACTCAGACACACACGAAAGCCCAGGTTGATGTAACGGTTGACCGGCGCATAGTAGATGCGGAACGCTGAACGGCAATACCTGGCGTTGCTGATCCAGCTGCCACCCCGGAGCACCCGGTCCGAACCCTGCAAAGGTCCCTTGCGATCACGGACAACTTCGTCCGGATATTCACCATACCAGTCCGAGCACCACTCCAACACATTCCCATGCATATCGAACAGACCAAAGTCGTTCGGCTTCAGCAGACCCACAGGATGGGGAT
Organism: Fuerstiella sp.; assembly: GCA_022447225.1. NCBI lineage: Bacteria > Pseudomonadati > Planctomycetota > Planctomycetia > Planctomycetales > Planctomycetaceae > Fuerstiella > Fuerstiella sp. The sequence goes on along the minus strand of JAKVAZ010000014.1, from coordinate 77,751 downwards.
AATCTCCACTAATCTCCCCGTGCCAGGCATACCTCGACAACAGGTCGTTCGTATTGCCGTAGTTATAACTGGTCACTGAACCCGCTCGACACGCATATTCCCATTCCGACTCCGTCGGTAAGCGGTAACCGCCCCGCTCCCAAAAATTATCATGAGATTTCATTCCCGGACCGTAAACACCGTCAGCATTCGCTTCGTAACACCACTGATCCTCTGGAATCCCTTCCCGCTCGCTTAGCCAGTTGCAGTAATGGACGGCCTGAAACCAGGTTACATTCACCACCGGTGAGTCATCGCTGCCACTGACAGACTCATCATCCGTCAGACCCGCCTGACTGCTGAACGTGCGCCACTGGGCGAACGTCACTTCTTTCACACCTATCGCAAATCGACCTTCAATCACACGACGGTGCAAATTTTCATCTTCTTGATGGTGAGCTTCCGTTTCCGCAGATCCCATCTGAAATTCACCGCCATCAAGCGCGGCAAACGTCTGCCCCTGGCCATTGATAAACCAGTCGCGGGCGTTGTCATCGACCGTCAAAAATTGTCCACCGGTCTGAGCAAGCTCTTCATCAATCATCACCAGTTGTTCCGCCGCATACCACCGACGCAGCAGCCATTCGGCCGCTGCATGAACACCCGCTTCCGGATCGTTCCTGTAAACATCCAGCAGTTTGTCGATCAGTGGCTGACGAGCCGAATCCGATAACTCAAACTCCCCCAGACAAAGCAGCAGCGCACGCCGGACGCTCACTTCCGATTCCTGTTCATAGCGGGAGATGACAGTCTGCACATCACCTCCCCGCGGGCCCAGCCAATTGATAATAGAACTGCGGAGACCGGGATCCGGACTCTGTTTCAGCAAAGGCCACACCGACTGTGGCTTATCCAGTTTCAACAGCAGGATTGCCGCATTGGCCTGACGACGAACCAATACTTCGGATTCTTCCGGACTGACATCGCTCTTAATCGGCTGAGCAAGTTCCTGTTCCGCCAGACGTACGGCCGCATCACCGTGATCGCTTTGTATCACGGTGAATTTTGACAGAAAATCGGCAGGACTCGACGAAATTGCCAGCTGATCAAACAAGTCTTCAACAGTCGCGACCGGGATTTCCTGAGGTACCACCTTCTGTGAGTTCACTGCTTTCGGTTCCGGAGGCGTTCCCGAATCGGCTTGATCCTGGGCGCAACCACAGCAACTCACCACCCAAAGGCTCAGACACAGGATTTCATACTCACGCCACATTTTGATCCCTTTAATCTGGTGACCAGACATACAATCGGTGATCAGCTCATTCTGAGGACCAATCACAGTCTGACCATTGTTTGTTTTTTATGAATTTCACAGCCCCTTCGGTTCCATGCTGCCATTTCAGCCGATTTGCAACGTTTCAGCATAAAGCAGGAAGTGCCGTGCTTCGTGATCCCCACACCCGGCAGATTGGCAATGTGCGAATGATCCGTCATGGTCAGGGTCGAACGTTCGGCTTCAAACCAAGCGATCATCTGCTTGATGTCCATGCTGGATTCAATCAGCTTCAAAGCGATCGCCTGTGACATCACTCTGCTGCTGCAGAGATAAGGAAGGATCGTCAGAGGCGTCGGAATCAGATATCAATAATTTCCCACCAAAGGAGCAATGACTGTGGCGAGGATGCTCAGCAAAGTAAACACGCGACCGCTCAGCATAACACCGTGCCCACGGCAATTCACTTCGCATGATACAGCAGCACCCTCTGTTCTTCAGAGAACACGCCAGTGAATCGGACAGAAATTTGAGGGACGTCTGCCTCCGTGCTTACCGCCCTTTCCCTTCGAGCAGTCGGGCGGTGCAGAATGCTGTCTGTGGTACCCGGTGCACGTTGAATTTGGCCTACAGAGGGAACGGCGGAATCCACGGTTTGACAACCATTGAACTTGCTGAATCCAAACAGGGTCGACCCCGCAAAAACAGTCTGTCGACTGCTGTGGGAACGCCGGCCTGCCAACAAAGGCCAGGCTGCTGAAAGACATCGGTTTCTGACCGCGGCGATGTTCAATCTAGTCCCGGACCACAGCTTTGGGGTGAGCGTCAAATGGTGTCCAGCGACTGCCCGTTTGCTGGTGCAATTTGGCACACCTAAGCTGAAGGCCTGTTTCGAATTGCTGCACTGCAGAAGAACAAATCCAACACGAGGCCCGTTGGCGACTGCTTTTGGCGGCTGTTCGACGTTTGGCACGAATTATGTAGTACTGCGGCCCTGTCACAATTCGTCACACCAAAAACGTTTGACGGGATGAGCTGTCTGTAGCCGGTGACGGTACGGACCGCCTGCGACGGTTGCTTTGAATCATACCCCCTGCATGATCACAAATTTCACCCCGCAGATCACAATCAGCCTGCGGAATCGAACAGGACTCAATCACCACTCTGGAGATCATTGATGAACAAATTCGTGCTGTTGATCGCCGTGTCTCTCGCAGCCGTGTTTCTGGTATTTAAGTTTCTGCCGTGGTGGGTTGGAGTCATCTGTATTGTGGGAGCGGTTTTCAGTCTCGCGTGGATCGTACCGTTCATCCTGCATCGGGCCTTCCTGGGCCCTTTTAAACTGAAAAGCAAAACCCTGTCGGGCGCTCAGATTACGCTGCATGACGTCAGCACCGCCGCCCCGCCGGAATTCGATGCTGAAGAATTCGATGAAGACGATGACATGGAAGAAGATCTTCAGGATCTGCATGAGGAAGTCACACAATTCATCTGGCATAAACTGGACGTGACCATTACACCGGCTGCGGGTACTGATGGATTCGCGCACTGGGAACCGAGAGAACTGCTGCTGGTCGGGCCGGACGCGACCCCGGACGATATGGACGAGGAAGATGATCTATGCCGTATTGACGACTACAAAGTATTCCAGGACGGAAAGTTCTGTGAAACAGAAATCGACAAGTACACCGGTCCTCAAAGACTGCAACTGCACGTCGGCATCAAACCTGGTGTGCAAAAGCTGCAGTTTCGTTACTACTTTGCGTTGTTTGGCCCAATTGCCCTGTCCGATTCGGCAATTGTGATTCCGGAGCCTCGCATTAACCACTCTGATGCCTGATTGGATGTCGCTTTCACGTGTACCGTTTCACGGGCCGTGGCGCATTCGTGATTGCCGGACGAATCCGCCGGTTCAGTTCGCATGGACAGTACAGGCAGGCAGCGCTGTACTCAGTTCTTCCAGCCCTGCGTCGGTGAACCGACTGCGATCGAGGTAGACATCCTTCAGACCGGTGAGTCGTTTGAGGTGTTCCAGACCCGCGCCGGTAACCGACGTCCTGCCGAGGTGAAGTGACTCCAGGCTGGTGAGTCCGGTCAGGTGTTCCAGACCCGCGTCGGTAATCGGAGTGAAGGACAGGTAGAGAATCTTCAGACTGGTCAGTCCGTTGAGATGTTCCAGTCCGGCATTCGTGATCTGTGTCGCAGTCAGGCCGAGGCTTTGGAGTCGGGTGAGCCCGCTGATGTGCTCCAGCCCGGCATCCGTAATCACCGTGTTGTTGAGGCGGAGTTCTGTCAGGCCGGTGAGTCCGGTGAGGTGTTCCAGACCCGCATCAGTAATCGACGTGAAGGAGAGATGAAGACTCTTCAGACCGGTGAGTCCGTTAAGATGTTCCAGCCCGGCATCCGTAATCGGTGTCGCGGTCAGGCCGAGGCTTTGGAGCCGGGTAAGCTCCTTGATGTGCTCCAGATCCGCATCAGCGATCTGCGCATAGGAAAAGTTGCAGTCGTTGGCGACTCCCTCCCGCTGGATGACCACACCTCCCAAAGCTTCAATCACAGCCATAGCTTCTTCCTCTGCGTTCGGTTGTTCAACTACCGATGGTGTTTCAGCTATGGCCGGTGTTTCAGGCGATGACGGTGTTGGGTCTGCCGTCGATTCTTCACCTGCCGTCGGTGTTTCAGCTATGCCCGGTGTTTCAGTCGATGACGGTGTTTGAATCGATGAATCACAACCTGCGAAAATCAGTAATGTCAAAGAAATGAAAAAACCTGCCGAGCTGGCGTTCATTACATGGCCCCCGTAACCGGTGTGTTTGTTTGGTGTATTCGATCCATAATTCTCCGTTTCCGATCGTTCGTAACAATCCACCTGGCCGCTGATTATGACTTTGCTCAAAAAACAGGTCGTGTCATCCGGGAACCACCGCGGGCCTTCAGGAGCCAGGCAATATCGAAAACGTGTCGTCAACATTGTCTCTGTTTCTTTCGAGAGAGGCCAGGGTTAGCCCCGGAGAAACGGTGGAAATGAACAACGCCGCACACATAAATGACAAATTTACACCTGCTGGAATCTGCAGCGACGTGAACTGTTTCCAGTCATTCGTAAACACGGAACCGACAGTGACCCGATGCGAAACACCCGTCACTTTGGCATTGGATGTGAAATCCTGACAATTCAATGGACTCACTTTGCAAACCTGAAAACCTTGAGCGAAACTGTGCCGGACTGGACGAAACTGCCAGCTGGTCGAACAAGTAACCTGAATTCTCTGCGCAGCCGCCGCAAATCGCCACGCAAAACTCATACTTAATATTCCACAAACGCGTGACATTGTGGGGCCTTATATTTGGTGGGCTGACATAGTCTGCGAACAGGACAGCATAAAACCGGGGGAGATCCTGAACGCTGCGGGCAGAACGCAGACGGTTTGACTACTTCGACCTCAACGTAACTTCAGCTGTGTTCGGAATCAACAATCCGAACCGGCGCGACTTGTTGTTCATGAGTCCCGGAGGCTCAGTCATTTCATCTAATTTGCCAGGTTCCAAAGCCAGCTAAGAATCACCGTCATTGGCTAATACCGGTATGCGAAATTTTGAAAGTTGCCAAACGACAAATTTTCAAGGCGATGTGCGTGTCAAACAGGCCTGGAGTTACTGTCACCATGCGTGGTGCTAAAACCTGTTGACCGTCCGCAACTGCTGCAACTGCGGTTCGTCTTCCTGAGAGATTTGTGCGTTATTGCTCCACGCCTCACAGGATTGCAAGTTAACTTGTCAAAATGCAGAATTGATATTTCATAAACATTTCGCACGCGGACCGAAAAACACGTGGCCGGTCAGAACGGTTCCCACTGGCGGAACAAACTGCTGATTCATCAGTGGATCGACCCGCGATCAATACGGACCCAACGAGTCAATTTATGTCATCGACACCAGACCTCGTTTCATCAGGTGACAAAATCGACGCCGATCAGCCGACCAATGTGCGCTGGTTAATTTTTGGACTGGCCTCACTCGCCAGCTACATCAATTATGTCCATCGATATTCCTGGGGCGTGATCAAACCGTACATGCTGGAAGACGGCGTGGTCACCGAAGAGCAAATGGGGTGGCTGGATGGCCTGATCGGAATCACCTACTCGCTGGGACAGTTCCCGGGAGGGCTGGCGGGTGACCTGATGGGGCCGCATCTTGTTATTCCTGCCAGCGCTGTTCTGTGGTCGGTAGTCACAGCGGCACCGGCCGTGATGTCCACATTGTACGGTCTGGCGACCATTCGACTGGCGATGGGACTGGCCCAGGCACCCTGTTACCCCTGTCTGGGCAAGATCACTCAGACCTGGATTCCCCGAGCCACACGCACGACTCAGCAGGGGTTCATTTCGTCGTTCGCCGGTCGGGCCGGCGGTGCCTGCTCATCACTGATCATCGGCATGCTGCTGATGGGCTGGTGTCAGCTGACCTGGCAAACAGCATTGCTGGTCACCGCCGGCGGTGGAATCATTTTTGCCGTCGTATTTGCTGTGTTGTTTCGCAATTCGCCTCGCCGGCATCCTCGTGTTAACGAAGCTGAAGCCTCATTGATCGAAGCGGACGAACCGGTGGTCACATCGAACCTTCCCCTGCGGTGGGACTGGTCCGCCGGCAACATTCGTAATATGGCTGCCTTCTTCGGTGCATCGTTCTTCAGCACCTTCGCCGACAACCTGTTTGTCTTTTGGATGCCAACTTTCCTGGTGCAGGCCAAAGGATTCAGCCCGACAGAAATGGGATTGTTTGCCAGCCTGCCGCTGTTTGGTGGTGCCCTGGGAGGCCTGTGCGGGGGGATTCTCAATGACGTACTGATCCGGGTCATTGGTAACAGACGATGGGCCCGGAGATTAATTGCCGGCAGCTGCAAGGTGGTCGCTGCGGCGCTGATCTGTTCCAGCCTGCTGTTCGACGACGGCCGGGTGATCATGGGAGTGCTGTTCCTGTGTAAATTCTTCAGCGACATGAGTCAGCCCACCTGGTGGGGAACCGTCACCGACATCGGAGGCCCCGCCGCCGGTCGGGTGTTCGGGATGGTCAACACAGTTGGTGCGACCGGCCTGTTCGCAGCCGGACCGATTATGGCATGGGTGAAGACCAATTACGGTTTCAATGGGCTGTTCTACTTTGTTGCCGCAGTCTATTTACTGACGACAACCTGCTGGTTGATGGTCGACTGCACCCGCCGCCTGGTTGTTGTCGATGAGACAGTGTCAACCTCCGCAACGACCGGTCAAACCTGATCAATCGTCGTCTGCAGCCGGAGTCTGTTCAGCAACAGCGGCCTCATGTCTGTACGATCTGCACCTTGATCGAACCGGTCTTCTTATCGTATGCCGTCTGAAAACCTCGATCAATCTCCTCAAGTGAAAACGAGTGGGTCACCAGCGGCGCCAGCGGTGCCTTGCCGGACTCCAGAAGCTTGATGGCCAGCTCGTAGTCGTGCTGACCGTCCTGAATGCCGTAACACGACGAGAAAATGATCGACTGCTCCTTCAGCAGCGGGGGCAGCCAGTCCAGAGTGATTGGTCTCCGAAATCCACCGAGCACCACGATGCGTCCCTGCATACGCGTCACCTCAATGGCCTGCTCCAGTGTGGTCCCCGTCAGACCTCCCACCGTCTCGATTGTCAAATCTGCCCCGCGGCCGTCGGTGGCATCTTCGACAGCCGCCCGCAAAGCCTCACCGTCGGCCGGCAGCACCTGATCTGCTCCAAGACCCCGGGCGGACTCCGCCTGCTGCTCATGCCTGGCGGTTGCCAGAATCTGACCGGCTCCGAGTGCACGCGCGGACACGATTGCGGTGAGACCAATGCTGCCGGATCCAAGTACGACAACGGTCTCACCACCCCGCATCTGTCCCCGGCGCACACTGTGGACGGCAACCGCCAGCGGTTCGACAAAGGCGCCTTCCTCCCATGAAAGCTGCTCCGGCAGCACATAGCACCCCACGGCGCGGCGTTTCATGTACTGAGCAAAGCCACCACCTTCATTTTCCGCCTTGTTAAGACACTGCCGGAACTGTCCGTGCCTGCAGTACCAGCAGCGCAAACAGGCCAGCCCCTGACCAATCGTCTCCACGGCAACCCGCTGTCCCACCAGACACTTTTCGACACCACCACCGACCTCAACAATTTCCCCCGAAACCTCATGCCCGAAGGGAACAACATCAGGTTCTGTTTTGTCATTGTTCATCAGCAGATCTGATCCGCAGATCCCGGTTGCCCGAACCCGGATAATGACGTCGTCAGAAGTGGGCAAAGGTTGAGGCACATCGGCAATTTCCATCGTCCCTTTGCCGTTGAAGAAGGCGGCCTTCATCGTGGTCATTCGTTCTGTTCCCATATACGGTTGCCGGACAGGTGCCTGATCAGAAAGGACAGTATGGACAGAACAGAACGAATTTGAAACACGCGAACCGGCCTGCCGGCCGTTCAGATGTTCGCAGGCCGGTGAACGGCCTGTTACTGTGACACTCCTGTCCGGCCAACACCGGAACGGTGCCCCGCGTTCACAGCCGGAACGATCCTCAACATCAACATTTTTTCTTTCGCATAACCGACGACTCGCATCAGCTGCCTGGATTATTTACTCGAACATCATTACGACGATGCCCTGTCAGGACCTCACTGTCGAGAGAGTTAATGAGTGGTTTCCTGCACCAGCCGTGATAGTCGGTTGATGAATACAGCGATATCCTGCTCAGAACTTTTCCCGGGAAGAGACCAACATGCATCGTCGTGCTTTCATCAGGAACGCTGCCGCTGGTGGGCTGGCGTATCTCAGCAGCGAAACCGGAACATTGGCAGGAAATACGGTCACCCGTTTCCCGGAACCAGCCCCTCTGAGTTTTCTGAAGGAAAAGAGCGGTCTCAAAATCACATCCATTCGGGCTGCAAAGCTTGTCCCCAAACGTCCGCGGCCTGCCTACAAACCGGCTGTCGGATCGTGGAATGCCCTGCAGGTCGAGGTCGCGAGTCCGTTGTCCATCTATCCAAGATTCAAACCAAGGCGATCGCTGTTTTTCCATGAAGACCTCGGTGCCGAAACGGTTGTGGTCGAAACCAACAGGGGGATCACCGGGTATGGCTACGGAGGGCCGGGCGCAGCTTTTGTGGCCGAAGGTCATCTGGCCAGGCTGCTGCATGATGAGGATCCGTTTCAGCTGGAGCGATTGTGGGACATTATGTGGCGAGGGACGCTCTACTATGGTCGCAAGGGGCTTGCCATACATGCCATCAGTGCTGTTGATAATGCACTCTGGGACATCGTCGGCAAAGCCCTTGACACGCCGGTATATCGACTGCTTGGCGGCGGGCATCGGGAGCGTGTGCCCGGATATTGCACCGGCAACAACATCGAACAGGCGGTTGAGTTCGGTTTCACGAAACTTAAACTCGCACTTCCGTACGGTCCGGCCGATGGAGAAGCCGGACTGGATCAGAACGAGCAGCTTGTTGAACGGGCCCGCAGACTGCTTGGCCCTGACGGCCGGATTATGATCGACTGCTGGATGGCTCTGACAGAATCATACGCAGAACAGCTGGCAGCACGGCTCCGGCCACATCAGGTTTACTGGATGGAAGAGTGCCTGACGCCGGACGACTATGCGGGGATGGAACGTTTAAACGCTCGGGTCAATTCGACACGGATGGCAACCGGCGAACATGAATACACTCGCTACGGTTTTGAGTTGCTGGCACGTCACAACGCCGCCGACATCTGGCAGCCCGACATGAGTTGGTGCGGCGGACTGACAGAATTGAGATGGATTGATGCACTGGCCCGGGCCGGCAACACACCTGTGATTCCTCACGGGGGCTGGCGAGGTGGAGCCGCCCATTTTGTGTTCAGCAACGAGAACACTCCGTGGTGTGAGATGTTCCTTCCCTGGCCCGGCGGCCCGGCAGAAGTCTACGAACGATTTGAGGAGGAAAATGGAGTGACACGAGGTCCCGAGGGGGTTTATATGCAACCGTCGAATCGCCCCGGATTCGGGTTCGAACTCAAACCTGTGTGACGAGTGCTGTCAACAGCACGGTGCGACTTCACAGACGACGTTCGTTGCCGCCAACCTGATTCCGGGAATCCCACACTCTACTTTTGAGTCTCCGCCACGTTTCTCGGATCAGATCTGCTGAAACCGGGTGCAGATGAATACAGGCGCTGACCCGGAATCCAGGGTTATCCAATAAACGCCCTGTGCCGGAAGTGAATGGAACAAACATTCGATGCACACGAACAGCCCGACCACAACAGCGATTGTCGCCGGCGCAGCGGATTTTTACGGTCCGAAACAGACAACTCCCCCGTCGAGCATGGCAACCATGACGTGGCCGTTTCGGTCAACAAGCAGTCCGCCGGGCAGTGGTTCGGCCGGGAGTTCCATCTGGAACATTTGTTCACCGTCTTCTGAGTTGAGTCCTGTCAGGAAAAATTGAGGCACCGCACGGTGGCGATTTTGGTATCTCGCGACTGCGACCACCGCATTGGAGGCCAGCGCAACGGACAGTGATTCAAATTCGCTGGAATCACCCAGGTTTGACTGCCAGCGAACATTTCCGCGGGTCGACAGAGAACTCACAAGGTTTCGAGCACGGGGCCTTTTCTTTCGGGACTCCGCATCCAGTCCTTCGTGTATTTTTTCTGCCAGCGTGTTCACACTCAGACTCGTGATTCTGCCGTACTTGTAGTTGGCCACAGCCAGGGCTTCATCATTCCACGCCGGAGGAATACCTCCGTAGTTCAGCCGCATGGACTCACCATCAGCCGACCAGACTGCAAATGCCCCTTTGGTGGAAACGTTTCTGGGCGAGGAGTAAAGAATACGGCCGCCGGCGACCAACGTGTTATCACCAAACACACCGACAAACTTGCCACCATTTGCCTGGGGATTTCCCTGCTTGCGAGGCGATTCCAGGCACTTCCCGCTCTTCAGATCGAACCGCGCCGGCGAGACCACATTGCCTCCGGCCATCACCAGCATGTCATCCAGAATGGTTAGATTTCCCTGGACACTGACCCCTTTGCGGAGGTCCGGATTGAGATGTCCGGACGTGGTATTTTCCCAGATCATCTGACCGGTGCCTGCATCAACGGCGTAAATGAATGTACCGTCGTGGTCTACGATTCCGGCACCGAAATACGCGACACCGTCATGCACCAGCACTCCGGTATTGACCGGCCAGGTGGAACTCAGTGAATCATAAATCATGATGTGGCGTTCGACCGGTGCCGCGCGGAAACGCCACAGCAGTCGACCGGTGGCCGCTTCAAGGCAATACGCAAACCCGTCGGCACTTCCCGCATAAGCCCGGCCGTCCCACAACGACGGTGGGTACTTCACGGGACCTGCTGTCTGATACGACCAGCGTACTTTTCCGGTTTCCCCGTCGATCGCGCGAACTTTGCCGTCTTCACCCCCCACAAAAACCAGTCCACCGGCTGCGCTGAGGTCACTGGGGACAAACGCCCGGTCCGGCTGGTGATGCCAGTTCAGACGTCCGGCTTTTTGCACCGCAACCGTTGCTGCAGCAGAGCGATGCAGGTTGCTGCGATACATCGGCCAGTCGCCGTCGTGGATCTCAAAAGCCTGGACAGTGTCCGCGTTCCGGGCAACCTCCAGGCGTTCCTCGTCCCGTGCCTTGTAGTCAAACCGAAAATCACCCGCTGAACACCTCGCCACATTGCCAATCAGTGCCAGATTACAGTCACAGGCCCAGGGCCCCAGATAGATCAGGCCGTGGGCAGGAATAACGCCGTCATTGCAGGCAGGCCGCACAGCACCGTCGATCTGAACAGCTCCACTCACACGATCGAATCGAGTCATTCCTTCGCCGCGTGCGAAAAACGAATCGGTGCTGGCCGTGAGACGCGTGCATGCCACCTTCACAAGGCTGAGGTAGTTCTCCACATCACCAGTTCTGGGATCGATCACCAAATGCCGGCCGCGTTCTCCGATTCCCACAATGACTTTGTTATCAACGTAAATCGCATTGGGATTGTTGGTCACCTTGGGTTTGTGCCAGAGCAGCGAACCGTCGTCGGTGGAGAGCCCGACCACATTCATTCGGGTCTGTCCCTGTACGATGAGTGATTCCGGGGTCGCCACCACCAGCGTCTGCGTCCGCCAGCCGGGTGTCGAAGTGAGTCCCTTGCCTGGCTGCTCAATCAGAGCCAGCATCTCTTCTTCGCCGTTGGTCCAGCGGACTTCGCCGGTCTCACTGTCGAGTGCTCGAAAGTGTCGATCGGGGCAGTACAGATAGAACTGACCATCCCGGATGGCCAGCCCCCGGGAATCAATCAAAGATTCCTCATTGTGTTGCCACAGCACGGCTTTGTGTTCAGGATCATACGCCACCAGCACGTCACCGAAACCGTGCGGGATTCGCTTTCCATAGTAGCCTTTGCTGAGGTCCGCCCAGCTCCAGCCACCGAAGGCCCGTGTGCCCCTGACCAGTTCCACACCGTCCCCGGGAGCACCGGCCAGTACATACAGAATCCCGTTGCTGAGAGCCATCCATTTCCAGTCCCCCGGAACTCCCTTGATTTGAATCCGGTCTCGTTCCTCCCCGGTCCTGGCATCGAGCAGCAGACAATGATCACCGTTCATCATGTAGAAGGTTTCCTTCGTTGCCACAAATGCGGAACGATGGACAAGATAGTCTTCGGGCAGCTGACGTTCCCAAAGCACCATACCGTTGTATCCATTCCGCGCGATCAGGCGATTGAGCGCACCCCATTCACGCTTGTGGTGCGCGATATGCCCCATGGCCAGAAATGTCCTGCCTCCGGCCGCGGTGGTCACCGCCGGCATTCCGATATACCAGGGCTTGGCCATGAACTGTGTCATGTACGGCGCCTTGATATGTGCATCCTGTGAGACCGGATTGTTGTCGGGAGATTTCTCCCAGTGCGACCACTCGTCGAGACCTGCCGGAACAGGTTTGGAAAACTGCACCCAGTCACCGTGTGAGTCTGACCACAACTGTGCGCCTTCGACATCAGCCGTAAACGCCCGCAGTGCGTCGGCAGCATCCGTACCTCCCAGAATTGCCACCCCTTCCGGTCGCAGGGCCCGAAAGACGTCACTGATTTCCAGAGCGTCCAAAACATCGGGCTGATTCGAAATCAGCAGGTCGAGTGTGTTGTCGGCATGAGGGAGCGCACCAGGATCGCCCTTCTCTGCCACCACACGCTGGATTGAAAAGCCTGCGGCATCGGCCTGCCGCCGAATTTGTTCGACAGCATCTATACTGGAATCGCGGACATGAATCAGCATTTGGCTGCTTCGCGCGAGGGCCAGTGGCAGCATCCCGTCCCCGGCTCCAAGTACGCAGCACAGCCCGCGTTGCTGCTGTGCACGTTCGATCAGTCGGGACGCTTCCTGAGCGATACCATTCTGAATAATCAGCGCACAGGCGAACAACAGACTAAGAGCAGATGAAAACAAGCGCATAGCGTTAATCTCCGATTGGAGTGACTCTCAACTGGCCGATACCGTCTGAAGCAAATAGTTCATCATGTCATTCACAGCGGCAGATGCAAAGTAACTCGCTGAAATGTTCATCACAGCCAACTCAAAAAACACTTCACATGCGGACTCAGCCTGGTAACTTTGTCTCCCGGAGTGACTGAAGATCACTGCCGAATGTGAGTCAGCGTTCGGCATCCCTGGTCTGCAATTCAGCCGGCATACAAATCTCAGGGACCTCGAAATCATCCGAAAACTTAAGGACTTCGCGTTTAATATTTGGTTTCTGGTTCCAGCTGTCACCGGCCCCAAAACGGACTTCACCCACATCCTCCAGTTCAATACGAATCCAGCCTCGCAGCACGTAATTCAGCTGAACCTCAACATCGTGGGTATGATCACCGTCGGGCCCGCTGCAGGCCCCGACGGCCCGAATGACGTGTGCCGGAACTTTACCCTGAGTCGCTTCAACTATACCGAGATCCCGGTACCCAAACTAACCCGGAAGACCGCCTGTCCACTCGGTGGACTTGTGAAAAGACATAATGGTCACAGCAACGGCTTCTGGGTTTGACCAGAGTGATTCGGTCCTCACCGGTCGAGTTTGATTACTTTTATGCGGTTATTGTTGCGATCGCTGATCAGCAGGACGTTGTCACCGAACAGACACAGTCCGTGCGGTTCGTTAAGCGAAGCGGATGACGCAGGACCACCGTCACCGCGATCCCCGGGAACATCACATCCGGCCACTGTTCTGAGTGTGCTGTCCGGGGCGATTGTGCGCACTCGGTGGTTGTACGAGTCCGACACATAGATCGTCGCATCGGACGTCACTGCGAGGCCGAAAGGACAATGGAGTCTCGCGCCTGAAGCAGGTGTTCCGTCCGCTGAAAATCCCGGCTGACCACAGCCAATCACGGTGCTGATTCGTCCGTCGGGATCGACCTTGCGCACAACGTGATATGCCTCATCGGTAAAATACAGATTGCCGTCTCCGTCGAATCGAATGGCCGTCGGTCGACCGATCCTGGCTTCTGTAGCCGGTCCATGATCACCGGTGTATCCAGGCAGGCCACAACCGGCAACGGTGCTAATCGTTCCCGACTGCCGGTCAACCCGACGAATACGGCCGACCCCCGCATCCCCGATGTAGATATTGTCATGCTTGTCATGTGCCACGCACAGGACCTGAACCAGGCAGGCACTGTTGGCAGGTCCGCCGTCACCTCTGTCCCACTGAAAAGCGGCACCCGCCACACCGTGAATCATTCCTGCACGGTCCACACGACGCACATGGCCGTGGCGTGTGTCAGCGATGACAACACAACCCGTGGAATCGACCGACACATCGTGCGGGTTGCCAAGAAAAGCGTCCTTCGCCGACCCGCCGTCGCCTCCATAAGCTCGGGCCCCGTTTCCCGCCACAGTTCGGATGATGCCCGTGCTGAGATCAATGGAACGAATACGCTGATTCCACACATCTGCAACGTACAGGTGACCATCCGGTCCCAGTGACAATCCACCGGGACCGCACAGAAAAGCACTCGCAGCCTGCTCGCCGTCATGAACACTGGTGCCGCCAAAGACGGTGGTCACAATCCCCGTCGTACCATCGTAGCGGCGTAGCCTTCCGCTGCAGTCGCCCCAGTAAACACTACCATCCGGATCGGCCCAGATACCTGCTTCGCATGAGTTACACGTCGTCCGCGATCCGTGGAGCCCTTCTTCGCCAAATCCGGGCACACCATTGCCAACCAGCGTTCGGACGATGCCTGTCGAAGCTTCCACCTTGCGCACCCGAAATCCATACTTTTCGCCAACGTAAAGATTATCGTGCACGTCCAGGCAGATCGCGTCAGGCATCAACACACTGGCCTGGTCGGCTGGTCCGCCATCTCCGTTGGAGGCACGCTGACCGTTACCAAGAACCGTGGTGACAATGCCCGTATCACCGTCGATCCTGCGGATTCGATCGTTCGAATTGTCGCAGACATACAGATTGCCCTTTGAGTCGAACGCCAGATGTTCGGGATGATAAAATGCGGCTTCGCTGGCTGGTCCACCGTCACCGTGGTAACCCATCAGGCTGTGTCCGGGTCCCGCTGCCGGCCGACTGCCGGGTTGTTCTGAAGGATAGTGGCGGGCATTGAGACCAGCCCAGGTCTCGATGATCCCCGTGTGTACGTCAATCCGACGAACGTTGCAGGCCCATTCGTCTGAAAGATAGACATTTCCCTGCTGATCGACCGCCACACCGGAGGTGCAGTCGAGTTCCGCTTGCACGGCCGGTCCACCGTCGCCTCCTCGGGCTGACCGGCCGTTTCCGGCCACCAGTGTAATGATTCCCGTAACAGCATCGATCCGTCGGATCGTTCGGTTTCCCAGATCCGACAGATAGAGGTTGCCGCTTTGATCCTGGGTCAGATCGTGTGGATTACGGAACCTCGCTTCGCTCGCCGGTCCGCCATCACCATCCTTTCCCGGAACACCGTCACCGGCAAACGAATGAAGAATCCCGTTTCGGTCGATGCGCCACAGCCGATGGGCGTGGTAGTCACAGACAATCAGATCTCCGTCGGCGCGGCGAACCACTCCCAACGGCCAGCCTGCGTCTGTTTCCTGAGCCGGAACTCCGTCACGATAGCCAACACCGGCAGTTGTCACGATGTTACCTGGAGCGAGACGCTCAAATACGTCGATCAGATTCACAAAATGTTTCCAGACCTGGGAAATTGAAATCAGCCGATGGACAGTGTGATCACTGAAGATTTGGTTGCTGCATTCCTGACCCGAATTGTACAGTACCATGCAGACTGCGTCCTGCAGGAGTCATAATTTGCCCCTAACATTCTGAGACAGGCTGATGCCGGTCAAACACCCTGAAATTCAGATTTCCAGGAAGAATGGGACGGAATTTCAGTACAGTTTTATGATGGTCCGGGATCACACTGACCATCGATCAAAGGGTCATGCGCGGGACATCGGGCAGGAGCTATCATGATCGTTTTTGCGCTCCTGATCGCTGCAGTTTCATTCATCGTCTCCGCTGCCGCCGGGATGGGCGGATCCCTCATTATCGTGCCTACCATGGTCCTGCTGTTTGGTACACACCACGGCGTGGTACTCTCTTCGCTGCTTCTGGCCTGCAATAACATTGCCAAGGTCACCGTGTACCGGAAGACAATTCCAATTGAAAAATCGTTGTGGATCCTGCTGCTGACGATGATCGGTGCAGGCGCCGGAGCAACTCTCCTGCGCTGGGCTTCAGCACATCTGATCTATGTCGGAGTCATGATCAGTGTGGCAGGTAGTCTGATTCTGGAGAAGAAATCAACGATGATCGATCGCAGCCCCGTGACCGTCGGTCGGATGTTTTCAACGGTTCTCGCATTCTTCGCAGGCGCGACTTCCGGGTTGACCGGAACTTCAGGCCCTCTGAAAGGAATTGCGATTCGCAGCCTGCGTCTGGACCGGATGCACTTTGTTGGAGCCGCCTCACTGGTGTCACTGGGTGGCGATGTGACCAAGTCACTGGTCTATGTGCAGTCGTCGCTGATAAACGCAACCACCTGGAAGATCGTACTGACAGCACTTCCATTAATCCCACTGGCGTCGTTACTGGGTCGTCGAATCAACCGGGAACTCGGTGAGCGGGCCTACGCCGTTCTGTTCTGGACAGTGATGGGCGGTTACACAGTACGGCTGCTGTGGCTTTGGTAACCGGTCGCATCGGCATACCGCTGACGCCAGTGACACTTCAATGGGGCTTAATCAGTGAAACAATGAATCACCCTGCCCGCTGCGTCTGTTCTGTCTGGCGACACGCCGGCAAAACACGGCAAGTGGACTGTTATGCGATCACATCATGAATCACGTTGCCGTGAACATCGGTCAACCGTCGCTCGATCCCGTTGTGGTAGAAATTCAACCGTCGATGGTCCAGCCCCAGAAGATGCAGGATAGTGGCATGCAAATCATGTGGTGTTGCCACGTCCTCCCGGGCCCGATACCCAAACTCATCAGTGCTCCCGTAGCTGAAGCCCGATTTGACTCCGGCTCCTGCCAGCCAGCAGGTGAATCCCATCGGATTGTGGTCACGGCCGAAGGTGCCTGCCTGAAACATGGGCATACGTCCGAATTCCGTGGCAAACACCACTAAAGTGGAATCCAGCAAACCTCGCTGACGCAAATCCGTCAGTAAACCGGCAACCGGCTGGTCAAGAATTTCTCCGTGCACGTCGTACTGGGTCTTAAGCTGACTGTGCCCGTCCCAGTTAATCCGCCCACCCGATGCGTAGGCTCCATTAAACAGCTGAACAAACCTGACACCTCGTTCGACCAACCGCCGTGCCAGGAGGCAGTTACCGGCAAAGGCAGCTTTGTGTGGGTTTCCGCTGTCCGCTCCGTACAATGTCCTGATGTGCTGTGGTTCGTCATCAAGTTTCACAACATCCGGAATTGTCAGCTGCATCTTCGCCGCCAGTTCATAACCGGCCATCCGGGCCGCTAACTGCTGATCACCGGGAAACTTATATTGATTGATCTCTTCAAGCAGTCGCAGTGCGTTGAGTGCCGCCTGATCTGCCTCCTGGGAAACGGATTTTGGCCGTTCCAGAAATCGAATCGGCTTCGTGCTGCTGAACTGCGTTCCCTGAAAGGCGGCCGGAAGGAACCCGCTGGCCCAGTTGTTAGGACCCGACTGAGGCATTCCGCGTGGATCTTCGATGGCCACGAATGCCGGCAGGTTTTGATTCTCACTTCCCAGAGCAAAATTGATCCACGCCCCCATGCTGGGAAACCCATCGAACGTGAATCCGGTGTTCATCACATTTTCAGCCGGACCGTGGGTGTTGGATTTGGTCGTGAGTGAATGGATGAAGCAAAGTTCGTCAGCTTTGTCACCAATGCTCGGCAGGAGATCAGAAGTCATCTTGCCACTGTTTCCTCGCGGTCGGAATTTCCACAGTGGCTGCGTCAGATTACCGTTGGGTCCCTGGAACGATACCAGGTTCTCGTTGCCCGGCAATGGTTGTCCGTGATACCGGATCAATTGCGGCTTGTAATCGAAGGTATCCAGGTGACTCAGTGCCCCCGAACAGAACACCACAATCACGTTCTTCGCGCGAGGCTCAAAGTGTGTGGCACGTGGTGCATACGGACGCGTCGGATCAATCGCCGGTGACTCTGCCGCCACCCCTTCATCGGCAAGCATCGAAGCCAGGGCAATTCCCGCAAGCCCATGGAGGCCATCAGCAAAGAATTGTCGTCTGCACGACATCGACATTGGCATCAGTCCGGGACAGAGATATTGATTGACTCACAGAGCAGATGACAAATCCGCAGAAAACGCCGCGGGAGGCAAACTGTTGTAAGGCTTTGATAACAGGCCAGTGCAATTTTACGACTCTGCAGCGGCAGAGCAATGATGTCATCATTCGCAGGTCGACAGGTGACTTACTTCCTTAACGATTAATGATCGGCAATTGTAAGTGTTCTGTCTCCGTGGCAGTGACTACCGGCTGACTATCGTGGCGACGTCCGCGTACAAATGCTCAACCCATACTTGTCTGCCGGAAGGATGCGAATCCGCGTGAGGGCTTCCTTTCAGTCACCCCGATCACAGGTAACATTTTTTATCGAACACATTATCTTAATAAGTGTTCAAACGAAAAGAGGGAGACCGGACACCTCTGTGATGCGTGCAGTTTAACCCCTGGTTGCGGACAACCAGCGTTTAAAATCTGCCGACACCTGACTGACTCCTGCAAAGCGAATTTTGACAGCATCAGTACCACTGCGATGCGCAGAGATACTCTGTTCGAAACCAAGTTCGGCGATGGCGCCGATGGTGACAGATCCCGATGGAACGTACAGCACCAGATTCAGACCGTCTTTACGTTTCGTGTGTAACTCCGCCGCGGGTGAACCGTCTACGTTCTTCCAGTTGATCTTAGTTCGGATACCGTAGTCGACCTTGCAGCCATTCATAGCGGATTCCACAACCGGCAACAGCTTTTCGATGGTACTGAACTTCCAGCCAATGCGACCGTTATTGGGCAGGCCTTTCTTCAGCAAATGCCACTTGCGACCGAGCTGTTTCCATGGTGTCAAATCCTGCGGATTCAGTTTTTCTTTGGTGGCCTGAGCCAGATAGGCCTGTACGGCTGACTGGAGGAACTTTCGGAACTGTGGTGTGTCGATTTCTTCTTTCTTCCAGACTTTGATCGTGATCTCCTGCCAGCCGGCTTTTACATTTCGTACTTTCACGCGAGGAGTTTCGCTGTAGTAATGGATCTCATCCACTTCGTCGATTGGTATCAGCTTCAACCGGTCGATCAGAGCTTTACTTTCAAACGTCTTGTTCTTCACACGGAAACACAGCGTCAGCAGCCATTCGTGTCCTGTCCGGGCGTGCAGCAGCCAGCCGAGACCTTTTTCAGCTTTAACCTCTACCGTGCTGCGCTGATTCCAGTTGGCGGGACTGAGTGCGGAAATTTTTCCCAGCAGGTCGGTCACATACTGCAGCGATGCACCTTCCCACCTGCAACGTTTCCCGTCGTGACTCAGGCACTCCCGTGTATGCCACTTTTGGCCGTCCGTCTCCCACGGCAGTTTCGCTTCTTTGCCCAGCTCACGAACGCTTAAATCTGTTGATCGCTTCCTGGCAACACGGGCCACATCAAAAACCTCAATGGTTCCGACGCTGGATTCCTCAAGAACATCAGCCAGTAACTCTCCCGTCCACGACCGAGGATGTCCGGAAGGACGGGTAACAGATTTTGCATAGGCGACGACGTCTTCGGGCGTACCTGCCGTCACGATGCGACCGCCACCGGCTCCTGCTTCCGGTCCAATATCCACAATCCAGTCGGCCGTCTTGATAACGTCCAGATTATGTTCAATCACAACCACCGTGTTGCCCTGTTCGACGAGACTGTTGAGCACACTCAAAAGCTTCGCAATATCATCGAAATGCAGACCGGTCGTCGGTTCGTCCAGTACATACAGCGTGCGACCCGCGTTCGGTCGTGACAACTCAGACGCCAGTTTGATACGTTGAGCTTCACCTCCGCTCAAAGTCGGGGCTGACTGCCCGAGTGTGACATATCCCAAACCGATTGCGTTCAATGTCGCCAGTGGAGCCCGGATCTTCGGCACACTGGAAAACACGTCCAGTGCCGTCTGAACAGGCATCTCCAGGACATCGGCGATGGAATACCCGTTGAATTTCACGGTCAGCGTTTCGCCGTTGTACCGTTTGCCGCGACAGGTTGTGCATTCAACCCACACATCCGGCAAAAAATGCATTTCAATTTTTTGCTGCCCCATGCCTTCACAGTCGTCACAGCGCCCCCCGGACCGATTGAAACTGAAACGACCGGGCCGATAGCCTCGAACTCTGGCTTCCGGCATCCGACAAAACAGCTCGCGGATATGATCAAACACACCCGTGTACGTAGCCGGATTGGATGCGGGTGTCGTACCGATCGGGTTTTGATCAACGATTGAGATCTTGGACAGATGTTCGATGCCCAGCAGGTCCCGGTAGGGTCCCGGAGCGTCGCTGGTCAGGTTGAGTTTTCTGGCAACAGCTCTGGACAGTGTGTTCATCACCAGTGAACTTTTGCCACTCCCGCTGACTCCGGTGATACAGGTGAGTGTTCCCAGCGGGAGACAAAGGTCAACGTTGTGCAGGTTGTGCTGGGAGGCCCCCTGAAGGATCAGGGCCGGGTGAGGATCAGAACCTGATACCTCCTGGGCGTGTTCCCGTGCATTTCTTTTTGTCCGGCGACCGGTCATATCGGAATCGTCGGATAATTTTTCAGGACTCGGACTGTTTACGCAACTCAGCAGGTGCCTGGCAGCTGTTGAAGAGATGCGACGATTTTCAGGGACCGGAATGCCTTGTTTGCCGCTGAGATAGCCACCGGTCAGTGACCTTCTGAACTGACGACTAAGTTGTTTGGGCGTACCGTCTGCGACAACGCGACCGCCCAGTCGGCCGGCACCAGGACCGAAATCGAATAAACGGTCTGCCGACTTGAGTACCTCACGGTCGTGCTCTACCAACAGCACAGTGTTACCGAGATCCCGCAGACGTCTGAGCGCATCCAGCAGCCGGCCGTTGTCCCGGGGATGCAGTCCAATGGTTGGTTCATCCAGCACATACAACACCCCCGTAAGTGATCGACCGACCTGGCCTGCCAGACGAATACGCTGCGATTCTCCACCGGACAGGGTCGGCATGGACCGGTCCAGCGTCAGATAATCCAGACCGATATCAACGAGGAACGTCAGTCGATGCACGGCTTCAGACAACAGGTCACCGGCAATCTGTTTTTGAGCCCGGTTCAGTCGCAGCTTCCTGAGAAACTCCAGTGACTTAGTCAGCGGCATACGCGTCAACTGCGGCAACGTGATCTTCCTGAGTCTTACAGCGGCTGCCGTTTCATTCAGTCGAGTTCCATTGCAAACGCTGCAGTCCTTTTCTCCTGCCATTTCCATGAGAGACCGGCGATAAGAATGAGAAAGGCGGCCGGCCAGTTCTATCGTGGGATAGATGCCGCGATAACGCACCGAAAAGGACGTGTTCCCCGATTTCACACTGATCCAGCGATTCTCCTGACCATTAAGAATGATTCGCTGCTGTTCCGGTGTGAGCAGATACCAGGGCTGATCAGTCGGGATGCTGAATTCTTCGGCAATCCCGTTCAGCAGCGCCAGGAAGGTCGGATTCTGCTGCGGATCCGGCCACGCACCGATCGCTCCGTGCAGCAGGCTGCTTTCGGGACTGGTGATCAGCAGAGACTGATTGGCTCCGTATTCAGTGCCCATCCCTTCGCAGGACCAGCACCAGCCCAGCGGACTGTTGAACGAAAACTGCTGAGGTGATGGACGATCGTAAGAGTAACCACAGTCGAAGCAGGAAAGATGAAGACTGTAAAGATGCGTGTCCCAGTCGACTTCGTCCACATCAGGCTCAGCCACGGCAACGGAGATCACTCCTTTACCCAGGTCCAGCGCCGCTTCAACGGAATCGGTAATCCGCCCTCGTGATTTTTTCTCGACGGAAATACGATCCACCACCACTTCAACTTCGTGGGATCGACGATGACTGAGCTCTGGTGTGTCGTCCAGTGAGTACGTTGTCCCGTCAATTCGGACCCGCGCAAAACCGATGGAACGCAGGCGTTCGAAGGCCGATTCATAAGGAATCTGACGATCGACTTCATACGGAGCCAGTATCAGCATCCGTGTCCTGGCAGGAAATTTCAGGATCGCGTCAACGATTTCGTCAGTCGTTTGTTGTTCCGCCTGTCTGCCACAGGACGGACAATGCACATTCCCGAGACGCGCAAACAACACTCTCAGGTAGTCATAAACTTCAGTGACCGTCCCCACGGTCGAACGCGGAGTTGAACCAACCGTTTTTTGTTCAATAGCAATGGCCGGACTGAGCCCCTGGATACTGTCAACCCGGGGTCTTGGCATCTGACCCAGAAACTGACGTGCATACGCCGACAGACTCTCCACGTATCTCCGCTGGCCTTCGGCATAGAGCGTGTCCAT
The DNA here is from genome assembly GCA_022447225.1 of Fuerstiella sp. Lineage (NCBI taxonomy): Bacteria > Pseudomonadati > Planctomycetota > Planctomycetia > Planctomycetales > Planctomycetaceae > Fuerstiella > Fuerstiella sp. The sequence goes on along the minus strand of JAKVAZ010000014.1, from coordinate 55,423 downwards.
CGCCAGCGATGTTTTGCCACTTCCACTTGGACCGCAAAACACACTCATTTCACCACGCGGGACCTCCAGGCTGATCTGCTGCAGATTATGCTGGGCGGCTCCTCGAATTTCGATACGCCGGGACAATACAAACGGATCAGTCGGCCGGGCACCGGACGACTTTTTACCGTCTGAGGTTCGTGGCTTCATGCCTGGCAGGACCGATCGCAAAGCGTTTCCCGTATGAGACGTTCGGCACCGTGCAATTGTTTCCGGCGGGCCTTCGCAAACAACCGTTCCGCCGCCGGCTCCACCTTCCGGCCCCATGTCAATCACCCAGTCGGCTGTCTTGACCACATCCAGGTTATGTTCGATCACAATCACAGTGTTGCCGGCTTCGACGAAGCCGTGCAGCACTTCCAGCAGCTTATGGACATCAGCGAAATGCAGTCCGGTTGTGGGTTCATCCAGAACGTAAAGCGTCCTGCCCGTCGAACGTTTGCCAAGCTCGCGAGCCAGTTTGATCCGCTGAGCCTCTCCGCCGCTGAGCGTGGGTGAGGGCTGCCCCAGCTGCATGTAGTCAAGACCAACGTCTGCCAGTGTCTGCAGCAGACGTTTTATTTTCGGGACATTTTCAAAGACCCCGGCCGCATCCCGGATCTCCATCTTCAGCACATCAGCAATACTGTGGCCTTTGTAGCTTACATCAAGTGTTTCGTGACTGAATCGGCGTCCTTCACAAACGTCACAGGGAACCCAGATATCCGCAAGGAAGTCCATTTCCAGTTTGGTAGCTCCATGCCCTTCACACGCCTCACAGCGACCTCCGGCCACGTTAAAACTGAATCGTCCGGGTTTGTAGCCCCGCATTTTCGACTGCGGCAGCTGAGTAAATAGTTTGCGAATCTCGTCAAAGACCTTGACGTAAGTGGCGGGATTCGACCGGGGTGTGCGACCGATGGGTGATTGATCGATATCGATGGCCTTATCGATGTGTTCAAGACCGGTCACGGTGTCATGGCAACCGGGATCGCCACTGCCGTTATTCACGTCCCGATTCAGAACCTGCCACAGTACATCACTAATCAGAGAACTCTTTCCGCTGCCACTGACACCAGTGACGCAAACGAACCGCTGCAGAGGAATTTTAACATCGACGCCCCTGAGATTGTTGTGTCGGGCGTTCTTCACCACGATGGCTGCATCCGTGCCGTTCCGACGCGGGTCGGGCACAGCAATTGACAATTTTCCGCTCAGATACTGTCCGGTGACGCTGTTTTTGCTGTTGAGCAGATCGGCGAACGCCCCGCTGGTAACAACCTCACCTCCCCGGATGCCAGGTCCCGGTCCAAAGTCAACAATATGGTCGGCCGCACGCATGGTGTCTTCATCGTGCTCCACCACAATCACCGTATTACCCTGATCGCGCAGGTGTTGCAGACTTTTCAGCAGCATGCTGTTGTCACGGGGATGCAACCCAATCGACGGTTCGTCAAGGATGTACACGACACCAACCAGTCCGCAGCCGATCTGACCCGCCAGACGAATCCGTTGTGATTCCCCCCCCGAAAGTGTGGGAGCCGATCGGTGAAGCGTCAGATAATGCAGACCGCACTGCAGCAGAAATCCAAGTCGACCGCGAATTTCCTTAAGTGCTTCTTCAGCGATGAATTGCTGAGTCCTGTCCAGATCAAGTGAACCAAAAAACTCAGCCGCCTCAGCAATCGTCAGCGCACAAACCTGCGGAAGACTTAGCTCTTTTACGGCGGCTCCATTTTTTCCAAATCGTCGGCTCTTCGTTTTTATACGAACATTGCGGGCCTGACGATTGAGGCGTTCGCCTTCGCAGGCGGGACACAGAACAATTTCCAGATGTTTTTCGATCTGCCGACGGCGCATCGGATTCCGTGAGGAGCGGTAGTCGCTGAGCAGTCGATTCGTCCAGCCCTCCCATATACCTCCGTGCCTGTACGAGCCGCCTCGATGTCCGAACCTGAACGTGATCTGTCGATCGCCGGTTCCATCCAGCCACAGGCGCTGCGCTTCACGGGGAATGTCACACCATCTGGCTTTAAGCAGCGATTCTGCCTCCATACCAACGATCTTCTCGATCGCCTCAGCAGCTCCTTTGAGAATGTGCCGAGGCCAGCGGCCCATTTTGCGCAGCGAGGGCAACAGCAGCAAAGCTCCGTTGCGAATCGACTTGTTTTCGTCAACAACTATGGTGTCGGCAGCAAATCCATGACGCATTCCCAGACCGTTGCAGTCGGAACACATCCCGACAGGACTGTTGAAGCTGAACAGTTGCGGTGACGGAGGCTCATAACTCATGCCGCTTTCAGGGCAGGAGTATTGAGCGCTGTAGAGTTTGTCGAGGCTGCTGTCTTTATTTCTGTGCGGCGAAGTCTTCAGAGTCCGCTGCGTTGAGGGAGCGACGGATAAGGCTACGTCTGCGGGCGCCACATCCTGCGGCCTGGCCCCTTCACCTCCGGCGGGGGAAGTAGCGGGAACCGTTGAGGTTGAACAGATAAGCCGTCCATCAGCCAGTCTGAGAGCCTGTTCCACAGCCTCAGCCAGACGAGCCCGACGCCCCGGCCCGGCAACCAGACGATCGACGACAACTTCGATGGTATGTTTGTGATGTCGTTTGAGTCGCAGATTATCACTGAGCGAAACAACATCACCGTTAACACGTGCACGCAGGAAACCTCGCTTGAGCAGATCCTCAAACAGGTCCTTGAATTCGCCCTTTTGATTCTGCACGATCGGTGCAAGGATGGAATAGCGAGTTCCTTCAGGCTGACCGTTGATGCTGTCAATGATTTGATCGGTTGACTGCGCCTGGATGGGTTTTCCGGAAACGTAGCAGTAACCCTGACCGACTCTGGCAAACAGCACTCTCAAATAGTCGAAAATCTCCGTAATGGTGCCAACGGTGCTGCGGGGATTGCGACTGGTTGACTTTTGCTGAATTGAAATTGACGGGGCCAGACCACTAATTGAATCAACGTTTGGCTTAGGAAGCTGGCCCAGAAACTGCCTCGCGTATGTGGAGAGACTTTCGACATAACGGCGCTGACCTTCGGCATAAAGCGTGTCGAAGGCCAGGGAACTCTTACCCGATCCGCTGACACCACTCATCACTATCAGCTGATTGCGGGGCAGAGACAGACTAACATTTCGCAGATTATGTTCACGAGCCCCGCGAATGACGATTTCAGTATCTGACATGGCAGGCGGGGAAACTATCTGTGAATGATTTTGAAAAAGGAACGAGCGGTCGATGAAATTTTTCCCGGGGCTCAGAGACGGGGCCCTGTTCCTGCGTTACCAGTGAAATCAGGATCTCACACTCCATGCCAGCCGGGATGGTCAGACCAACCGTCAGCCAAAGACGGACGGATTATAGAGTCGTAGAGTGACCAGAGTAGTGTGTCGGATTTCTCTGCCTGCAGCCGGACCGGATTCCAATGGTTCGTCGGAATATCACAGGAAGCGTTTGAGCGTCACCATCACGTCAATGGCAATCCCAGTGAACGGATCCAAACAACCTCAGTGCCAGGAATTCCTTCCAGCTGGAGGAATTATGGCCCTCCGCTCAGACAGGCCTGGTATCTGGCCGCTTATTTGGTGTATTCCATTGTTTCTCACCTCTTCCTTTCTGTGTTACGCATCATCAACGTATCGCCAAACCAGGATATTTTCCTGAATGCCTGTCCAAATGTCGTCTTCGGCTGATCCCTGTACTGTCACCGGCGAAGCAGGATTAGGGCGTCGATATTTTCCCGGCTGGACGATGCTTGGCTTTGCGGCCGCCGGACAGTTCATGTCCGCTCCTGGTCAGTCGCATTCTGTGGCAGCGCTCAAAGATCCCATGCGTGCCACCCTGAAAATTACGGAAACGGATTTTTCTCTGGCCTATGGATTCGCCACCCTGGTTGGTGCTGCTCTGCTGCCGATTTTCGGCAGGTTGATCGATCGATTTGGCGCACGCGTGATGTTGCCGCTGGTCGCTGCCGGACTGGGAGTTGCCTGCTTTCAGATGTCGCGAATACAGTCACTGAGTGGCCTGTTCCTGGGGTTTAGTTTTGTGCGAACACTGGGACAGGGGGCTCTGGTCCTGGTGTCGGTGTGGCTGGTTGGTGAATGGTTTGAACGCAAACGCGGGATGGCCACTGCGATTGCAGGACTGGGTGGCGGCCTTTCGGTCATGACCATTCCGATAGTCAACGACTTCCTGATACAGTCATATGGATGGGAATCCACGTGGGTTGTTCTGGCAGTTATCGTGACCATATCACTCGTACTGCCGGGAATTCTGTTCATTCGAGACCGACCGGAAGACCTGGGTCTGCATCCTGACGGCATCAGGCCGGACTACAGTGAGGAACCGGCGACGCGCGATGTCGGCAATTCAAACACCGGTAAACCACAAATCACTCCGCTGGAACAATCCTGGACAGCAGTTGAAGCTGTTCGAAATCCGACTTTCTGGAAGCTGCTGAGCGTACCAGTAACATCCGGTATCGTGGGCACCGGCCTGATTTTTCATCAGGTGGCATTGTTTGGAGAACATGGTCTGTCATCACGTGAAGCGCTGGGATTAATCAGCGTGCAGGCCCTGTTCGCCACAGTGATGACGTTCCCGGCCGGATATGTGACCGACCGGGTCGCCAGCCGGTATTTGCTGGCCACATCAATGCTTACACTGGCTGCTGCCACGCTGCTGGCCATCAACCTGCCAGTGATGTGGATGGCACTCGTCTATGCTCTGTTAATGGGATTTCACAGCAGTATTATTCGCAGCGCGGGAAATGTCGTCTGGGTCAACTACTATGGTCGGGCTCACCAGGGAGAGGTTCGTGGTGTTGCGTGGGCGGTCATGATTCTGGGATCAGCGATTGGTCCTCTGCCACTGGCCTATTCGATCGACACCTTAAGCACCTACACACCTGCACTTTACGGACTGCTGGTCCTGCCGCTCGTGGCTGCACTCGTTGTATGGACAGCGACCCCGCCACGTCGCCGCCAGTAATCACACACAGCTACAGGGCAGTCTCGGTCCGGAGTTTCGGGACGTATCCACACGAAAAGATGTGTGGCGACATCAACCTCAATATCTGCACCCGGTTGACAGAACCGGGCAGGCACCGGGCTTCATTTGTGAGGCCGAAGCAGGCAAGTGCAGGTCAGAAGTACTGAGGCGGTCTGATTACAGCGACTATTGAAACATTCGGCAGAAATTGCCGGAGACTGGTCACCGAAAACTCTTCGTAATCCGGACATTCGTCTGAGGGATTCGACAGCGAATCGCCGAACTAATGCAAGGAGATGTTCCGCATCCATTTTTCCTGCATTCGGAGCATTGAAAGGACACGGGAATCGGAGGGGGGCTTCGATTCTGCAGGCTGATTTTTCGCATCGAACCATCGTCGGGGGCGGCTGATGAGTCCGGTGCTGATATCATTGTTTTGGGGGCGCCATGCGGAAGCCGGTCACTCGGTCTGCGCACAGACTCTCGGGTCTGTTGAGCGTCATTGTGTGCGCGCTGTGGGGCGTTCCCGCCTCCGGGCAGATACCAATGACCGAAATGGCGGCCCGTGCCGGAATCAAGATTGCTGCACCAGGGCGATCGAGTGCTCGACTCAGGGACAGCAAACTCAAACAACTTCCCTGGAAACAAATATCTCCGGCCAGTCAAATACGTATCCGAGAGGTTCTGGACAAGTGTGCTCAGTATCGTCAACTGCCCGAACTACACTACGAAGTCCGCCCGGACATCTATCGTTACCTTGTAGAGCATCCGGACGTGTCTGTGAGTACCTGGCGGGTCATGGGAATTTCCAAAGTACAAATGTGGCAGACAGCGGCCCTGCAGTTTGAAGCCACGGCACCGGACGGATCATTCGGAGTGGCTGATGTCCTTTATCGGGATCAATCGCAGTGCCTGCTGCTGTTCGACGGAACGTACAACAGCCCGCTGCTGCCCCGGCCCATCACAGCTGCGGGACTGGTGTGGCTGAGATATGACTACCGACCTGCCGCAGACGGAAAGACACAGGTTCGACAAAAGCTGGATGTTTTCGTGTCATTCCCTTCGATCACGGCACGAGCAATGGCACTTTTGATATCACCGGTTACCAACATGATGATGGACCGTAACGCTTTTGAAATTTCGCTTTATTCCCGCATGATGTCTCAGGCCGCCGAGAACGATCCCGAATGGATCGAACAGATCGCCTCACAACTGGACAGTGTCCTGCCACAGCGGCGGAAGGAACTTGCAGCATTTGTACGTTGGGATGAGACCGACCGCGACCGCACCGCGGCGGTCTCCGGACGCACGCCGCGAAATGCCTCAGCCCTGCGTATCTTTCGCGCCTCTCTGATTGACGTCCGTCGTACCGTGACTATTCCGGATGACCCCGGAAGCAGAACCAGTCAGGATGCCCCACAGAAAAATGAGTCTCCCAGAGTCCGCAACTGACCGGCACCGCTTGCTGCACGGACTGTGAATCACTGGTTGTCTCAATAATCAGTGCATCACCACTTCAACAGACAAACTAACGCGGTTTCCGCTTCATTTCGGTCTACGTCTGCAATCTGAAGATATCTCGTTTGAATCCGGATGGTCAGGACAATGGACACAAAAATGACCAGCCATTTTCAGCAGACACAGCAGGGTAACGGGAACAAACACTGACAATACAGCTGCCGACCGGCGATCTTCGGAGTAGATTCTGCTCGCCGCAACGTGTCTGCTTCGCTACGGTAGTCAGCTGCGTCAACTTCTGCAGACCTGATGACACACACGATGAATGATCATGACGGAAACCTGACTGCTGAACTGCAGATGCAGGGCGCAGAGTCACCCTGCCCCTATCTGCCCGACAGATTGTCCCGGTTTGAGTACCGATGGACCACAGATCTTTCCGGAGAACAACTTGAAGCACTGCTGGAGCGAGGATGGCGTCGTTTCGGACGTTCGTTGTTTCGCCCGATCTGCCAAAAGTGTCAGGAATGTCGCAGTCTCAGAATTATTCTTTCCGAAGTGCAATTGACCAAAAGTCAGCGCCGTTGTCGAAACCGAAACTCTGACGTACGACTCATTGTACAGCCTCCGTCTGTTACAGACGAACACGTTCGTCTGTACAACAACTATCATCGCGACATGCACAAACGACGCGGCTGGCCCTATCAGGAGACCAGTGCTGACGATTACTATCAGTCATTCGTCGAGGGCCATTTTGATTTCTCCCGTGAATTTTTGTACGTGCGTGACGATCAGCTGATCGGCGTCGGTCTGGTGGACATGACAGCCCGCGTACAGTCCAGTGTCTATTTCATCCACGATCCGCTTTGGCGTAGCAAGGGACCTGGAACCTTTTCCGTTTTGAGCGAAATTGACATCGGCCGGGCGGCCGACCGCGATTATCTGTACATGGGCTATTACATTCGTGATTGTGAATCGATGAGTTACAAAAATCGGTTTCGCCCTCATCAGTTTCTGCGACACTTTGTCAGTGAATCCGAATCCCCGAACTGGGATCTGCGCAAAACCGAATTAAGAGATTCCCGCTGAGCAGCTGCTTTATCGAACATACTGCATCGCGTTGCTGATGTCTGTCCGCACTGGTGCTCGGTAAACAGCGAACCGGCGGCGGGAAATCGGGGTCCCTGAATGCCGGCCAGTCGATCTGTCTTCATTGTTACCTGATCAATGCTGCATAACCTTCCGATTTCCAAACTGAACCACAAGGCACTGACGATTGAGGGCTATTCCCGCGCCGCGGTGCAAAGTTACTGGCGAATCCCTGAACTCAAACTGGGGTTCGAACTGGGAGCCAGTCCGTGGGCATTCATGGGAACCGGCACATTCTTCGTAACCCACGCGCATCTGGATCATCTGGCGGCTCTGCCGGTATATGTCGCCCGACGACGTATGATGAAGATGGAGCCACCAACGATCTACCTGCCGGTACAGGTCATTGAACCCGTGCAGCGTATGCTGACTTCATGGCAGAAGCTGGACCGGGGTCGTATGAACTGTGAACTGGTGGGAGTCAGCCCGGGAGATGTCATCCAAATGTCGCGTGAGCACCGGGTCCGGGTAATCTCAACAAAACACACCGTTCCGTCGGTCGGATACATCGTCTACGACGTCCGCAGGAAACTGAAACAGAAATATCAGGGACTCAGCGGTATTGAAATCCGCGACATCCGACTGGAAGGAACCGAAGTAACATCCGAGTCACTCACACCACTGGTCTGCTTTACCGGCGATACGTCACCTGCAGGTCTCGACAGTCACGCGGATGTCTACAAATCAGGTGTACTGATTACAGAAATGACATTCTTTCGCCCGGATCACCGTAAAGAAAAGATCCATAAATACGGTCACATGCATCTGGACGACATCATGGACCGCGCTGACAGGTTCAGGAATGAGCTGATTATTCTAAGCCATTTGAGTACACGTACCGCCGTTGAGGCGGCAGCCCGGGCGTTAAAAAAACGTCTGCCGGCCGAACTATACGAACGCGTGCATCTGTGGACCTAAATTCAGCGAGTTCCATCCAGCTCATGCGTTTTACCCGTCGGTGAACGTACAGACGGACTGTCCGGCAACTCAAATCGGACCAGAGTTCCGTGAACCCGGACAGTGACTGAGTAATCCTGTGAGGGTGAAATACGCAGCTGGTCATAGGCATAACGTGCCGGCAACTGCTGATCAATCAGACGGCGACCGTCACGTTTGCGAAGACAGCGTAATCTCACCTGAACAGCCCGCCCCCCCCTTTTGTTGGGAGCGGAATGATCAAGTAACACCAGGAACGGCAGACTCAGCTGATCAGTAACCACACGACCGTGACAGGATTTCGCCTGAGTATTTTCCCACAGGAATTCTCCGGAATCACGATCGAGCACTCGCATGGCAAGGAATGGCGTTAACTCACGTTCAGGAACCTGCCCGCCGGGTGGAGAATTTTTCGGCTGCAGGATGAGGTACAGGTAGACTGAATCTTCAAAAACACGAATCCGGTCAGGATGCCACTCATGCGACCGGTCGGCCCCGTCGTCACCTGTCGGCCGATTTTCGGCTGACACCGTATTGTTTGACCACAGATACTCACGCATGCTTCCCGACGGAAGATCGATCACTGTCAATCGGCCGTCGTTGTGAAATACATCCAGTTGAGATGAACGGTCGTGCCGGACACGGACGACGTCGACGACATTCACCGTACGAGATGTTTCACCGGTGAGGGCATCGCGCCAGACCAACTGAACAGAGCTGTGGTTTTCAGGACTGCTTTCCCGAATGATAAATTCGTTTCCGTCGGTTCCTGTAATATTTCCCAAATCCTTCACACTCAGCTGACAGTTCAGTCGCTGACCGGATCGCCGGTCCAGTGCGGCGACCGGGTCAATACTGCTGTCAGTGTCACCCATAATGACACATGCATCGCCGGCAAATACCGTACTGGAAGGAGTACAGGGACGAGACCACCTGACTTGTCCTGTTAACGAACTCCGCAGTTCAACCGACTGACCAGTCTGCAGACAAACCCACCCGGATCCACTCGAAATCAAACGCGGGCCCTTTTGCCCGACCGAATCTCGACCGCCTGTGATCCGATGCAAATCCGCGCGAGCCTGCCAGAGCACGCGCTGTTCAAGCAGCGAGACAGCTGTCACAGCGTTGGGTGAGAGGATGTACAACAAAGTTCCCGAACGTTCGACTAACGGAACAGACGTCGATCCGGGCCGTTCCGGAAACTCGCCGGGAATTGACCAGATCAATCGACCGGGGGGCGCGATCTCCCGAACAATCAGACGAGACGGAGCGCGGTGAATCAGCAGATCGAAGCGGCCTAGAAAGGGATCGTTCGGATCGGTGAACTTCAGCCGATACGGACGCCGACGAACCGGATTCGGACGAGCAAACGGAATGACCTGATAGTCATCCCGGTTCCAGCTGTCCGCCCAGTCTCTAAACCCGTTTTTGTGGAACGCAGCAGAAGTGTTCTGTTCAGCACCACTGATTCCCAAAGCTTCTCCGGATTCCGCAATTTCCTGCAGCAGCCGGGAATACTGCCTGCGGGCGGTGTCGCCCGAAGATATTAATGAATGGTTACCGTTCGGCGGCCATTCTGAGGATAGGAGAATCGGTGATTCTCCGTTGGCCCTCAGGATCGCGTTCCGGTGCAGACGCAGAAGACTGGTCTGTTCTGACGGTCCGGCATCCGACAGAAGAGTACTGATTGTTTCAGCAACAGACAGGTGATTTATCTGCAGCAGTGTGTCCGGAGACAGGACTCTGCATCGCCGAACCAGTAATACCCCTGCAGCAGAAGGAGCGTAGTTCAGAGCATGTTCGATCGTCCGCGCAGTCCATGTCTGCAGCGACACCTTCGAATATTGAAAATCAGTGACCGAACTTCGTTCAGTCATTATGGCTGTCGGTAACAGACCGACCGGAATTTTGATCGAATCAGCCGTGAATGCCGACTCAGAGCGTTCTTCCCTTTGAAACAAATCGATTGCTGCATTAGCAGCAGCAACCGGATCATTTTGTCCCTGTCGGGAAATTCCCAGTACGGCAGCCCGGACCTGGTGCTGGCGGGTACGGGCCAGTGACTCAAGAGATGTTTCGGGGGACAGCTTTGCGGCAACGGCCAGTGCAAAGGCAACTTCAAACTGCAGCGAGGACGCCCGTTCGTCTGCTGCGATCGTTTCCACAGACAATTGCCTCAATGCATCCTGTGCCGCCTGAACCCGTCCGGACGCCAGCAGGAGTTCAACCAAATCTGTGATTTGCTCAGGTGTCGCCGAAACGGAATCTCTCGTAAGACAAACAGTCTCGTCAGGTCCAACGAACACCAGATCTCCCTGATGACCGGAATGTGTCTCGGGCGTACCCGTCGTTGCAGACAGGAGCAGGCCATGTCTTGAGGGACGAAGAACGTCGGCAGCTGATTCCTGGATGTCACCCGTCTGCACATCGATGGAAACGATGGCTCCTGTAGTCATTGCCAGCAGCAGCCGGCCGTTCACAATGGTACCGGGACCACAGGGTCGACCATCATCAGAGGTGAGTTCACGCACCCAGACCGACTCGGCTGTTGATGCGGACACACGTTCGATTCGATCACTGCGGCTTATAATAATGACGGCATCGCCGTCCGTGGCCAGCAGCCCGGGTCTGCTCTGTCGCAGTGCAACGTTACGTAGTGAACCCGAAACAACATCCAGGAATCGGATCTCAGCTGAATTCCACGGCATCACCGCAACCGTTCGGCCCAGCACCCGGATAATCGAATCCGGAGACTGTTCTGCGGAAACCTGACTTCCTCCGGCCCGTCTGTTCATACGCACAGCACGAACTTCCGAAGAAGAACCGGCCCCCGTTCGGGTCGCCCAGACAACGGTTCGAGTCAGTTGATCGACTGCAGTCAGCCAGCCGGTTGAAGTACAGCAAAGCAGAAGACCGTCAGCTGCCACGGGAGTGGCGGACACGAGCTGTCGTGCGGGATCAAGTTCAATCGACACGTCAGAAAACGCCAGCAGTGTTGAATCCAGTCGTTCGCCGGTGGCCGCTCGCAGTGTGCACAGTCGAATTTCGTTTCCGATTTGTACGATACAGTGAAGCATTTCCCCGTCAACAAGCGGAACACCGGCAAACCAGACGTCGGCCATTCGGTCACTGACGTCCGATTCCACCGGCGGACCTCCCACAGACCAGATTCGGCGTCCGGCATCTCTCGACACTGCCACCAGTCGTGCGTCCGGTTTTGCTGCCACCGAACGCAGACGATTCATCACGGTTCCCGCCGGAAACGATGATGTATTGACAAAATAGACAGCATGTGACCCCGCACAGACACGACTCAGCACACCGTCATGGATCAGCAACTGGCGTAATCGTTCCGGAAGAACGTGATTTGGGCCACGGTGTGACAGTGAGCGTTCGTTGTTTCGACTAAGGTAATCCAGATGGTTGGGACGAAGACGCAACGACCAGTTAATATGTCCACTTTGAAGATCGATTGCTGTGAGGCCCCGCAACGTTCTCCGATAGATCACAGAATTACGAATCTGCGCATTCCAGCCGGCATCAGTCGTCGCATTTGCCTGCAGTTGTGCCGCATCGATATCACGCAGCCGTGCTGTACCGAGTTGTGTTCGTTGACGCCACCGGACCTGCCACGGACCAGGCGAGGATGCTTCTGTGAGCTGCGAGCTGTGATTCGACAACGGTGCGGCAACTGCCGATGAATCTCGTAACAACCGCGACTTCAATTGCTGCACGAGTGGTTTCACCTGGGCAGAAAGCGAACAGGACTGCAATGCATGCAGCCAGTGGGACGCAGCGGTCAGATGTCCCCGGTCGAAATGCAGCTGTGCAACGATCAGATGTGCAAGGTGAGCGCTGTCCGTCCCGGGAAACCGCTGACTCACCTGAATCAGCTCATTCCATCGGCCGGTCGGTACAACATTCTCCAGCGCCAGACGTGCTGCCTGTGCGTTGGTTGTGCGAAGAATGGTCTGAATGGCTGCCGGCAGCCTTTCGAATTCTTCCGCCAGGATTCGATACAAAGGAACAAAGTGGCGATTGTCAGATCGCGCAGCCAACACCCGGGGATCCGCAGTCGTGAGACGCCGAAAACGAGCCAGTGCCTCTGCATCGCGCCCGCTGCCGATGGCTTCGCGCAGAGCCTGCAGATCAAGATTGACTCGTCCGTCGGTCCAAAGCTGCTGTGCATCTCCGTCTGTAGATTGCTCAACAGAGTCATTCTGCTGAGGGCTCCCGGACCATGCCAACGGACACAGAAACAACCAGACAAGTACAATAAACCTTGGTGCCGGCCTCCCGCTGCCGCTGTTTTCCCGTGCCGTAACGCAAGACGCCAAACACAGAACTCGACAGCCAAGGCATCTGACAGGTCTGAAAGCCCGTCGGAGAATTCGCCGTGAAATCAGTCGCAACCGGAAACTTCTGCTGCCGGATTCAGTCAAACGAAATCGCCGCCGCGGGAAGATCTGACCGTAGTTCAAATTCAAAATATCGCGTCCTGTGGCATACACATCAGGAAAATCACGCTGATTGCATCGCAGGCGGATCACATGACTGCTAAGGACTCAAACGATCTCTCGTCGTCCCGAATCGGGAAACACTGTCTGCAGATCCCGCAACAGCCGGGAACTGACACCAGTTTTAACCTTTGAGACAGCGATTGCCAATTGCCGCAGAATTGTGAATGCGGGCCCCGTGAGAGGATTCAGCACCATGATGACCGTAAACTGAAACAGGGAGTCATCATGGCCACTGTCACGCCGATTTACTGCTAATGAATCGGCTCATTAGTGTTGAACCGGCGAAGTCCGGTCTGTATGCTCGCCGGTTTTGGGTAAGCTCAAACTGCAGGATCGGCTGGATGGAAGATTATCGACTTGTCGCTGAGCGGCGGACGGCAACGGGGAAAAAGGCGACCAGACTGTTACGCAGTCAAGGCCGGGTCCCGGCGAATCTGTACGGATACAGCAAAGACGGTCTGTCGCTGTCCGTATCGGCTGACGATCTGAACAAGGTGGTTGCTCTCGGCTCAAAAGTGGTAGATGTTGACATCGACGGAAGTGTTGACAAAGCCGTGATTCAGGAGCTGCAGTGGGATACATTCAGTACATACATTCAGCACATCGATATGCTTCGTGTCGATCCGGAAGGGATGGCCACAACGGAGGTGCCATTGGCGTTTGTGGGTGAACCCCCGGCGTTGAAGACGGGCGGACGACTTCAAATTCAACTCAAACGTGTCACGGTCACGTGCTCCGACTTCCGCGTCCCGCGACAAATTGAAGTCCGAATTGGATCCATGCAAATGGGTGATTCTCTGACGGTTGCCGACCTGCCGATTCCCGAAGGAATGAAGGTAGAAGATTCGGCAGACACGGTTATTGCCGAACTGCATGACACCAGAGTCGCTGAATAGCGAATCAGGTTTCGGGAGCACTCGTCAGTTTGTCTTCTCCAGATTCGGTAATACCGGGTCCATGAAGCTGATCATTGGTCTGGGTAATCCAGGCAGTCAATACGTCGGTACCCGCCATAATGTCGGTTTCGAGATCGTCGGCGAACTGCGACGTCGTTTCCAGGCCGGACCGGTCAGGAACCGGTACAAATCCGAATCAGTGGAGATACAAATCGGCACTGAAAAAGTGCTGCTGATCGCTCCTTTGACGTTTATGAACTGCAGCGGTGAATCCGTTATCCGGTTCGTGAATTTCTACCAGCCCGATCTTGCTGACCTGGTCGTTGTCTGTGACGATCTCAATTTACCAAATGGGCGAATTCGCTGGCGTGCAAAAGGATCCGCCGGCGGTCAAAATGGCCTCAAAGATATTATTTCGAGGCTGGGAAGTAACGAGTTTCCCAGATTGAGGATTGGAATTGGGCGACCACCTGGCCGTATGGACGCTACGTCCTGGGTTTTGGGCCGATTTTGCCAGGAAGAACGGTGCGATCACGAGCTGGCAACTGCGCGTGCGGCCGATTCCCTTGAGAAATGGGTGTATGAAGGCCTGGATCCGGTGATGAACGAATTCAACCGGGATCCGGACATTCAGTAACTGACCCGCCGGACATTTCGGTTCGCCTGCGAGACAGAGTCCTCTCTGGTGTTCCCCGGAACAGACTCAAACGGCCGGCGGAGTATCTGCGTGTTCCGGGTTGTGTCGATATCGGTCTGACAGAATCAGACGTCAATACCCCGGATTCAGGTGTTCTGATGGGTGACTCTATCAACGGGAATTCGGTACTGGGCATTGAATTTCCAATCTAAAGTCGTCACAGTGTATGGCTTCGATTATCCACACCTCGCTCGTTCGTGTTCACAGTTAAAGTCCAGGGGATTTGTTTCGTGTCAGTTGCTGAAGCCTCAGAAGTCCGGGAACATCTGTACGAAGGAATGTTTCTCGTCGACAGCAATGCCTATGCTAACAATCCCGATGCTGTCTGTGATGAGCTGATGAAACTGCTCGACCGGGCAGGTGCAAACGTAATTGCACATCGCCCGTGGCAGGACGGCAAACTGGCTTACGAGATCGAAGGTCGCCGCAAGGGACTGCACTACATCGTCTGCTTCAAAATGGTGACGTCCGGCATGGACATTCTGACGCGACAGTGCCAACTCAGTGACACTGTTCTGCGTTTTATGGTGATCAGCCACCCGGAAGAACTCTTCAACGCAGTTGTTGATGCGATTTCCGAAACAACGACAGAAGAAACACCGGCAAAAGAACCCGCCACAGCAAGTCCAGTGGCCAAAGACAATCAGTAACCAGGCTGTTGGGCGAAATAGGGAGGCATTGTAATGGCGTCGTTCAATCGAGTCGTGCTCATCGGTAATCTGACACGTGACCCCGAAGTCCGCTACACCACAGGCGGTACAGCTGTCACCGACGTGTCTCTGGCGATCAATCGATATCGAACGGACAAAACAACCAATCAAAGAATCGAAGAAACCACTTTCGTGGAAGTCACGTTGTGGGGACGGACGGCCGAAATTGCCGGCGAGTATCTTGGAAAGGGACGACCGGTTCTGATCGAAGGTCGTCTGCAGCAGGATCAATGGGAAGACAAAGAGACCGGACAAAAGCGAACAAAGCTGAAAGTCGTCGGTGAAAACATGCAGCTGCTGGGCAGTCGTAACGAAGGAGGCGGCACGTCACAGCCAAAATCATCAACACAGACAGCGCCTGCCTATTCGAGTCCGGCTCAGTCGTCTCCTGAACAGTCGTTCTACGACACACCGGCCGGCGACGGCGGTGATGTCCCGTTCTGAGGGCCTCACCCCACAATTCTGAATCGGGTAACTGGGTACGCCAGACTCCGATCTCTGACGTATCAGCTACGCGGCAATCAAATCTCTGAGGCAGTTCGCTGCCCGTGACCAGGACAATCAAGGCAACAAAGCCATGCCACTAAAGTCAAAATCAACGAATCCCGGAGCAGTCAGCGGGTCAACCCGTCAATCAACGGAGGTTCTGCTGGTCCACGATGTGACAAGCCTTGGAAAACGTGGTGACATCGTGAGAGTTAAGCCCGGTTATGCAAGAAATTATCTGCTTCCTCATGGAATGGCAACGGTTGCGACTGAACAAAACAAGCGAATGGTGGCGCGGCACCGTCAGAAACTGGAACACCTCGAAGCCGGCCGGGTTCGGGACCTGCAAAAACTGGCTGACGCCGTGAGCAGCTATAGTGCCACAATAGAAGCCAATGCAACATCCGACAACACTCTGTACGGCTCCGTGGTTGACCGCGACATCAGCGATGCACTTATTGCCGGTGGATTTAACGTGAAACCTCAACAGGTCAAGCTGGACGGTCCGATCAGAGAATTGGGTATGTACACTGTAAAACTCGTCTTTCACGAGAAGGTCAACACCGAAGTCAAAGTCTGGGTGGTGCCCTCCGCCGCTGGTGTCTGACACTGATGGCCGACAAATCTGTTCGACTTCCTCCTCAGAACCTTGATGCCGAAAAAGGTGTCCTGGGGAGTATTCTGCTGGTCAACGAAGCCATCGACGAAGTCGGTGAGTCACTTCGGGCTGAGCATTTCTATCACGATGCTCATCACAAAATTTTTGCCGCGATCCATGATCTGTACGAAAATAATATTCGTGGCATTGACCCCCTGACACTGGCAGAAGAGCTCGAACGGCGTGGGGAACTGGAAGAGTCCGGTGGTGCTGCCTATGTCGTGGAAATCGTCGATTCCGTCCCTCATGCCGCTCACGTTCGTTACTACGCCAATATCGTCCGTGAAAAATGGATGCAGCGGACACTCATTGCGGCCTGCACCGAAATCCTGACCGATTGCTACGAGCCTCAGGGGACCGTCGACGACCTGCTTCAGACTGCTGAACGGCGTGTGTTTGCCATCGTGGAGGAACAGGAGGACACCTCCAGTATTGCTATCGGAGATATTCTGCTGGAAGCGTTCACCCGTATTGACGAACGGATGAACAAAGAAGGCAGTGTGGCGGGTGTTACCACCGGTTTCGGTGATCTTGACCATCAGACAACCGGTCTGCAGCCGACGGAGCTTATCATTCTGGCAGCCCGTCCGAGTATGGGCAAAACAGCCTTGGTCTGCAATATAGCCGAAGCGATTGCCAGAGACGCAAAAAAGGGAGTGATGCTGTTCAGCCTGGAACAATCCAACCTGGAACTTGCCGAACGCTTTTTGTGTATCACAGCCCGGGTCAGCGGACATGACCTGCGCACCGGAAATCTGTCCGACGAACAGCGGGATCAACTGGCGGCTGCCTCCGGCGATCTGCACAACCTGCCACTGTTTATCGATGACAAACCAGCACGAACGATGTCACAGATTGCCGCAATCTCCCGACGTCAGCACCGCAAAGAACCACTGGGGGCTGTGATTGTCGACTATCTGCAGCTTATCGAACCTGAAGAGAAACAACTTCCTCGTGAACAACAGATCGCAGGTATCTCGCGTCGCCTGAAATTCCTGGCCAAAGAACTCAATGTGGCGGTTATTGCATTGTCGCAGCTCAATCGGGGTGTGGAACTGCGAGAGGACAAACGACCTCGTCTGGCCGACCTGCGTGAAAGTGGTTCCATCGAACAGGATGCCGACAAAGTTATGTTTCTGCATCGGCCGGATGCCTATGATCCCAACGACCGACCGGGTGAAGCCGAAATCATTATCGCAAAACACAGGAGTGGTCCCACCGGGATCGTGAAACTCACCTGGCGTGCGGAGTTCATGAGGTTCGAAAACTACTCCCCGGTTCCCGACACAGACTTTGCTACAATCTGATTGACCGGATTCTGCAGCACCGATTTCGACCAGGGCAAGTCACCACCGATAAGTGACGTCACTGTCAAATTCTGCAGGTTACGGTGCCGGACATTTGTGAAGGCGAGGGACGAATAACAACAGTCCACAGAACCTCCGGGCTTGACAACTGAAGAAAGAACAGACGACTGACGTCCCTGCTTTGCCAGGTCAAATCAATTAGATCCGGGAAACAAAGACACTACGGTGGCCCTGCAGATCGCCCGTTACTACTGCGTCTGTGACAGTGACCAGTCCGCAGGAAACAGGATGACCAATATTTGGTCTAAAACGGAGGTTCTTCATCGGATACGAATGTCTCTCCGTACGGTGCATCAGCGTCATCCGCAGGAGCGTCATTCGAACCCGAATTGATCACGTTAAAGCCCATGGCCTCCGCGCTAAGGAAATATTTAACTTCGCTGTTTGCGTCACGCTGCCACTTGCGGCCATTCAGCCGATAGGTCACTTCAACCTCATCGCCGATCTTAAGCTGATCCACAGTATCACAGCTATCCTGTATGAATTCGACCGGAATGTGACTGGTAAAACGACCGTTATCCTGCTCCAGCACAAGCAGTCGCTTGCGGAATCCATTCTGCCCGTAGGTTTTTGTTTCTTCGATCACATGAACGATACCGGTGACCGTTGCATGACTCATAACTTCCCCCTGGCTGGACCCGAATGCCCTGATGCTGACGCGGCTGACGTGCTGTCGACTGCCAATGCACGACATCGTAAACAGGGTCTGTCTTTACAACAACCGGATCGAGGTTTCTGTAAGGCATTTCGCCACCGTCCCGATATCTTTAAAAACCGGTGGTACTGCCTGCTGGCCTGGCGAACAGGGTTTTGTTTACCCCGTTCGCTCCGGAATCAGTCTCCCTGCCGGATTCACCACCGCATACTTCAGTACACTCAACAATCGGACCTGGTCTCCAGGAAGCCCGTCGTTTCCCAAAAGCTGGGTTTTGATGCAGGAACTCATTGTTTTTCGCACCGTACCAGACTTGCAGAGATTCCTTAATAATGAAACATTTCAATTTTCCGGTTCTATCCGCAGTGATTGCAGGTTTGTTCGCCGCAGTCACTTCTGCTGACGACAACGGTCTGCCACCGACTCATGCGAATGTGGCCTACTCCGAACATCCGGTATGTCAACTGGACATCTGGATTGCCGACGGGACAGGCCCGCGTCCGCTGCTGGTATATATCCACGGGGGCGGCTGGACGGGTGGCGACAAGAAACGCATGCCTCACCAGGTACGTCCGTTTCTGGAGAAAGGGATTTCCTGTGCAGCAGTGAACTATCGCCACACACCGGAACATCCCCTGCCGGCTCCGGTCCACGATGCAGCTCGAGCCATTCAGTACCTTCGACAGCGAGCCACAGAATGGAATATCCGCAGCGACCGGATTGTACTGACCGGCGGAAGTGCCGGAGCCTGTACTTCCATGTGGCTGCTGTTTCACGACGACATGGCCCGTCCCGATTCAGCAGATCCGGTGCTGAGGGAATCAACACGTGTCAGCGGTGCCGCGGTTCTGTCCGGACAAACCTCGATTGATCCGAAGATGATTGAATCCTGGTTAGGAGCCAACGTGCTCAAACATCGAATGATCTGGTGCTGCGTCGGTGAAAAAAACATGCAGGATGCCCTGAAAAACTATGCTCAGCACCAGGAAACCTATGCTGAATTCTCACCAATCAATCATCTGACGTCTGACGATCCACCACTTCTGATGACATACCCCGAAGACATGACTCTTCCCTCGAAAAACGCAGGACATGGAATCCATCACGGGGTGTACGGAGTGAAAGTTCGGGAAAAGGCGGAGGCTGTCGGCACCGAGTGCCATCTGCTTATACCCGGAACATCAGACTCGGAAACATATTCGTCAGCAGAAGCCTTCATGTTCGATAAGTTGCTGACGCCCTAGGTATGCTACGATCAGGAGAACTCTGATTGGCTGCCGCCTGAACTTCGCCGGCGTTCTTCAACGGTGGTGGAGCGATTCGGAAATAACGGGCCAGCGGCAGTCGAACGGCTGCCGCGGCCAATCGTCTGACCAGAGCCACAAAACGCCCGCCGGTCCCGTTGAGCACCGTGAATGCGAAAACAACCAGCAGACCGGCACTGCCCAGCAGAACACCACGCAACGTTCGATCAACGGCAAGACGCTGTGCCACCGAGGTCCCCGGAGTCACCTCAAGTTCCGGCATCCGTTCCTGCAGCCGGTCTTCGCTGCCGAAAAGAAGTTCGCCACTGACCGGAATCAACTCACCGTCTCCCGCGCCTTCTGCAATCGACGCGTCCGCCATTCTGCGCACAAACTCCGGATCTGACTCCAGTGCGTCCCGCACCCGCTCCAGATAGTCGACTTCCGTTTCCAGCGTGTTGAGCTGATGAGCGTTCTGAATGAAGTCATGACGAATGTTAATCCACGTATAAAGCCGCGGAGCAACTGCAACAGAACCATAGATCAAAGCTGCACTCAGCAATATCATCCAAAACGCCAGCGAGACCGTCCACGCCCCGGAGGCTGTTGTTCCGGACGGTAGATGATCGGCTGGTTGTAATATGGTTTCGGACATGGATGCTGAGCGGCAGGCCACACAGCTGACGGAACAAGTCCGATGTGACTGTGGCAGACCGTTATGAAATGGTGCCGCCGTATGAGGCGGTTTCCCCAAGGATCTCCTCGATCCGCAGAAGCTGGTTATATTTGCAGATGCGGTCCGTCCGACTGGCCGACCCAGTTTTTATCTGTCCGGTTTGCAGAGCCACGGCCAGGTCAGCAATGGTGGTGTCCTCCGTTTCACCCGAACGATGACTCATCACAGATGTATAACCGTGCTTCCCGGCCAGTTGCACTGCCTGAATGGTCTCAGAAAGTGTACCGATCTGGTTAACCTTGACCAGAATGCTGTTCGCAACGCCTTTGTCGATTCCTTCGCTCAAACGTTTGGAATTGGTCACAAAAAGATCGTCACCAACGAGCTGGCAGCGGTCACCAATCATATCGGTCATTTTCTTCCAGCCGTCCCAGTCGTCTTCACTGCAACCGTCTTCGATCGAACAGATTGGGTACCGATCTGCCCATTCTGCAAGCAATCCAACCATACCCTCAGAATCAATCGACCTGCCCTCCAGCGTATAGATGCCCTTATCTACGTCATAGAATTCCGTCGCTGCACAGTCCAGGGCGATCTTAATCTGGTCACCAGCGGCATATCCCGCTTTTTCGATAGCAACAAGAATCACATCCAAGGCCTCCTGATTCGTGCTGAGATCGGGAGCAAATCCACCTTCATCACCCACTGCAGTACTGAGCCCTTTGTCACCCAGTACTTTTTTGAGAGCGTGGAAGACTTCGGTGCCCGCTCGCAGCGCATCACTGAAGCTGTCAAACCCCAAGGGCATGACCATGAATTCCTGAATATCGATACCATTGTTCGCATGTTCGCCACCATTGATGATGTTCATCATGGGAGCCGGAAGACAATGGGCACCCACACCACCCAAATATCGAAATAACGGCAGTCCGGATGCTCTGGCTGCGGCATGAGCAGCGGCCAGCGAGCAGGCCAGGATTGCGTTTGCTCCCAGACGGGACTTGTTTTCCGTACCGTCCAGTTCAATCATGACTCGATCGACATTGGCCTGATCACACACGTCCAGATCGATGATGGCGTCCGCGATTTCACCGTTGATATTCTGAACGGCCTGCTGAACCCCCTTCCCCAGATACCGGTCAGTCACGCTGGTATCACGAAGTTCGTGTGCTTCGTGGGCCCCGGTACTGGCGCCGCTGGGGACAGCCGCTCGACCAATAATTCCGTCATCCAGCAGCAAATCTACTTCGACAGTCGGATTTCCACGGCTGTCCAGAATCTCACGGGCGTGAACATCGGCAATTGCAGCACTCATATTGAAGTCTCTCGTTTCGTACATCGTCGTTTGCTGGTTCCAGTCGGCTGAATTTGTTTGAGAACTGATCCTCTGAAAATCGACCCGTCAGCGGGACAGAGCGACAGTAGTCAATAAATTCATTTCTAACAAACCTGTTGCTGCGTTACGATCCTGCCTCCCTGAGTCTCAATGTCACGAAAGGTCCGACATGACAACCACTCGCCGCGATTTTATTTCGCAATCAACCGCAGCGGTCATCGGTACAGCCGGGCTGTCACGCACTGATGGAGCTGTGACAACCGCTGAATCCGTACCAATCATCGATACACACCAGCACCTCTGGGATCTCCGTCGGTTTAATCTGCCATGGATGGACCCGAACAACGCAGAACTGGAGCCGATTCGACATACCTTCCTGATGCCGGATTACGTTGAACACACTCAAGGACTGAATATCGTTAAAACGGTCTATATGGAAATCAATGTCCACCCGTCTCAACAGCAGGCCGAAGCTGAGTACGTTATCGACCTTTGCGAACGAAAAGACAATTCCATGGTGGGGGCCGTGATTGGCGGCTATCCGCACGATGAGGGCTTCGCCGATTACATTACCCCGCTGTCCAGGAAAGATGCCGTCAAGGGTGTCCGCACCGTGCTCAACGATCCGGACCGCCCGACAGGGCTTTGTCTGCAGCCAAAATTTGTGGATAACATACGTCGACTGGCAGATCTGGGTATCAACTTCGACCTGTGTCTGCGGCCGGATGAGGTCATTCACGGGGCAACACTGGCAAAGAAGTGTCCCAATACGCGATTTGTGGTGGATCATTGCGGAAATCTCAGTGTCCAGTCGACGGATCAGGCACTAAGAGCAAAATGGCAGGATGGCATCCGTGCATCAGCCGACCAGGACAACATGTTCATTAAGATTTCCGGCATTGTAGCGTCAGTCAATAAACACAACTGGTCACCGGACGATCTGGCTCCCAATATCAACTTTTGTCTCGATGCCTTCGGCGAAGATCGATGCGTGTACGGGGGCGACTGGCCCGTGTGTCTGCTGGGTGCCAGCTATCGGCAGTGGGTGGAAGCACTCAAACAGGTCGTCAGCAGCCGGTCAGCGACATTTCGAAAGAAGATGTTTCACGATAACGCGGTGAAGGTCTATCGACTGGGATAATCTGATGCGCCCTGCTGAACTGCTTAAAGAACTCATCGCTATTCCAAGCGTCAATCCGATGGGACGCGATATGTCCGGACCGGAGTTCCTCGAAGCCGGAATGACCGACTATCTGGAACAGTGGTTCACCGATCTTGGTGCTGACTATCAACGCATCGAAATCATGCCAAAACGCAGTAACATCGTTGCCCGGTACCAAGGAAACCCGGATCGTCCGACAGTGATGCTGGACGCCCATCAGGACACCGTTCCTGTTGACGGCATGACAATTCCGGCATTCGAACCGGAAGAACGGGACGGCCGGATTTACGGGCGGGGATCCTGCGATGTTAAGGGGGGTATGGCATCGATGCTTACAGCGTTTGCCCGGGTGGTACGTGAACGCCCCTCCGGAGCCGGTGACATCATTATGTCCTGCACATGTGACGAAGAACAGGGAATGACGGGTGTACGGGATCTGACTGCTCGATGGACTCAAACCGATCATCATCCCGCCGACTGGCTGGCACGCAGGCCGGATTCGATCATCATCGCCGAACCGACATCGCTGGATATCGTGGTGGCTCATCGAGGCGTCACACGCTGGAAACTGCGGACGACCGGAAAAGCGGCGCATAGCTCGAAGCCGTCGGACGGCATTAATGCCATCTATCGCATGGCTGAAGTTGTTTCCCGGCTTGAGGAATACGCTGTTCAGCTCGAACGGGAATCGACTCCGCACGTCCTGTGTGGTTCGCCGACACTCAGCGTCGGCCGAATCGACGGAGGGATCAGTGTCAATGTCGTACCGGATGAGTGTACGATTGAAATCGATCGTCGGGTGATCCCTGGCGAGGATCAATCAACGGTCATCGCACAGGTGGATGCCTGGCTCCGTAAATCCCTCACGTTCGAATACGAAATGCTTCCGGCGTGGTGCATGGCCGGATCCCTGTCGGATGACAGAAACGGAACTCTGGCCGACAGCCTGCTGACTCATGTGGAAGCCGTATCCGGACCGTGTCAGAAACTTGGAGTCGCGTACGGAACCAATGCAGCCGTCACCGGGCCGACAGGAATCCCCACGGTTGTGTTTGGTCCGGGATCGATCGAACAGGCACATACAAAAGACGAATGGATCGATGCCGCTCAGCTGGACCAGGCCGCTGAGATTCTGTTTCGGTTTTTATCCGCTCATGAAAGCTGAACTGCTGTGGCCTACTCCGATCGGTCGCCAGGCTTTATGCAGTGTGTATGATCTGACGGTCAGTAACACCGTCCAATCCTCTATGCGTTTTGCCGGAAACGCCTTCTGCCATGAAATATGCTGCTTGCGTTCTGTCAATGGTCGTACTGTCATCAATCCCTGCCTGGGCAGATGAGAACCTACTCAACTGGGTTCAGGTCACTGATCATGCGGGCTGGCAGCCTCGGGACTCACAGGGCGAAGTTGTCTACAAAGATCGTCTGTGGATCTTCGGCGGATGGTTCAATACGACAGCAGCACCGCCCCGTGACGTGTGGAGTTCTGCGAACGGAAAGACATGGACACTGATCGAAAACAAGGCACCGTGGAAACACAGCGATCTGTCGATGAGCATTGTGTTCAAAGATCGCATGTGGTTCATGGGCGGCTGGCATGACGGTCGTCTGCCCAGCCATTCTGCCAGCAATCAGGTCTGGTCCTCCACGGACGGCGTCTCATGGGAGCAGATCACCGACGACGCAGGCTGGACTCCGCGGATCGCAGCTGCACTTGTTGAATTCAGGGGAAAGATGTGGCTGCTGGGCGGAACCGAAGATTACTATTTCGGCGACGAAAACAGTACCCAAAATGATGTGTGGATGTCATCGGACGGGAACCAGTGGACGCTGGTGACGGACAACGCCGGCTGGTCGCCACGGGCATATCATCAGGCAGCCGTGCTGAATGACCGCATTTATGTCTTCGGTGGAGGAGACTATCGACCGGAGTATCACGCACTCAACGACGTCTGGAGCTCTGCAGACGGAATTCACTGGCAACAGGAAACCGCGGCTGCCGCATGGCATCCCCGGATCTGGTTTTCGTCCGTCGTTTATCGAGACCGGATGTGGGTGATCGGAGGCTGGTCCGACAAACCGTTCGCCAACTGGAACGACACGTGGTATTCCAGTGACGGACGGAACTGGAAACAGCTCAAATCAGAGGTCGTGTGGAAACAGCGCCACGAACACTCCGCATTCGTATTTCAGGACAAAATCTGGATTGCCGGCGGACACGCCATACCGCTGAACAGTGAAGTCTGGTCACTGGAAGTTCCGGAAAACTGGTTCGAAGATGACTAATCCTTCGAATAACTGATTGTGGCCGAACGCAGCACGGGCGTGTTGGCCATATTCGGGCTGATCAGGCTGGCCTTAAACTGGATCCAGCGATCGTTCTTCGCCGCCGCAATTTGAGTTCCGCTGGTACGATAGAAACTGTCAGCGCCCGCCGGTCCCCGCCAGCCGGCTGATGTGAGCTGTTGTTCAGACTCTGCCGTACGAATCTGGAACTCCAGGCGCGTGTGAAACGGAGTGTCTGCCTTCCAAGAAATCCGTTCGTAGTCTGCACCGGAACCGGCATCAAATGGCGGGGAGAGATAATCATAGCGTTCCGAACGATCATAAATATTGCCGATGTCAACAAGTGAAAAGAAGTGCGGACCTGTCGCCGGCAAAGAGGTTCGTTTGTCCGGGGAATAACCGTCCGGACTTCCCTGGTACACCCACACGTCACTGCGGTGGTTTCCGACTCGCGTATGATTCGCAATAACAAGTTCCGGATAGCCGTCCAGATTGCAGTCAGCAGCAAACGTACCGCATCCCGAGTAGCCAGGGATCCTGGTTTGACGTCCCACGTCGAATCCGTCCGCACTGTTCCAGTAAATCGTGCCGGGGAAATGCCGGTGGGTTCCGCCAAGATAGCTGGGAAAAAACAGATCGATGTACCCGTTTCGATTGAGATCCGCCGCCACGACATCGTTCGCACCAATAGTTGGAAGCGCTGAACGACGGGATTCAGAAAAACCCGCATCACTTCCCCAGTAGATCCACGCGTCTGCGTTCGGATTAGCCAGATGCACGAGTGCTTGTCCGGGACCAAGCGGTTTGTTCTCATCGACCTGATTTACAACGACAAGGTCCAGGTAGCCGTCGCCATTCAGGTCAGCGATCTCAGGCATCGAAGCGTCTTTACCCTGCATGAGTAGTGATGTTGTGCGGGCATTGTCGAAGCCGCCGGGCCCGTTCCAGAACAGAGTGACCTTATGACGGGCGGCCGACACAACATCGAGCCAGCCGTCACCGTTCAGGTCTGCCAGACACTCCGACTTGCCCCGGGGCGTCAGTCGGAAACGATTGATCCTGGAAAAACCGGACTCCTGGCCGTATATCACGTTCGAATCCAGCAGCAGGTCAAGATAGCCGTCCCGGTTAAAGTCAGCCGCACGACCGGTCCCTGCCTGACCGTCAGGAACAATCGTGGTGTTGTCCTCTGAAAGGCCAGTCGGTCCGCCCCAGAAAATGTGAGTGGGAGTGCTGTACTGGGCGAGCAACAGATCGGCAAAACCGTCGAAGTTGAAGTCACAATTGATATATCCGTCGGTATCACGAACGGTCGGCAGACCCACCCGCCGCTGTGGACTGAATCGGCCCTGGTCATCGCCCAGGTAAATCCAGGACGTGGTCGGTCCGAGTTCGGCAAAGGCAGCGGTCGTCCCGCCCGGATACGATACACCTTCAATCTTGTTGATAAAGACGATGTCCTTTTGCCCGTTGTTGTCAAAATCAGCAATCGTGATTCCGGACGCACCGGATGTTGGCAATTCCAGTCTTCGGTCCGGCGAAAAGCCTTGCGGTCCCCCCCAATACACGTATGAGTCCGTATCAAAGAAACCGTCACTGGCATAGTTGGCCAGAATCAGATCTGCTTCGCCGTCCGCATTCATATCTTCGATGACCACATCATTGGCAGACGGTGCTAAAATCTGGGAACGCCTGTGGGCCAGGAATCCCCGGGGACTGTTCCAGTAGATGTACGAGACACCCTCTGCACTGTTTGCAAACACAATGTCACTCAGTCCGTCACCATTCAGGTCTCCGACCGCCGCTGCCCGGGCACCGATCGTTGGCAGCTCGGTCCTCAATTCAGCCGAATATCCGGCAGCAGATCCCCAATAGATGTACGAGTTAGCACGATATGTCCCGACACTGTTTCCGGTTGGCGGATCTGGCTTCTCATTCAAATGATACATGTTGGCAAGAATAATCTCTTCATGACCATCCTGGTTCAGATCCGCAACTGTCACGGCTGAGCTGTAGACCCCCGGAAGTTCAATGCGGCGATCGTCAGAATAATTTCCGGCGGCATCGCCGAGATAGACCACGACGCCACTTTGAGCTTCATTGTTGCCTTCATTCACGAACAGAATGTCCGGATGACCATCATGATTAACGTCTGCAATGGTCACGTCCCCACAGTTAATCGTTGGCAGCTCGGTCCTCTTCCCGGCGGAATAACCGTGATCAGAACCCCAATATATAAATGACTTTTGAAATTGGTCGATGACAACGTGATAGTCAACACCTCGGTTAGCAAAAACGATGTCATGATGTCCGTCACCGTTCAGGTCAGCAATCGCAACGGCCTGGGCGGCTTTGGTCGGAAGCGCACTGCGATTTGAAGCATCGAATCCGTCGTCACTACCCCAGTAGATATATGAGTCAAGATTCGTTTTTTCTCCATCGAATCGATTGGCAACGACCAGATCAATATAACCATCGCCGTTGAGGTCCTCGGCTGCCGCTGCCAGCGCTCCCTCCGTCGGGAGGCGGGTTCGACGATCCGAAGCAAATCCACTTTTGTCGGACCAGTAGATGGACAGATCCACCCGTTCGTCGTGATCCTGGCCACAGGCAATCGGCAGATCAAAATTGCCGTCGTTATTAAAGTCCCAAAGATTGATCAGGCGGACGGTCCCGTCGGCGGCAACGTACGTGTTTGCACCACCATCAACCAGCGTGCCGTCACCAAAGTCCACAAACGAATTCAGCACCCACGCCTTCTCTTCAGCCCTGACAGAACACGTCGCAGCCATCGACATCAGCAGGGACAGGGACACAAAAACACCGGTTCGTTTGATTCGCATGTCTACAAATTTCCAAGCTCGATCAGACCGAAATAAACAGAGATCCCGTGCACATCCTGCAACATCGATCCGGATCATGATTCGTCCGTCACGTGTTTCCGACTCAAGAATATGACGACTGTAATCGAAAGCGAACAACAATGTCGGGTGTTTTCTGCGGATTCGAATACAGAGGAAGACCGAAATTCTCGGACGACGGGCAGTTCCAGGCGATCAGTGCCTGAAAGATGACCGCAGGAAATCTCCCCCCGGAGTTATCCACCGTCTTCCGAAAGCGTTTCTTCCCCCGGCATGACCGTCAGCCAGATATCCGACGTTGTTGCTGTTGAATTCTCAATGGCCGCCGTTGCCGACCGGGGATGGTTGCTGCCTGCAGCCTGACACAACACCTGAATCGGACCGCAAAATGGCGGTGCGTTCTCATCACGAATCAGCTTGAGTGTAACGGCTTTGGAACTGTCACCGTCCTTTTCTGAAAACGCCGGTTCTGCCGTCACTCCCTCAGGCAGCCGTTCGACTGAAACGGTCAGACGTTCCGCATAACCATTCGTTCGGGTGATCGTCACCGGAACCTCAACCGCTTCGCTATTGTTGATCAGGTACTGATTCGCACTGAGCGTTGCAGAGAACGCCGGCTGCGGAATCGCACAGGTCAGCGTATAGAAATACCGAAATCCACCGTCTCCAAATCGATCCTCCACGGAAAATTTCAGCAGACCGTCCGTCGGTACAGTGATGTTGGTTTCTGAATCGTAGGTCGCGGCACCACCATCATCAGCTTCCGCCAAAACACGGCCGTCCGCCGCAGTGATCATTAACACGGGATCCAGCAATGAATGAAACGCTCGTGCCTGAACACTCACAACGAGCTTCTGATCTTTGACTCCCGGCAGTGTGTACACATCTTTTTCATCCGGAACGGCAATCCGGCCGGTGATGGAAGAATTCACAGCCATCGCCCGCGACTCTGCTGACTCCACGTAACTCGAATGTTTGACGCCATACACATTGTGCGGCAGGGCGAATTCACGTCCAAAATACGTTTGTTGTCCGCCGAACGCAGTGAGACCGGCAGTCTGCAGCTGTTCAGTCAGATTCCATCCGCACACGGTGACGGCCGACCCCGATCGATGATCGACCACGGCCGGCAGAATGTGGTCGATAAACGGACCATGGGTCAAAGTGAGTCGATAGACGTAATTCTCTGCACCGGCCAGTTTGACAGTACTGTTCGGTGTCGATGGAAATGCAAATGTCCGAATATAAAAAAAACCTTCCTTTTGGACGGTGAAGGCGATTTGAGGATCCATTCCGTGATCGTCATCGTTCTGAGCAATCACGGTTCCGGCTTCGTTCAGCAGCTGCAGACTCGCATCCATGGGAGAACCCAGTTCTCCGTTGGCCTGCATCGATGCAACGAGTGTTCGGCCGGCAGGCACCCGAATTCGGCAGATGTCCACATCACCTGCCTGACTGAGCACTCCGTTGATGGTTACCGCGTCATCGCTGATTTTATCGGCCTGATCCAGGAGATCGTTGGATTCTTCCTCAACCGTTTCGGCGATATGGCCGACGATGAACGGCCTGAGAACCGACGCACCGGAAGCATTAAAAAACCGCAGCCAGTGCACTCCGGGCTGCGCATCTTCCGGGATCACAATCGTGGCAAATTTTTTGTCTTCTGCGATGGTGATCTGTAGCTGTCCCGAATCGGACCAGCTTCGCAGACTCTCATCACCGGGCTTGCCCCCAAGCTGAATATTGACACTCGTTCCAAGCTGACCGCCGGCAGGATACAGCCGATCAATATTCGGAGCGTCTGCAGCGGACGCTCCAGTTGCCGCAATCCCCAGAATTGCGGTTCCGATCAGCAGTCGGCGTGACCACTGACGCGACCGAATACGGTGCGTCATCAAATCAGCTCACTGATCGGCGCAGGATCGCTGACGAGATGCACTGGCCGACCATCCGGTGTGTACAGAATCTGCCCTGGATCGATCCCCATTTTGTGATAGATCGTCGACATCAGATTCTCTGGTGACAGGACGCGATCAAGCGCCGCATACCCCTTGCGGTCGGTTGAACCAACAACGGTTCCACCGGGTGTTCCCCCACCGGCCATGAGAACCGACATCGCATTCGCCCAGTGATCGCGCCCCGGAGAACTGGTACCGGATAACGTCGAGATTCTTGGAGTGCGACCGAACTCACCCATCGCTATGACCAGCGTTGTGTCGAGAAGTCCCCGTTCTTTCAGGTCCTGAATCAGAGTGGCAACAGAATTATCCCAGTTCGGCAAACGTTTGCCCAAAGAGCCAAACAGGTTTCGGTGACTGTCCCAGCCACCATCATATACGGTAATGAAGGGAACACCGGCCTCCACCAGCCGACGAGCCAGCAGGCAGCGCTGGCCGAATTCATTACGACCGTAACGTTCGCGCATCGAACCGGATTCCTTTGAAATATCAAAGGCCTGTTGAGCACGCGGAGATGTGACCAGGCTGTATCCCTGTTCCTGATACTCATCAAACGCTGCCACAGGATCTCCGGCCACTTCAGAGTTGAGTCGGACCAGTTTATCAATTTTGGACCTCAGATCCGTTCGTCGATCAAACCGATTGACCGCCAGGTCACGTGGCAGGGCGACGTCCCGTACTTTGAATTTTTCGGTGTTCGGATTATCCGGAACAACGAACGGAGCGTGTTTTGCGCCAAGAAAACTGGGGCCGCCGGATCGTGACATGCGCGGCGTGGTGAAATACGGAGGCAATCCGTTGTCTTTGCCTCGCTCTTTGGCAATGACCGAACCCATACTCGGATGAAAACTGACGAACGCTCCACAACCAACCGGGATTCGTGTTGGTGCCCCGGTCATCATATAGTGGTTACCGGCACCGTGATTTCCATGACTGTGTCGAATCGATCGGATCATGGCGCAGTCGTCCAGACCTGCAGCCAGTCTGACCATGTGTTCTGAATACAAAACGCCCGGAACCGATGTCTTAACGTATCCGAACTCCCCGCGAAACTCGGCCGGAGCATCCGGCTTGGGATCAAATGTTTCAAAGTGAGTTGGCCCACCATCCATCCAGATTAAAATCACGTGGTCCGCGGTCGGTTTAGGTCCCCCGGACACACCGGCCGACTCACCCCGAACGCGCAGCGTATTGATCAGGCTGCCGCCCAGCAGTCCACCAATGCCAAACTGAAGACAGTCTCGACGAGTGGTACCTTCGCAGTTTTTCCGGAGTGCCATGTTGAAATCCTTCCGTCAGCGACGGTGCAGCACCGTTCAGTGTGTCTGCCGTGTATCCTGCAACAAGGTCAGAACAATCAGGTGACGACCTTGAGTACACTGAACGCCTCTTAGTGTATTGCCCTGTACCGCAAAACGCCACATCTGTCCCGTCAGCAGGATGGAAAACAAGCTGCGAAGGGGCAGCTGTATCAACGATTTTCAGGATCGTCACAGCGCCGTCACAGAGGCAGTTCCTGTTTGTCACCTTCTCTTGTCCGTATAATCCCTCTGAAACATGACACCGGCGCCGTCCGAAGCCTGATAGCCGTTAGTTTTGAAATACAAATTCGGGCGTATTGATCATGGCCCACATCAGATCTTCAACGGACCGGCGTCGATCGACGTTTTCCTCACTGAGGACATCGATCACCAGCTGCGTCTCTTCGTATGTTGGCCCGCGTGCATAGATCATTCGGTACAGCGTTTCGGCCAGTTCTGATGCACTCACTCCCGAAGCCGCCAGACGAGCCGCATGACCTTCATCATTCCGGATGTCCTGAAACATCTGTTCAGAGTTCATCAGATGCAAAGTCTGGACAACTGCCGATTCTTTTGTCCTTTCACACGGTGGATCCTGATTGGGATCCGGACGTCCGAATGTATCCAGAAACAGTGATGTCGTACGGTGGGTCCAGATCTGCTTTGCCTTCGTTCCAGGCGGCATTGCGTCAAATGACCGGGCGACCCCCGAAATATCAACAAACGCATCCAGCAGAACTTCGGCGCGCAGCCGATGCCGATAGTGACGCGAATAATTGCGTGTATCAGCCACATTACGTTCGTTTGGCAGAGAATCCAGCTGATACACATGTGAGCAAACAATGGCCCTGATGAGCTCCGTCATTGAAAATCCGCTATCACGAAAGCTTTCACCGAGAGCATCCAGCAGCGGCTGATTCGTAGCCGGGTTTGTCGCCCGGAAATCATCCACCGGTTCGACAAGGCCTCGCCCCATCAGGTCAGCCCAGACACGATTGGCCATCACCTGAGGAAACAGATGATTTTCCGGTGACGTCATCCATTCCACCAGAACCTCACGGGGATCAACGGTATTCGCTGTGACTGCTGCTTCGCCAAACAGGGGCTTCGGTGCCATGATCTTTCCGGTGACGGGATGCGACACACTCCCGGTTTTACCTGCAAAGATAAATTCTTCTGATCCGGAGATTGGCGCGGAGATCCCTGACCCTTTACGTCCCAGCCTTCCAAAGTAGGCCGCAAAGCCAAAAAAATCATCCTGCCCCCATTTTTCAAACGGGTGATGATGACACTTGCAGCATTCAAGCCGAACTCCCACAAACAGCTGACTGACGAGTGTGGTGATTTCATCCGGCGTCCGACGATCGCGAAAAAGCGTGACCGCCCCATTCCGCCACGTTCCACCCCGAGCCGTGATCAGTTCCCGAACGAACTCATCCCACGGCATCCTCTGATGAAAGCGTTCTCGTATCCACCGGTCATAGCTCATGACCGTCTTGATCCCAACGTGGTAGGGATTGGGTCTCAGCAGATCCATCCATTTGTTGGCCCAGTGATCGGCAAAATCCGGCTCACGCAGCAAACGACCCACCAGTTTGCGACGCTTGTCCGCGGAAGGATCTTCCAGAAAGGCCTGGACTTCCTGTGGTTTGGGAATCCGACCGCAGATGTCTGTGGTTGCCCGCCTCAGAAAGACATGGTCCTCACAAATCCGCGAAGGCGTGATGTTCAGCAGCTGCAGACGCCGCCACACCAGTTCATCAATAAAGTTATTGACCGGGAGCCGCGCGTATTCGTCCGCCGGAACTTCTTCCGGTCTAGGAATAATAACACTGCAAGTTGCAATTCTGCCCTGATAGCGTGCCATGACAGCGGTGCTTCCGGTGATGGAACCGGCCGTCACCTGACCGTGTTCTGTGACGGACGCAATCGGAGCTTCGTTGGACTGAAAAACAGTAAGTGACGTGACATCACGGGTGCTGCCGTCGTCATAGTGTGCCATCGTCTGCAGTGACTGCTGTTGACCGTATCGCAAAACGACAGAATCCGGTGTGAGACTGAATGACGTCAGTCCAGGTGCTGCATCCACACGGCGAGGCACTCCCTGGCGAATCCACTGCAGTATCAGCTCGTATTCCGGGCTGTTGACTTTCAGCCGAACTCCGCCACCGTGCGGCACCTGGCCGGTTGGTTTCATCAGCAGAAGGCTTCGATCGGGTGCACCTGGAAAAACACGTCGACCACGAACGTCCCTGGTAATCGCTTCGTGGTCAAAGTCAGAATCAAAACCAAGCAAAGAAAGCTGAAAGCCCCCCTGACCGCGTGCCTTCCCGTGACAGGCGCCCTGATTGCACCCGCGCCGAGTCAAAATCGGCTGCAGGTCGTTATCGAAATCAACTCCGGCCTGTTCCGTAGCCTGAGCGTACGCGACAGCGGTCAGCAGTACAAAAACGGGCAGAGTTTGAAGAAATCGAACAGGCATTGGCAGCGCGCATACAAAAGGATGGAAAACGCTTGCCGGAAAACTGCACAAGGCTAACACACGGGCGATGGAAATACATCTGAAATGTACAAGTTGATTCGTGTGATGTCTGCGGTTAGATTCGCCTCAACATCAGAATTCTGTGTCATTTTTTTCATACGAACATCTCAATCCACGGGCTCAAACGCGGGAGTGTCATCTGTGAGTGAAGTAAGTCAGGAAAAACGATCGGCAGACCAGCCTGCCCAGGCGACTCAGGAAATTGTGGTTGATGACTCCAACGTCCATGCCGGATACGCCAATTTTTGTCGTGTTGCCAGTACCCCCGAAGAGCTAATACTGGATTTGGGTCTCAACCCTAATCCGTATGCAGCAGGTAAGGTGAATGTTAAGGTCAACCAGCGGATTATTATGAATCATTTTAGCGCAAAACGTCTTCTGAGCGCTGTGGCCACAGCGCTGAACCGCCACGAACAAACGTTCGGCCCCCTTGAGACCGACGTTCGCAAACGTGTTCGCGGTGCCGAAGCCGAGGAAACACAGAACCCGTCCTGACCGGGTGAAACCCGGTCAGCAGATGAACGCCACGGTCTCTGCCGGACCGTGAGACCTGCGATATAACAACGTTGTGGGACGTTTGAGTCCCTTCATAAGCCGGGAAATCTGCAAATCTCGCGGTCCAACGTTCAAATCCCGTTAACAGACGATCACCGACAGACAATGACCGGACAGCCCGGAGAATCTGACGTTGAACAGGTCGGTTGCATACAAAGGGCCGGAACCGGGATTTCGCCGAATCGCCGTCATACATACAATTTACTAAATTTAGATTCAGATCCTTCCCTCCGGCATGGATGACGCTCGTGAAGATCCGTAATCGAACTGTCCACAAAATCATCGCCTGGAGCGCAGTGCTGCTGCTGCGAATTCTGTTCCTGACGGTACGAACTGATATTCGCGTGGCCCAAAAAGGTGCCATGACCAACGCCCCTCCGGTGGGGTCAGTGCGTTACTGTTTCTGCCTGTGGCATGACATCATTCTTGCCGCTCTGTTCTGCCACAAAGCCCATTCGCTCTCAACCCTGATCAGTCGCCACGAGGACGGAACCTACCTGAGCGATCTGATCGGAATTCTGGGCATTCGTCCGATTCGCGGATCGACAAGTCGAGGAGGCGCTCAGGCGACAAAACAGCTGCTGGAAATCCCCGATCAGCACATCTGCATTACACCCGACGGACCACGTGGTCCACGTCATAAGATGAAGGATGGAATTACATTCATCGCAGCGCGAACGGGACGTCCGATTGTCGCGGTGACGGTGAAGGCCACACGATGCTGGAAAATTCCGGGCCGCTGGTCCGACATCATGATTCCCAAACCATTCTCTAAGCTGGTAGCCATTACCGGTGTACCAATCATGGTAAGCTCTGACCTGAGCCGGGAACAGATTGCCGACACGACTGCGCGGGTTCAGGATGAAATGGATCGGCTGGACGCGTTGAGTGACCGGCTGGTCATGGGTGATGAGTCCGTGGCTGATTTGATCGTTCCTCGGCATCAGCATATGGAAAAGAGAGTTGCCTGAAATGACTGAAAAAAAAGTGGCCATCGTAACGGGCGCCGGAAGCGGCATTGGTCGGAGTGCAGCGCTGGCTTTGTGCCGGGAGGGCTATGCCGTTGTTCTGGCAGGAAGAAAAGAGGACCGGCTGCGGGAGACCGGGGAACTGTCGGGAACGGCTCCGGTGCTGGTAGTCCCCACAGATGTAACCCTCGAAAATTCAGTACAGCAACTGTTTGGACGCACCACAGATATGTTCGGCCGTGTGGACGTGGTGTTCAATAATGCAGGAATGGGTGCGCCAGCCATTCCCCTGGAAGACCTCACCGCAGAACAGTGGCAACAGGTTGTCGAGGTGAATCTGACAGGTTCCTTTTTATGTACGCGCGAGGCGTTCCGGGTGATGAAGACTCAGGATCCGCAGGGAGGACGTATCATCAATAACGGGTCAATTTCCGCGACAGCACCAAGGCCGTTCTCGTCTCCCTATACGGCCACCAAGCACGCCATCACGGGTCTCACAAAGTCCACGTCGCTCGACGGTCGCGCGTACAATATTGCCTGCGGGCAGATTGATATCGGAAACGCCGCAACAGAAATGACCGCACGCATGGATTCCGGTGTGATTCAGCCGAACGGAACGATGATGGTCGAACCCCGGATGGACGTGGAACACGTTGCCCAGGCTGTAGTCTATATGGCAGGCCTGCCGCTGAACGCCAACGTACAGTTCATGACAGTGATGGCCACAAAAATGCCACTGGTCGGTCGTGGCTGATAACATTGCACTGTTCGCAGGGAAACCGGCGTACAGAAGCAGACCGGCCGGAAGGATCAATTTCCGGTTTCATAAATCACCCAGGAACAGGAAACGAATCTCTCCGCCGGCCCGATCACTCCTCACCCGCCACGGCCCTGCAAACGACGAATGATTCCGGTCTCCGGATCAGTTACGTTTCAATAGTCAGGTTGTCCCGTATGGACACCTGCTGAGCACTGCGCACTGCCGCAATCGATGCCAGCAGGCCGGTCACTGCCACCGCAGCAAGAGTGATGCCGAGTGACTGCCACGGTAAATCACCTCCTGTGCTGCGCAGATGTGGCAGCATCGCCAGCAAAGCGGACGAAGTCCCCAGCAGAATCCCCCAAAGCAGCAGCAATGAATTTTCAATCAGAACCAGTCGGCAGATGCGAAATCCGGTAAACCCGGTCGCTCGCAACATGGCAATCTCACCGCGGCGTTCCACCACATTTCGGACCATCACCACAGCCAGTCCGAAAATCCCCACCAACAGACCCAAACCACCCAGCAACTGAAATGTGGCCAGGTAGGTATTCTGCACCGCAAGGAATCCGGTCAGTCGGTCTCCGACAGACTCGGTATCCATTCCGGATGAATTCAATCGACTCTCAAGCAGCCCGGCCAGCGCATCTGCCTGTGCGGCGGAGTGAGTCTCT
The DNA here is from genome assembly GCA_022447225.1 of Fuerstiella sp. Classification (NCBI taxonomy): domain Bacteria; kingdom Pseudomonadati; phylum Planctomycetota; class Planctomycetia; order Planctomycetales; family Planctomycetaceae; genus Fuerstiella; species Fuerstiella sp. Next base: position 18,554 of record JAKVAZ010000014.1, on the reverse strand, counting down.
GCCAGAAAGTATCGGTATCCCGTCACCCCGGGATCCAGTTTCTGCAGATTTTCACGAGTCAGCAGCAGCACTCCCTGAAACAGGCTGCCGTCCAGCATTCCCACAACCTGTAACTTTGCAGTCGGATTTTGATCGTCGGGAAATGCAATCACATCACCGATGTTCTTCTTCAGGCTGTATCGCAGGGTGTTCATGTCACCAATCACCGGATACAGCGGCAGTCCACCGGAAGAATCCGGCGAGTCCTGAAGCAGACTCCATGGATTTTTTCCCGGTGTGTCAGCAAATCGAAATCCCCCCCGATCGATAAATCGCCCGGATGCGCCGAGCAGCGTTGGCAGGTGTGTTTGATACAGGTTGACACAGCTGGCATCTTCACCGGGACGAACAGCAAAAGAATAAATCGAACAGACTTCATCGAGCCCTGCTTGCACATACGAGTCTTCAAGGTTCAATGCAGCGCGACCCTCCGGTGAATTGATATCCTTCAAAAGAGGCTGGGATGATTCGGCAATAAGTCGGAAACCACCGTTTCCGGATTTGATGTCCGGAGTTTCCGACTGAGGATTCCGCCGGCCGGCCGCCACCGCCACTATCAAAAATGTCGCGCTGGCAATGAGTGCGGTCGTCATCAAACTTCGCCCAGGACTGCGTGCTGCGTTGGCTACTGCAAAACCAGACAGACTTCTAATCGTGCGTTCGTCACCCGGCATCGCCACGGCCTGCAACCTGTGACGCAACAGCATCAGTCCCCCGGTCAGACACGAACTTCCCCCCAGAAAGAACGCCACCATGTTCCAGGTCAGTCCACCGAAAGCCTCACCGCCGGGAAGCAGGCCCCCCGCAGACACGGCCGGCAACAGGATTCCACTGAGTAACGACACCACCATGATCAGTTTCATTCCACCCGATCGTCTGAGGCCTGGCCTTTCTGAAGTCATTCCACTCAATAGCTGCCGAACAGATGAACGGCGCAGCCCTGCCACGGCCATTCGAATGACGCCGGCGGCCAGGCCCAGTGAGATTATTGCCGCAATCAAAAGTCGTAACCATCGGATCTCAAGCAGCAGATCGTGTGTACCAATCGCTCCGATCCACCAGGTGGTGAGTCCGTAAACCATTAGTTTTGCAAAGCCAACGGCCAGCATGGATCCCAGCACGGCACCAGCCAGAGCAACCAGCAGACCTTCACCCAGAAAAAACCGGCGGACAGCACCAGGCGTCCATCCGGCGGAATGCAGCAAACCCGCCTGGCTGATGCGCTGCTGAATGCCCAGACGAAACATCAGTGAGGTGAGGATAACGGCGGACAGGATCAGGAAAAAACTGAACCCGCCAAACAGTTGTGTGAAGTCATTGGCCCCGTTCGCCGCCTGAAGGCCCGACTCCAGTACGGCCAGTGGAGCCAGGCCGACTGCTGCCAGGTCACATTGAGAAGGAACCAACTCAGAAAGCTTATCAGCAATCACCCGCAGTCGACCTTCCGGCAGCGGATGAATGCTGGCGGCAATTCGAATCGATGTTACCCACCCAAACCGACTGCTCCACAGATTCTGTGCGGTTTGCAGTGAAACAAAGGCCTTGGGTGTCGCCCGGTGTTCATCCCACCATGCATCATCGCGTCCTGTGATCCGGTTCGTTTCCATTTCAAACGGCTGATCCCAGTCACTGAATGATTCCACATCCGTGACGCCGCGGATAGTGGGAGTCAGTCCCCGGTCGATACTCACCGAATCATCTGCAGGAATGACCCCGGCAACCCTGAATATTTTTTTGACTTCAGGAAGTTCTCCATGACTGCCGACTTCGTGCCAGCGGGCCGTAATTCTGTCTCCTGTTTCAACCTTCAGGTCATCGCTGAGCCATTCGGACAAAATTATTTCATCTTCGGCCGGTTGCCGGTTGCCAATCGGCCCCAGAGGCGGAGCAGCATCATGCGGCAGCCCCGCGACAATCGTATACATTGAATATCGTTCATCAGGATGGTCACGATCTTCGGCAGCGAACTCATTGATCAGATAAACCAGTGTTGGAGCTGTATTCAAGCCCAACTGCCGCGCCGTGGTCACGATACTGTCGGCAACGGCCGGTTCCAGAATCATTCGGTCGGTTTCGGCGGAAAGATAACCGCGGCCCGTGTCGACACGCACACGTAATCCGAAGTCGGCCATCGTCACACTTTCACTCACAGCCTCGTTCAGTGTGCCTTCTGTTCGCTTGGCGGCTTCATCATGAATCAGCAACGTGTTGACCAAAGCAGGTTTTGCCGTTGGATTGCGCCGACTACGTTCCGTCCTCTGAATTTCCAGCCGTTCCTGCAGAGTTTGCAGAGACACAAATGCATTCTTTGCCAGCTGTTGTGCAGGGTTCAGTGTAAACCGCGAAGCTCCGGCTGTTTCAGGCAGGATGTCTCGTACAACAAACTGAAGCTCGGCAGAGATTTCTTCACGTTCACCGAGCAGACTGTCGCGGGGAATCGCCGACGGCAACTCAACCCAGACCGAAACACTATCACCGGACCGGGCATGCAGCTCACGGGCGGTCCGAAACCCCAGGACGATCTCATTGTCCGCAGGAACGGATATCCCGGCTGCCTCCAGCAGATTCCAGGCCCGTTCACCGACTCCGGTGACAGTCACAGAACCTGCTCGACGGGTCTCGGTTCCCTGATGCAGTTCCAGTCCGGCAGACACCATCACTGCCGGAGCAACCTGCGCACCGGAATGCTTTGCGATGTCAGAAGCCAGTTGTTCCCGAACAAATCGACCGTGAATAACGTGAGTCACTTTTCCAAGACGCTGTCGGGTCATCTCTCGCAAACTGTGACGGACTGAATCCCCGACGATCATTGCTCCGCCAATAGCTGCTGTGGAAATGGCCACAGCCAGTGCCACGACGATGTTGACTCGACGGTAGTACAACGTACTGCGAAGGACAGGAGAGACCATGGTGATGCCCGTGATTCAGCAGGTCCGGAAACGCCGGAGTCTTTCCCCCGGTGATCCTGACAGCCCGGATCTTTCGGGAGGGTCCATGGACACTGCCTGTTTATGGCAGACCAACCACCCCCGGTTTGTTCTATCGTAGATCGAAACCCGAACGGTCAAAGTCTTACCACAGTGTGAATTCGAAAAGCACTCCCGATTTATATCAACACAGCGACCGATCAGGATTATCCTGCCGGAAACTTATGAGTTCATACCGGGGCCAAAATCACACCAACTGCATACTTTTCAGAAGCTTTCGCCATTTACCGGAATCTGAGACGCCACAAACGCCGAAGGTTTATCTCCTTCAGGAGTCATCAGTCGAGCATAAACGTTCAGATCAAGGTCCTCAGAGACCGTACGTGCTGCACCATCACAAAAAACCATATTCACACTGCCGGAATGATTCGAATTGGGAAACGGACGCTGACCTTCCGGACCGTCTCGTGCTCCGTTGATCACGCCGTACGAATGAGCCGGATCAAGTGGCGCGGACAGAAAATAGCTGGACGAATCGAATCCGGAGGTATCCGGATCAATCGGAAAGACGGTGGCGCAATTACGAGGATCAGGATCTCCCCAGAATTGCTTTTCGCCGGCATTCACGTTCTCTGTGACCAAAATTGTGTTGCTGAGACCATCGTAGATGTTGTGCGGACCGTGACTTGCGCTGGGGAGGGCCTTGGTCGGATTTCCGTCACCACTGCGATCCAGCACTGCACGCCACATGACTCCAGTGCGACGAAACACATTTTGGTCCTCAGCATCATTCACTATTCCATTGACATTCAAATCAAGGTCCGGATCGTTGAAGTTATGATAATTAGTCGCCCCCCAGCCACTGGAAGAACTCAGTGAACCATCGATATTTGCATAACCCACGTTCACCACGTAACTCAGTGCACCAGGCATGTCCTGAGCCGTGTGGTCAGCAGGACATATCAGAATCGGTAAGACGTATTGCCGAATCAAATCGCGGTTGGAGAGTCCATTTGCACCGTTAAATGTGGAATCGTGCTCCCGAGTGTGATCCCAGCGATCGTAAAGATCCTGGCGGTCGAGCTCTGCCAGGATCTCCACGACCCAGTTTCTAAGCTGACGGCCGAAGAAGCCGCCCGGTTGCCAGGTCCCGGAACTGTCTTTGTAATCACCCCATGTCCCGTATGGCGGGAACTGCTGATTCGTGTCTTTTGCTGCGTAGGCATGCAGCGCGGTACCAACCTGACGCATGCGATTCAGACACTGGACCCGACGAGCCGAGGCACGTGCAGTCTGGATTGCCGGCAGCAACAGCATCATCAGGGTGGCAATGATGGACAGGACAACCAACAATTCAATCAAAGTGAACGCTGGTCGCTGACGTTGAGGCCCGGTGCGCAACATCGGCTTCATCGTGCAGTACTCCTGAACTCCTGATCCGAACACGGAAATCAGGCGATCGTCATCCTGACACAAACGAACCAATCACAGAACTTCACGGGAACGCAAAACCAGGACGCCAACAGTCCCTGTCCAAAGACGGCGGACGCGGTTGACGTCTTACTACACACGCCTCACCCGTTCCCAGGGTTCCTGACACTCCCCTCTGGTGTCCGGAGCAATTACACCAACGTACTCAGCTGAAAACCGTTTGGGTAACCGACCGACAAGAAATCGGCCTGAAATTTCTATCATTAGCCCTTAGCAGCCTGGCGAGTGACTAACACAGGCAAGCTCGCGAAGATTGGCAGACAGCACTGGTTGCGGACAACTCCAGACCAGAAAAAACATGCTTTCCCGCACAGCCCGCTCGGCAGCATGTCCGGCGACATAGCCAGCGCCTTTGGTTGCCGCCAGCCATGCCTGGGCGGTGCGCAGCACGAGCGAATTCGCCTGACGCCGTACTGCTTCCGGTGCGGATGAGCCATCGGAATGATCACTGACCGCCGCACGATAAATCTGCTCGACCAGCTCGGCAGCAGAGGAGCTCAACGGTTCCACAAATTCGCTCAGATCCGGACGACGGTTCACTTCTGTACGAAGATGTCGCAGCATGCCCTCGGTGGCACCCAGAGCCAGGATCGATGTCCCCAAAGCCCCGGCACCACCACCTGTGGCCTGCCGCATGACACCCTGTACCGGACCATGCAGGAGTTCCTGGGGGCTCACCCGGACATTGGTCAGTTGAACCGACCCGGTCTGCGATGAACTGAGTGCCATCAGTTTCACAGGTTCGTTGACGTGGATACCTTCACGCTCCGTGGAAATGGCGGCCAGCAACTGCCGCCCATCAGTCAGTTGTCCGCCTGTGACCAGCACATCGGCACGGGCTGCCCCGGTTGCCCAGGGCACAACCCCGGACAGACGAAATCCATCTTCATCAGGTTCAGCCCGCACTGCAGGAGTAGTCAGATGCTGTCCGGAGGTGGTCAGATGCGAGATCCCCACCGTCGCGAACAGACGACCTTCGGCAAGCTTGGGCAGCAAAGATTCACGAGCAACCGAGTTGCGTGAAGTCGCAATTCTCCGGCAGGCCGCGTTACGCTGCGTCAAAATGAATGTGGTGACCAGACAGGCAGACGAAAGCACGCGATATCCGTCAAGCATTGCCACATCGTCCAGTCCCAGTCCGCCATACTCCCGGGGCAGGTTCCATTTCATGACGCCGGCAGCATTCAGTGCCTGCAGCCGATCGGCAGGCCAGTGATCAATCGCTTCCGAACACGGAGCAGCAGCAAGTTGTGACAACAGCGACTGCACCGCTTCGGATTCTGTGAGGGTGCTCATAACCGTATACCCGTATCCTTCAGTACAGTGGTACTTCATTTTGGCACCTGAACCGGTGTTTCGCCACAGATACGCGGACATCAGTCACACATTACGGTCAGGACCGGCACCAGACAGTTGAACCGTCAGCGGAGTATCATCCGGAGACAGAAGTGACAACCACATCCATAATGACCGGACTGCAGCCGCCACCTTAGGAGAATTCCAGAGAACAAAGACGAATCTGACGATGAGAGACTTGGATCACGGTTCAGTTTTTTCTTAGTATCTGCGGTTGTTACCATTGAGCCATCAGCAGCCGGCTGTGCTCAGCGGGATATGTTTTCGGATCCGGTTGTACGGTTCATCCGGTGATGTTGGGTCAGTAGAGTGCGTCTTCAGCCCGGGCCAGGAACTGTTGAAGAAAATCCACGGCTGACAGGTAGATTTTTCCAAGTTGTTTTGAGGAGGTAACCATTAAACGTTTTCGTCCAACCCCGGTTCCACAACGTGATGTGCCCAGGATGAATGATCGAATTCGCATTTCGCCCATTCGGGTCGTCAATTCTGATGGGGAAATGCTGGGAGAAATGGAGACAGAACAGGCTCTGCAAATCTCACAGGAACAAGGTCTCGACCTGGTTGAAGTGAGTCCCGATGCGCGACCACCGGTATGCCGTATCATGAACTACGGTAAAGTGCTGTACGAACGGCAAAAGAAAACTGGTGGCGGTAAACAGCACAAAACACAACTCAAGCAGCTGCGTCTGCGGGCCAAGACAGGTCAGCACGACATTGACGTAAAGGTCAACAAAGCTCGGGAATTCCTGGGACGTCGTGACAAAGTGAAAATCAACGTCATGTTCCGTGGTCGCGAAAATGCCCATCATGATCGTGGCCGTGAAATGCTTGAAGAAATCATTAAGTCACTTGAAGATGTTGCCAGCGTGGAACAGTCGCCCCGGATGGAAAGCGGTCGCATGATGTCCGTCATGCTGTCACCTCTGGGTGCCGCAAAGTAACCGCATCGTTTTTGCCAACGTTGAACACACACCATCCCGGTTACCCGAGGTGGGTCGTGTGACTGTTTTTGGGAGACTCCCGGCCGTGTTAGTCCAGACCCCCAAACTGAATGCCGACACGGCCCGTGACTTGATCACTCCCTCATTGCTGGTGTGGCCGGAACGCATCGATGCCAACATTGCACGTATCGTGCAGATCGCCGGAGATGCGAAACGACTCAGGCCGCACTGCAAGACACACAAGATGATCCAAGTTGCTCAGCGGCTTGTGGCAGCGGGAGTGACTCAGCACAAGGCTTCTACTGTTGTTGAAGTCGACATGCTCTGTCGCTCCGGGGCCGAAGACGTTGTTCTCGCAGGTAATCCGGTTGGTCCGTCCCTGACACAGCTGCAGCGGGTTGTCACGGCGCATCCGCAGGTAAAAATCAGTATTACGGCTGATGCAGAAGGGCCGATCCGTCAGCTATCCGACGAGTCATCGGCTGCCGGTATCTCACTGGGAGTTATGATTGACCTTGATGTGGGACTGCACCGAACCGGAATCGCTCCGGATTCCCCAAACGCAGAATCTCTGTATGCACTCGTACAAAGTCTGAACGGAGTTCATCCGGCAGGACTACACATCTACGACGGCCATCACCACCAGACTGATCCCGATGAACGAACAGCGGCCGTGCAAAAGGCATGGCAACCAGTGGAGAGTCTGGTCAAGCGGCTGGAGTCGGCAGGTCTGCCGGTCCCTGAATTGCTGTGTGGTGGTACCCCGTCCTTTCCGGTTTATGCTCAATTCGAAAATCCGCAAATCCGCCTGAGTCCGGGTACCTGCACCCTGCATGACGTGGGCTACGGCCGCAAATGTCCTGATCTGTCATTTGAGGTTGCCGCGGCGGTGGCAACCCGGGTGGTCAGCAGTGCTGTGCCCGGCCAGTTGACTCTGGATGTCGGCCATAAAGCCATTGCCGCAGATCCACCGGCCGACTTTCGGGCCATACTGTCTGACCTGCCGGATGCACAGGCCATCATCCATAACGAGGAACATCTCACCGTCACGACGGAACATGCGGATCAATATGCGTCCGGTGACCTGCTGTTTGCGTTTCCGGTCCACATCTGCCCAACGGTCGCTCTCCACGAATCAGCGATTGTCATTCAGAACGGAGCTGAAACTGATCGCTGGATGATTGCCCGGCACCGAATTCTTCGCAACGTGTGAATGCTCCGGACGCGACAGGCTGAAATGTCCTGCCTGTGTTTCCTGATCCGACCAGACATGCGACTGGTGTACATCCACTGAAAATCCGGAAATTTAAAACTGCCTATTCGGCCTCCGCCAGTTTTTCGTACTCGGCCAGCAGTGGTCGATACGCATAGGCATTCAGCACAGCAATCACCCCGCGGTCACTTTGATCGCGAGCCACATCCGCCAAGGTGTTGATGCAGTTGTAGGTTTGCTCAAGCGCGGTTTCCAGGTATTCCATGGCACGGTCCGTGTCACCGGCCTCACGCGCAATAGCAGCCTCTCTCACTGCTTTAACGGCTGCAAAATACTCCAGGACATATTCGCCCCGCTTTGCATAGTAAAACAGAATCGGCCTGGCATCACCGTCAATCGCTCCCTGAGCACGGTACAGCTCAATCATGTACTGTGTATACTCTTCGGTCGCCTCCGACCACCATTCCGGGATCGGCTCCGCACGGTAGTGCTTCATCATCATCCCCGGGACCGGAAACGCGAATCCGATCGCATGCCTGTCGATCAGATCGGTCGCTGTTTCCAGATGCTCCCATGCCTTCCAGAGACGGTCGGCAGCGGCCTTGTTCCCGGTGGCTGTTGTCCACAGTTCACGAACCGCCTGTTCACCGCTGAGTTGTTTGTCCCAGGCCGCCCGGGCCAGAAAATAAATTGCAGGGTCGAGCTCTCCCGGTATCCAGTAGCGGGTTGAATACCCCGCCCAGCTGTGCTGTTGAATGACATCCACAAGTGTACTCAGGCTCTTAACGGATGACTGCGGCAGAATACCAACGTTGTCATCGGCCAGTGTCATGATCAGTTCGCTGGAAACCTTCGTTGCCGGCACCTGCGAAATTAAATGACGGTTTTCAGCAGATCGTCGAGACGTATAGTCCAAAAAATTCAGCGTTCCGGCATTCTCCGGGATCACCTGATCCAGTGCGGAATACAACGCCGGGTCAACACTCTCGATCACCAGTTCGACGGATTTGCCGTCTGACCGCTTCAGCAGACTGTCGTCTTCGAACAGAGTCTGTAAGAAAGCCAGTCCCACGAGATTTCCGCGAATGGCCTGTACACCCCGATCACCTGAAACAATTACGTTGCGATCGCGTGCCAGCTGCAGCACTTTTTCCAGAGTCAGTTCGGCAGACAGCCCCCGCTGCTGCAGCATCTTCAGGGCCTGCTCTGCATGAGCTCCCCACGTTGGAAACTCCGGCATCGACACATAGAGTCTGTCCAGCTGAGGATAAGTTTCAATGTACGCACGGATTTTTGCAGTCACCAGATCCCTGAAGGTTCTGTCGGTCGGTCCCAGCTCACTTCCGGCAGTGATTGTCAAGTTCTTCAATTGATGAGCAATGACGGATCCCGGCAGCGCCTGCTGAAACTCCAGCGGGAACTCCCCCGGAACAATGCTTACGCCGACGGTCATTCCCAGCTGGTGAGCCGTGTCAATCAGCGCCTGCATATGCTGTCGACCGGCCTCGTGAAGTTCGTCTACGGTCGTCAGTCCGGAGAAGTCAGGATTCTCAAAAATATTTTTCCCGGCAAATGCTTTGCTTCCGACGGTATCACCATCCAGCGGATACTTCTCATCGAACCAGTGCGTCGCTGTTGATTTTTCAACGCCACCAAAGCTGTAGCGCACGAAAGGTTGCCACGGATACACGGCCAGCATGACCCGGTTGAATTTCATCTTAGCAAGCTGACGCAGGAACGGTTTATGTTCGTCGATCCCCCAGGATTCCGGTCCGACGGCAAAATTATTGATTGTTCGCCAGGTGCGGGAACGCAACTGCGGCTCCATCACCACCTCAATCCCGAGAAGATCAAACGGTTTCTTCTTTGGCGGGAACAGGTCACCTCGCGGCAGGTAACGAATCCCCAGCCGATACCCCAGTTCGTAAGCCGCCCACATCGTCGCCACCGGACTGCCACCGCCGACAACATAACTGCGATGATCAGGAACGGACCGAATTACGATTCCCTGGTCGGACATGTCCGGCCAGTCCGAACACAATCGGGCCACGTGCGGATTGGTCTGCGGACTTCCGACAAAGACCGTCGTCCCGGCAACATTCGTCGGACTCTCCACAACGGAAACGTGAATCCCGTCAAACAGCCGCTGGAACTGGCCGCCAAGCTCACTGGCGGCGTACTGCTGCAGATCCGGTGCATGGAGTCCGTACACAATCTGCACTACATCTGCAGCGTGCAGGGGGACACCGGCCCACAGCAGAACGACAGCAACCGCGGCAGGAATTCCCGGACGACGCATCAGTTTTCCTCAGAGAAACAATAGATTTTGTTCAGTGTTCGTACATAAATGCAGTCATCGGCAATGGCCGGTGTAGCGACCAGACTGTCACCGACGTCGTTTCTTGCCAGAACTTCGGGTTCAGACCCGCTGTGCAGCACGACAATTTTTCCGTTCTCACCTGGTATATAAATACGACCTCCGGCGGCGATCGGTGAAGCGTAATAATTGCCAAAATTGCGGATCCGTTTTTTCATCCAGACCGTACTGCCGTCCTCCAGATTGAAGGCCGCCGAAATCCCGCCTTTCTTAACCATCAGTAAACGCCCCGCATACGCCAGCGGGGAAGCAATGTTCGACGGGGTTTGATAATGCAGGTTGTAAATCAGGTGTGTGTCGGTGACGTCACCCTCTCCGCCACCACGAATCGCCTGAATGATATTTCCGCCACCAACACGATTTGTCTTTGCCTGAAACGCATCGTCGATCTCGTCGTCGACGAGAAAACCGTCCCCGTCATGGTCGCCGCTGTCAAATTTTTTATGAAAGGCGGGTTCCACTTCATCCTTTCCCAGCTTTCCGTCCTGATTGGTATCACGCCACTGCAGCAGCGCATATTTGAGAACCCGGTCGGTGTCACCATAACTTTGTACCGTGAGATAAATCCGATCATTCTGCACTACTGGCGTGGTCATGATTGTGCGCAGCAGTGAATTGCACGTCCATAATTCCTGTCCGCCGGCAGGATCGTAACCTTTCAGCTTCCCGCTTCCGGCAACCACAATGTCGGTCCTGCCATTAGCCGTACAAAGTACCGGAACAGCATAGCCTCCCAGCATCTCAGGACGATCAGCCTTCCATCGCACCCTGCCCGATTCGACATCCACGGCAATGAGATATGAATTGAGGTCGTCGTCCAGATTGAAGATCACCATCCCGTCATAAACGATTGGCGAATTAGCGGCACCCCAGCCCATCAGGTAGAACGGCACTGGCAGTGGATATCTCCACAATTCGTCCCCGGATGCAGCATCCAGTGCAATCAAACCGATTGTGCTGAAATGCACAAACACACGTTCTCCATCCGATGCCGGAGTCGAGGACGCATGTTCATTGGGAGATGTAATTTCCGGAAGCTCACCGACCTCAAACCTCGTATTCCACAGCTGTTCACCTGTGACTGCGTTTAAACCCAGCACAGAAAATTTGCCGCTGTCTGTCATTGCTGTCACGAAACAGCGACCGTCTGCGATGATCGGACCCGCAACTCCCTTTCCCGGTGAGGCAGACCACCGAACATTTTTCTCTGTCGAAAATTCAACCGGAGGATTCGTACTCTCGGCAGCAATTCCGGTGGCATTCGGTCCTCGAAACTGCGACCAGTCCTCAGCATGAAGTCCCGCTGTAGCGACAAACAGAACTCCTATGAACATCACAACACAGGTCTGTGCAGCCCGTTGCAGTATCGAGGTCATCATCCGGCCTTTACTGTTTACAGATGAAACGATGCCGTCCTCCGGGGCAGCAGACAGACCGATCAAATCCGGACGAGACAACAAGCACGATTTACGGGCCTGCACATACCGGACAACTCACTCTGTCTCGAACGCCGTCCGCTCGTCGATCACAAACTGCCGCTCAACTTAGACTACATAATGAGATACCGTAAACCAACGCTGACGGTGGAAACTCGGACGTTACGTCATGCTGCCGGACCGTAGCGGTTCGCGGGAGGTCCTGTTCAGCAGAAATCGCCGGGCAAGACAACAGGCTCAACAGCGTCAAAAAATGACGGCAACGGAAACCTCGAGGTCAAACGCCCCCAGGCCGCAAATGAATTCAGGAGGGAAACATCACGGTTCCTGTTTCATCGATTTCGAAAGTAATCGGAACGACGGAGGACACCAAAGCAGGACTCTGGTCTTCATTCAGCAGCAACTTCAGAGGATTAACCGAAAACAACTGTCGGTACCCCAGATAGCTTGTACAGACTCGAGGATTGATTTCGTTCAAATAGACGGTGCCATCATTCCGCGACACTAAAAAGTCCATCCCGATGTAACCTTGAAAATGCCCAATGCGTTCGATGACGTTTCGGACAATCGTTAAGACTCTCGCTGCAGTCTCCTGCGAAATCTCAGCAGGAATCGATCCTCCACTGTACCGGGGTTTGTCATCATTCCACACAATCCGCTGTTGGGCTACCGGCAGAATCTTCTCCTCCCCGGGGCCGCCAAGCACAGCAACCGAAAGCGAGTGACCGGAAATTGTTGCCTGTCGAATGTAATCCTGCGGCTCAGCTGTCAACGGAAGTCGACCGCGGCAGATTCCGTCACATCCGGCACCCAGGCGAGGTTTATAGACCCATTGCGGGTCACCAACATCAGTCTCAGCCGATTCGCTGCCCACTGGTGAACATTCCACCATTGGAATCTCTGAACAACCGAATACCTCCCATGTTTTCCACTTGTCACTGCAGATCTCTACCGTCGAAATCGACGGCAGCAGCGTCGTGCAGGACAAGGGATGCAGTGTTTGTGCGGCCCGGAGCAGCAGTCCGTCGCATTCCGGCGCAACCGGAAGTACGAAGTCACAATCCCGGGCAGCTCCGACCAGTTCGTCAGCCCAGTCGGCCTGATCAGCACAGCGGTGCAAACGTACGGTATCCGGGGTGGTATCGAATGTCCTTAGCCCCGGTTCACACAACAGCACAGAAACCGCAGTGTCGTCCAGTGCAACGGCGTCCATAAGCAAGGCCTCCAGCATCGCCCGTCCTTCACAGCGCATGGCAGTCGACGCTCGTACAAACTCCTCCGCGCAGGCATGAAGAACCTCAAAAATCAGCAGCCGACGCAATCTGGTTCTCCCCCTTCATCCGATTCACTGAAAGTCAATTTTTCACATGAAAGCGACAGATTCACCGCCCATACACCTCACCCGACGTTGGCCAGCTCCATGGTTCTGATTGTCCCCGCTCAGCCCCTGTGCTCAATGACTGCTGTTTGGGACCAGTGAGTCGGCCACACAGGAACGTTAAAACGCGCAGGCACAGACAAAGCGATCGGGCTACTCTGAACGTAACTGTGCAAGTTCACGCCGGTACCCGCCGGACAGGATCGGAAAACGGCACCAGGTGCGGGGATCAAGGTTCTTGTCATCCACATGAAAGGAAGGAGCGTAACGTTCCCGCTTCCATTGATTTCGACACCACAGCTGAAAAAACTTCTGTATGCAGTCAATCAGTTCAGAACGATTTTCCTGCCGAGGTCTTTCCAGGAGTTTCGTCAGGATTTCAGACGGGCTGAACTTATCACGAATGGCAAGGCACTCGATCTCGTCCAGCAGCGGATACGGCATCAAATCCGATTCATCCGTCTGATGACTGGCAGATGGCCTCAGTTCGGCTGTCGGTTTCTGCTCATTCACCAGGGACAGTGCAGGAACGGGCGAACAGCCGCCGGCACCATGCACTTCCATGGTACGGAGCCATTGGCGCAGGAACGCCTTGTCGATTCCGGCAATCGGACTGAGACCTCCGGAAGTATCTCCGTCCATCGTGGCATATCCCACCGCAGCTTCAGATCGATTACTGGTCGACAGTAACAGGGCATTGTTGAGATTGGCAAACATCCAGACCGACGGCGAACGCGTTCGTGCCTGAATGTTCTGCAGTGTCACGTCATCATTCTCCCATGACAGCTCCCGTCCGATCGCTTCCTGCACCACAGATTTATAGCTTTCAACAATCGGGTCGACATCCAGCTCATGCCAGACTCCACCGATTGCACGCGTAACGGCGCTGGCGGCGTGCAGCGTAACATCCGAGCTGTTCCTGGTTGCCTGATAGATCCCGGTAAACAAATCAGCCATCCATTGCTCGGGCCGCGTCTTCGTACAAGTTCCACCAATGTAGCCCAGCGCCGCTGCGAACCCGTCGGCACCCAGACTCTGCAGACCACGTTCAACCATACATCGCACCAGGCACGCAGTTGCCGATGAATCAGCGCCACCACTCATACTGACAACAAATCCCCCTGATCGACTCTTACGAAGGTAGTCAAACAGCGCCAGTGCAATCGCCTGCGTAAACTCATCGATTCTGACGGTGGTGACGTCCGCCAGACAGGACTCCACCGGAGTTTCCGGAACACAGATCTTCCCCGGAATACGGGCGATCCGGTCGTCCGCCGATTCACGGACATCTGCACGCATCGAATGCACACTGGAACGACGGGTGCGTGTCAGATCGACATCAACATCAGCAACCACGACATCCACGTCAGTAAACTCAAATCGTCGTCCCGCCGCGACAAGATCACCGGCCGTTGCAATCAGGGCACCTCCGTCATAGACAGCTCGACCGGCTTCATTGCCCACCAGGTTGGCGTACACGTAGCTGACACCGAATGATCTTGAACCTTCCATCACAAATCGTTGTCGAACTTCGTGCTTACCAAAAGCAAAGTGACTGGCGCTGGGATTGAGGATGATATCGACACCGCGTTCGACCATCCGATTTCCGGGTCGTCCGGCAACCCATGCGTCTTCACAAATTTCGAATCCAAAGCGGACACCACTGAATTCAAAGATCAAATCACCAATTTGCCACGATTCATCACCTGCCGTGTATTCACTGACGACCTCTTCCGGCCAGGCGCGGAACCAGCGAGGTTCGTAATGAAGCCCGTCACCAGCCAGGTGCTGTTTGGGCACGAAACCGGCAATACGACCATCTGCAATCACACAGGCTGAATTGTAAACTCCGTTGATCACATAGATCGGCAATCCCACGGCCACGATCATCCCGCGTGTTTGCGGCACAATACGCTGCAGCATTTCCCACGCCGCTGACCACACACCCGGCGACAAGAACATGTCCTCACAGCCATAGCCTGTGATACACAACTCCGGCAGACACAACACGCCAACCTGCTGCGCCCGGGCATCAGCAATCGCACGTTCAATGCGTTCGGTATTGCCATCCCAGTCCAGAGGTGTCTGATTGAGGATTCCGGCTCCCAGGCGCAGCTTTCTCATTGAGATCGTTCTATCAACGGCTGGAGGTACGCACGACACGGATGTGCCGCGACGAGTGATATCAAACGCCGCAGCAGGTTGTCCGGAGACCTGATCCCTCCGTTGGGATCAGGACCATTCCGCCGGTGTCCAAAACAATTCCAACTGTTTGACGGCATTCCGGCAACGGATTCAAAGAACGCTGACAATATAGCCTGCACAGGCAATCAGAATTCCCGTCAGCAACCGAACGGGTTCAAACAATACACTGTTCTCATCGCTCAACAGTCGTCGCATGGCCGTACCGTCCGCAAGGACTCTCAGGAAGAATTTGATACTACGCCACCACAGACCCTGTCGCAATCGCAAGTCGAAACCAAGTCACAGATTGCGGATGCACCTCGGCTCAACCGCAGTCAGTCTGAAATAAGGTCATGCGTATTTCGAGGCATTTGACCTGCTACGCCGCAAACCGGAGTTCCAACAGCAGGCATAAAACCACCGTATCCGTCATAACACTCTGAAGGGCTGCACGGCTCCGGTTCGAACACTGCCCGCAGGAACTCGTGTCTCAGGCGGCCTTCCGCTGACTGCCGGAAAATGGTGCTGACGGCAGTTTAACCAAATCCCGAATGGTGCCGGCAACAGGCACCGCCGACGGAATTTCTGTTGTCGACAGCAGTCGTGTCGGGACTGTGGTGGTCGGCCCCAGCATGGTGGACACCACCTGACCATCAACAATCGATCCCGGCAACAATTCAAAATGGAACTTCTTAAGCATCACCGTCAACACGGTACGCAGTTCCACCATAGCAAGAGGAGCTCCGATACAGCGTCTTGCCCCGGCCCCGAACGGCAGATATTCATATGATGTCGGTGTGATTGAATCCCATCGCTCGGGCTGAAATCGATCAGGATCCGGGTACAGGTCCGGTCTGTGGTGAGTGATATACTGACTGAAAATTACGGGTGTCATGGGCGGCAGATTCAGCGGCCCCAGTTGTGTGGCCCTGACACACACTCGCTGCGAATACGACGATGCGGGCAGGACGCGCATACTCTCCCGAATCACCTGATCCAGACAGGTCATCGATTCGATAGTGGAATGATCGGGTGTCAAAGATTTGTCATCTCTGTCCATCTCCGCACGAATTTGCTCCATAACCTGAGGATGCTGGGCCAGCAGCAACAGGGTCCAGCTGAGCGTATGTGCCGTGGTCAGATGAGCGGCCGCAAACAACAACGTCACATGCCCCACCAGTTGCTCGTCCGTCATTCCGGAATCCGCCGCCTGAGCCTGTAACAACAGACTCAGAATATTCACACGCTGATCGTTTCCGTGACGATGTCGCCGGAACATTTCGCGAACACTGACTTCGAGTTCCTCAGCCATCCCCAGCAGCGAATCGTAGCCGTCGGAGAATCGACTGGATGAAACCATTGCTCCCATTCCGACTTCATGATTCCAGCGCACCCATCGATCAATTTTTTCTCCGAGCTCGACGGAGTAGGCAACATCATCGATTCCAAACAACAGAGCACTGGTCAGCCGCAGCATCAACCGGACCATCTCACCATTCAGATCCTGGACGTCACCATTCCGCCAGGATTCCATCATATCACAGGTCAGTTTGGTGATTGTTTCATGAAACTGCGGCAACATCCGTTTCGTGAATACGTCCATCATCGCGCGTCGTGATTCACGATGATCTGTACCGTTTTGGCTGAGCAACCCTGACGTCACACGACGTTGTGCGGAACGACGACCACCTCGAACGGCAAAGAACCGCGAATGAAATGCATCCGTGTCCGTCAGTACCTGACGATTCAGGTCCGGGGAAAATACAAAAACAAGCCGTTTCCCGTCTTCCTCCAGAACGGCCAAGTCACCAAATTCAGCCTGCAACCGTTTCATACAGGCGATCGGATCCCTGGGAAAGTCGAGCAGCGAATCATATGAAATGGGCAGCGAATCGCCGCCAGCAGCCGAAAATACAGGATCCTGTCTGTGTTCGCCCATAATATCATCCATGACACATCAGCAAGGCATCTCCGGCTCCCCCCCCGCAATCCATTGCAGGATCATTCTTAGTTAGCCCGGAAATCACTGTCACAACACCCCCTGACAGTGCAAGCCGCCCGTGTTGTAGGAAATCTCAAAGATTACAGCCAGATCGATTCAGTAACCGAACGCATGCGGATTCATCCATGCTCACAACCCGGTCACCAGCCAGCCTGGTCGTGGGCGGTGAAGGCGCCATCAGGGATGAATATCGAATTGCGACTGGGATCCAACCTGATATAGTGATCGCTTACGGGACGTGGCTCAGCCTGGTAGAGCGCTGCACTGGGGGTGCAGAGGTCGCAAGTTCAAATCTTGTCGTCCCGACTTTGTTTTCATTGGGTCTGCGATTTTTGGTGCAGGCATGACGGTATCCTGTACCTCCGTGGTACCCTTTCCGATCTCAATACTGCTGATGATTTTGCTCTTTCGGATCATCTTCTGGTCTCTATCGGCGTGCTGATAAAGTTCGTTTATCCGCCGAGTCTTGTGGCCGATGATACCCATCACTTGATCAGTATCACCACTCGCATTGACCAGCATTGAATTCAATGTATGGCGATAGATGTGGAAGCCTGCAACATACTGGAATTTTGTGCCAGTGAGTGCGTTCCGCAGAAGCTTGCCAAGGCGATTCGCTTTATCACGCACGCCTGTATCAGTGAAATCTCCCGACCCCAACAGGTGCTGATCGTTCTCAGCAAATATGCATTCCTGCTCAGCAGGAATTTGCTGGAGATACGTTTCAAGGAACGTCGCCAACGTATCGTGTAACGGCATCCAATGGATGCGGTATTTCTTCTCAGTTTCGCCCTTTCGGAGCATCAGGCGTACTTTGCGACCATCCAGTTGGATGTCTGTACGTCGCACCCTAAGAAGTTCTGATCTTCTGGCACCAGTAAATGCTGAAAACATCACGGCACCAAATACACGAACGTCTTTCAGGTCTTTTGAATCTTCCAGTAGCTCACGCACTAAGCTGATGAATTCCGCCAATTCTTCCGCTGAAAAGAAGATTTCCTTCCAGCCCATAGCATCATCTACTGGCAATCCCTCAGCCTTTAGACGTGTCAGTCTACCTGAGAACGTATCCCAGCCATCTTCACCATCATTATAAAGAAGATCCCACCTGCTGGTTGCTGGTGGATTGGGAATGGTGATTTTGGCGAATAGCTGTTCGGGATCAGATTTGATTTCTCTATTGAGCCACAACTCGCGGAACATTCTCTTC